>JAEWDP010000131.1 GCA_023390055.1 Pseudomonadota bacterium | reverse complement strand
CAGCTTGGAGGTCAGATCCGCATGGGTGAGAAGGGGACATTGATCGTCAAATATGGCACTGTTGCCCGCCGCAGCGAACAGTCGGGGGAGGACGAAGACCGGGAGCAGAGCCAGAAGATCCCGTATATTAAGTCTTACACTGTCTTTAATCTCTCTCAGATTGGCGGTTTGCCTTCTGAATTCTATACAAGAAAAGAGCGCCGACCTCGCCTGCCAGAGGATCGTCTTGCAATTGCAGACGCCTTTATCAAGGGTACAAATGCCCGCATTATCCATGGTGGCAGTATGTCATGCTATCAGCCGCGTCACGATCTTATCCGATTGCCTCCATTTTCCGCCTTCGAGTCCCGTGAAAGCTATTACACCACCGCACTCCATGAGCTTGCTCATTGGAGCGGTGCGCCCCACCGGCTGGATCGCCGCCAGACCCCGGATTATCGTTCTCTGCATTATGCTTTTGAAGAAATGGTAGCGGAGATTACTGCATGCTTCCTCTGCAGTGATCTTGAGATCACGGCGGAACTCCGCCAGGAAAGCGCCGCTTATATTGACGATTGGCTCTTTGCAATGCGCAGCGACATACGCTTGATTTTTAGTGCCGCTGCAAAGGCGCAAGCGGCAGCAGATTTTCTGCACGGACTGCAGCTGTCGTCGACGCACTTTCCGCGCAGATCGTGATTGCCTGATCGCTGTTACGGGCGGGCGATGTGAAGTTCGGATTGGCGAAGATCGTGTTCCCAATTGGAAAGCCCACCGGTTGCGTCGCGGCTCCGTCCTGAAAGTTGGTGCCATGCAGGGTGCCGTTTGGGGTTATCTCTCCATTTCTGGCGGGGTAGTCACACCGCCAGTCCTCGGCAGTCGAGCGACCCATTTGCGAACCGGGATGGGTGGTCTTGATGGGCGCACGCTACGGGCGGACGATCATCTGCCGCTTGGAAATTGCAGTGACGGAATTGCGCGTCGGCTGGTTCTTCCATTCCGCCGGTATCATCGGCCGATTGCGGTCGTATCTGGGCCCCAGGAGGACTATTTCTCTGTCGAGGCCAGACATCTTCTTCGGACTGCACAGTTCGAGGTCTCTGTTGACCGTGACCGTATGGCGATGATGTTGGATGGTCCGTTTATTCATGCACAAAAGGGTCATGATATTGTCTCCGACGGGACGGTTATCGGGTCGATCCAGATGCCTTCATCGGGTCGATTGGTCGTGTTGATGGCAGACTGTCAGAAGACCGCTGGCTTTCCAAAGATCGCGACCGTCGCAAGTTGGGAGATTTCGAGGCTTGCACAAATGCCGTCGCGGGCAAAGGTTCGTTTCCGCTACTGCCTGCATTAGGAAGCTGAGCGCGAAAGCGCTCTTGCGCAAACAGCCCTTTCAAACCTCTTGGAAGATCTGGAGATCAAGCACGCCTCCGCATTATAGTGGCTGCTTTCGTGGGGGAGGCGCCCCTGTTTGCCTCGACATGTATCCAACCGAAGACCATAAGAATTGCGCGATTGCCCTGCGAACTGGTCTGAGGTTCTGGTGCCGCCCGATAGGACACTTGCCCATGCATTTTGCTGCAGTGCAAAATCTTGTGCCGAAGTTTCTCGACCCGAAAGAAAAATATTCCGCAGTCAGCCCACTCCAAGACAGCTTATGTTCTGACTTTGCTCATTGCGGAGGCTAAATTGCAGAAAATTCGCACGGGCACCGCCCATGCAGTTACCAAGGAGTGTTTCCAATGCGCTTTGCTGCGTTCGTATCCGTATTGTCCTTTCTTGCGGCTCCTGCACTGGCCGATGAAATCCGCCCCCTCGTCGATGCCGAATGGGTGAAACTCAATGCGGGCAAGGAAAACGTGGTCGTGCTCGATATCCGTGACAATATCGCGGAGACCGAACTTGGTGAAAAGCCTTATATAGCTGGTGCGGTTGTTGCGCCTTACGCCAGTGCAGGCTGGCGCACCGAGGTGGAAGGCGTGCCCGGCATGCTGCCTCCGCTAGAGCAGATCACTAAATTGATCGGCGATCTCGGTATTGATGACGACGATCATGTTGTCATCGTTCCTTGGGGTACGGATTCTAGTGAGTTCGGCGGCGCCACCCGCGTCTATTGGACATTCAAGTATCTTGGGCATGACGAAGTTTCGATCCTGGACGGTGGCTGGCGGCAGTTTGATGCGGCGGGTGGCGAGCGTTCTGAAAAGCCGGTAGAGCCGCAGCCGGTTAACTTCGAGTATGAATTGCAGGAAGACCTGCTCGCGACGACAGAAGAAGTCGTCGCGGCGCTTGAAGCCGGCGTGACCCTGGTTGATGGCCGCCCGGTTGAACAGTTTGAAGGAAAGTCGAAGAGCCCTGTGGTTCATGCCAATGGCACGATTCCAGGCTCCGTCAACATCAAGCATAGCGACTTTTATAGTAGTGAGCATGCACTCTTTGCACGTCCAGAAACGGTGAAAGCTCTGAGTGAGGCCGTTGGCCTCAAGGCAGACCAGGAAAACATTTCTTTTTGCAACACGGGCCACTGGGCGTCAGTTGCCTGGTTCGGGCTGAGTGAAATCCTGGGCAACAAAAAGTCCAGCATGTACGATGGCTCGATGTCCGAATGGACTGCTGATCCTGCTCGCCCTGTTGAGAACAAATCCGGCACTTGATACTGGCTCTACTGGGCCAGTCACCATCGACTGATGCAAGCAAGCGAATGTCTGTAACCCCAGACATTCGCTTTTGATATATGCCAAACAGACAGCTGTAAGAAAATGAGCGAAATAGTAAGCGATCCCCCAAAGTACCTGCCTCCGGCCGTGACTGACCGTGCTCCCGCCATCGTGGCAGGAGGTGCCCTCCTGATTGGCTTTCTGGTCATTATGGGTCTCATTGACCTGAGGCAGGCGGCACTCTTCATCGTCGGCGGCCTCCTGGGGGCAGCCCTCTACCACGGTTCCTTCGGTTTCACGGGAGGATGGCGTCGGATGGTCGTCGAGCGCCGCGGCCGGGGTGTACGGGCGCAGATGTTGATGATTGGTGTCGCCGCTGTCGCGATGATACCTCTTCTATCAGCCGGCAGTCTCGGAGGCAGCTCGCTTGTCGGCGCAATTGCGCCCGTCGGCGTGTCTGTCCTGATAGGGGCATTGATGTTCGGTCTGGGCATGCAGCTCGGTGGCGGTTGCGGATCGGGTACCCTGTTCACTGTCGGTGGGGGCTCGTCCCGCATGCTGGTGACACTTGTGTTCTTTATTGTCGGTGCAGTTGTCGGCACAGCGCATCTGCCCTGGTGGCTGGAACTTCCCTCTTTCGGTGTCATTGACCTTGGCCGCAAGCTGGGTGTTGGCACAGCGCTGCTTGCGACGCTTGCTGCCCTCGGGCTCGTTGCCTATGTAACGGCATTGATCGAGCGGAAAGCACACGGCAATATCGAACGTGAACCGATACCAGCGCGACCTGGCTGGAGTTGGCTGCTTTACGGCCCATGGCCACTAATTGGGGCAGGGTTGCTTTTGGCCCTTCTCAATATCGCGACACTGCTGATTGCTGGCCATCCATGGTCTGTCACCTTCGGATTTGGCCTGTGGGGCGCCAAGGTAGCTCAGGCAGCCGGTATTGGCGTGGAAAGCTGGTCGTTCTGGAACTGGCCCGGGCCAAAATCGGCACTTGAGGGCAGCGTCCTTGCTGACGTCACATCGGTCATGAATTTCGGCATCATTTTAGGAGCAGGGCTTGCGGCAAGTCTTGCAGGGAAATTTGCACCCAAGGTGAACGTTCCCTTCGCCTCGATGCTGGCGGCGGCGGTCGGTGGCCTGCTGATGGGTTACGGTGCACGACTTTCCTTCGGCTGCAACATTGGTGCATTATTCTCTGGGATCGCGTCGGGCAGCCTTCACGGCTGGCTCTGGTTTGCTGCCGCCTTCGTTGGGTCGCTCGCAGGAATCTGGCTTCGTCCGGTTTTTGGTCTTGATGGGTTTAAGAAACGATGAGCACGCGAAATACACTTCTTTTTGGCGCAGCACTCGCCGCAGCTACAGCTGCGGTGGCGGTAGATCATTACACGCATCCGGTGCCTGTTGCTCAAGCAAAACCTTCGGCCGCGTCCGGGGCGGCACCATGTTCTGCTGCAGCGCCCTGCGCCGCCGCGGCACCCTGTTCTGCAGCGGCGCCTTGTGCTGCAGGCGCCCCTGGTCCGGCGGCCAAGCCAAAGCTGGCGCCACCGCCGCCACCGGCTGCTCTTCCAGAAAAACCCGCGAAGCGTGCGCCACCTCCTCCTCCCGTTCCACTGTCGGAGTAGACCGATGACTGACAGCGCAAAGGCAAGGGCACTGCATGAAATTTCTTTCTGCGAGAGCCTGCTCGCCAAAGGTGGGCTCAACGTCCTTGGTGAAACCTTTCGCGATACATCGGAAGTTGCCCAGTGGGAACATTACCCGGCGGGTGACGTATTCGACAATGAGAGTGGGGCGCAGTGGTTCTATCATTGCCATGCGGCCAAAGAGGGCGCCGTCGAGCACGGCCATTTCCACTGCTTCCTGCGGCCACAGGGTATCGACGGGCCAATTCATCACCTCGCAGCAGTCGGGGTGGATGCATATGGACGCATATTGCGGCTGTTTACCGTGAACCAGTGGGTGGTTGGTGACGACTGGCTGGACGCAGAAGGAACGATTGGTCTCCTGCCTCGATTTGACGTGCAGATGCCGCGACCTTCCTATCTGGTAAATCGCTGGCTGACTGCAATTTTTGCTGCATACGAGCAAGAAATCTCGGAGCTCATCCGAGAGCGGGATCGTGTTCTCGCCGCACGTGGTCAACTCAAAGATGGGGATGCGCGCGAAGACCGTGCACTCGAGGTTACGTCCGAGATCAGTCTTGCAGCATCATAGATTTTGATTGTGTCGGAGAGCCCACCCACCAATCTGTGGCAGCTTTCTGCTCTCCTATCCTATCTCGACTATTATTCACCAAGATAATCCTTGATGACGACTGCATTGTTGTGATCCTCGTCCCTGGCGGCGTAGACAAGAGTTACCGTTTTTTTGTCGCAGAGGTTTCGCAGGAAATCGACTTCATCTGAATGTTGATCAAGCTCTTCACGGTATTTGCGGCGAAAATCCTCCCACCGCTCATCCCTATGGCCGAACCATTTACGTAGTTCGGCGCTAGGAGCAATCTCCTTCAGCCAATGGTCGAGATCAAGATCGTCCTTCTTGATACCTCGTGGCCAGATCCGGTCAACGAGAACGCGACAGCCATCCTTGTTTCCCGGTGCAACATAGGCGCGCTTCAAATGAATGACCGGCCTGATGGTCACCGGTACCTCCTGTTATACAATCATTCTCGCGCTAGGCGTGCGAGATATCTGTCGTTTGCGGTCGCTCAATGGCGCTGGCGCTGAGGGAAATGATTGAAACGCGTATCAAGTTTTCGCATCCAACGGGTAAGACCGCCGGCCAGAATCAGCACATCATAACGCCACTCAAGCCACAGGAGCTTCAGGCTCATGCCATCTGTCGCCCTCCCACCCTTGGAAAGCTGCTCGCGCAGAAAATCCATCTTGGCAGTCGGAGAGGTCAAGATCGTTGCTTCGTTTCGCAGCCGGTTCTTCAGCCATCCAATCTGTGTGTCTTGATCGCGTGCCTGCTCATCTTGAAACATGTCATGCCTCCTTTGCCCCTGATAGAAACAATGGGGCCGGGGTGAATGATCAAAGTCGTCACACCATATTATCTTCCTCTTGTTGTTAAAAATTCAAGAGATTTGCAACGGAGACCGGACAACAGAATGTGAATGGTGACGAAAGTCTATTGGCCGGAAACCTCTTCGGGGACGTTTTTTCCTATGCGACGGTACTGGAAATTGTCTCTATCGGAGGACGCTGCCTCCTGGATCAGGGCTTTCATTCGAAAATGCAGCGGTGACTTGATACATACTGGATCCGTCGATTGGGCGCTTCCGGCAGTTGCCATTGCCTGACAACGACATCCGCCCCAATCAATTTCTTTCCGCTCGCAGCTCCGGCAGGGATCAAGCATCCAGTCCGTACCGCGAAACGCATTGAATGATGACGAGTCTCGCCAGATTTCCGCAAGTTCGACTTCGCCGAAGCGGTCGAAGACCAGTGACGGAATGGTCTTTGCCGCATGGCAGGGAAGGACAGTTCCATCTGGAGCGACGACGAATGCATCACGCGCCCAGCCACCCATGCATGGCTTTGGATAGATTGCGTGATAGTCAGGTGTGACGAAATCGATGGCGAGAATACCGTGGAGCTCTCTTTGAGCTTGCTGGATAATCTCTACCTGATGTTCCACGGACGCCTGGTCAGGCATCAGCGCGTTGCGGTTCAGGAGTGCCCAGCCGGCATACTGCACATTGGCAATTTCCAGACGTTCTGCATCCAGGTCCAGCGCAAGGTCTATGAACGCCGATATCTCATCAATGTTGTGGCGGTGGATGGGTGCATTGATCGTTAATGGCAGACCCGCTTCTCGAACGCCTCTTGCCGTATCGATCTTCTTTTGATGTGCTCCCCGGTAGTTGCCGATTTTCTCGGTCGTTTCGGAACGGGCTCCTTGAAAACTGATCTGTACGTGATTGAGACCGGCGTCCGCCAAGGTCCTGATACGTTCATGTGGTAACCCGACGCCGGCCGTGATGAGATTGGCGTAGACACCACGGGTGGCAAGCCGGTCAACCAGAATTTCGAGGTCACGTCTGAGGGTCGGCTCTCCCCCTGACAGATGGACTTGCAGTACTCCGAGGTCTGCGGCTTGATCAAAAAGAGACAGCCAGCTTTCAGTGGACATCTCGCAGTTCGCCTTCAAGAGCTCCACCGGATTGGAGCAATAGGCACATTGCAGCGGACAGCGATGTGTCAGCTCAGCCAGCATTCCGATCGGAGGAAGTATGGCCTCGCTCATAGCGCCACCAAGAACCGGTCAGACCACTCCTGCAGGAACGACTGAACGTCCCCCGCCATCTCGTCGGCTGGAGCATCGTATTGCAATGCCAGCACCTCCAGAATCTGGGTTACGGTATGCTCACCATCACACAGTTGCAGGATATCAAGACTGATCTCATCAGGCCAGAAGACTTTTTCGGGCGACAGCACGGCCCAGGCATTTCGCACAGGATCGAACTGTAATCTTACCTGTGGTTTCAGCACGGGTGTTGAGGTCTGTTCGAGTAGCCTTCGTCTGCGGCGTGTCCTCCTCATGGCGCGTCCGGGTCAAACGCACCTGGAGGGATCTGGCCATTGTCGCCATAGGCATGCTCGAGAGCATCCAGCATTGCCCATAAGACATCACACTTGAAAACGAGCGCATCAATGACGGCCTGCTGTTTTTCAGGTGTGTTGGCGTGGCGCAGCACATATGCGAGTGCAAAGTCCGCATCGCGCGATGCCTGGATCGGACGAGCCTTGAAATACGCTAGTGTTTCTTCCGTCACGTATTCATACTTCGCGAGCATGGCCGGGACCCTCTCACCGATGATGATTGGTGAGAACAGCTCCGTCAGAGAGGACGCAACGGCTTCCAGGAGGGATCTGTCTCGACAAAAAGACAGATAGGCGCCGACGGCGAAACGTGTCGCCGGTAGCGCACGCGTCTTACTGGTGACCAGAGCCTCATCAAGGCCGAGACCCGTTGCAAGTTTCAGCCAGCGGGAAATTCCGCCATCCAAGCCGTTCGAGCCATCGTGGTCTTCAATACGTTTGCGCCATTCCGCTCGAAATTCCGCATCTTCTGCCCTGGCAAGGATTGTTGCATCCTTGCGGGGGATCACTGCCTGGTAGCAATAGCGATTGAGTGCCCAAGCCTGCAATTGCCCCTTTGACAGAGAGCCGGATGTCATCTTGGCGTGGAGTGGGTGGCGGTTGTGATAGCGCTGCGCACCGACTTCGCGCAAGGTTTGTTCAAGTTTCTCCGGTGTAAGTCCACGTCGTGCTGCACTGGAAAAATCCATTATAGGCGAACCTCCATGCCATCCCAGGCGACTTCCCAGCCATTTGCCCGAACGATTGCGGCCTCGGGTGACAGGTCATCGAGTATCGGATTGGTGTTATTGATGTGCACATAGATACGGCGGGTGATGGCCGAATCTGCCAATAATGCCATCGAGCCATCTGCACCGGAAATGTGGATATGGCCCATTCGCTGTGCGGTCTTTGCACCAACACCTGATCTGGGCATCTCATCATCGGTATAACATGTTCCATCGAACAGCAGGCACTCCGCCTGCATGATGCGGGTCTTCAACGGTCCGTCGATACGCGCGCATCCAGGAATATAAAAAGCGCTGTTCCCGGTTGTCTGCGATATGATCCGTACGCCGATGGTATCACCTTCCTTCGTCCCGAAGCCCTCCTGCGCCTTTGCTTCATCTTCAAGAAACAACGCAATCTTGCCGGGTACCACAAAAGCCTCGATAGCCAGTCCCGTTGGGCGACCGCTTCGATCAAGGACAGGCGTCACTGTATCGAGGACAAGCTCGCGTCTTTGAACGAGATCACGATCAAGGACGTTGAAAACAGAATTCTCTTCCAGCACGGCAAGAACGCGCCGAGTTGCGTAAATTGCAAAACGCTCCCTTTCTCTTAGGCTGAGTAATCCGGCTATGTGGTCCACGTCGGCATTGGTCAGAACGACGGCGGATATAGGAGTGGAACGCAACGGGCCGGATCTGGAAGGATGCAGTTCCGTCGTTGCTGCAATTTGTTCGCGAATGTCAGGGGACGCATTGAAGATGACCCAGTCACGGTCATTATCGCACACAGCAAGGCTGGATTGTGTCCGCGGCCGTATACCTTCGATGCCTTCTCGCGCATTTTGACTGAGATGGTAATTGCAGTTCCACTGCGGAAAACCGCCCCCGGCAGCGGAGCCCAGGATCTTCAGACGCATCAATGCATCCTTGTTGGCTACTGAGTAGGAAGACGTCGAGGGAACCGCCCCATCTCAGGATGGAGCGGTCAAGTCATTATTTCTTCGAAGATAATTGAGCAGGGAAGTACCGTGACATTTCCATTCCAACAGCGACCGTGCACATTGTTGGCTTCTTCCAAGTCTTTTTCATCAGTTCCTCCTTCCATTAAAGATGACCATGTCTGGCCGACTTCATCATACGCGCAATCATCCTTTAGCCAAGACCGAATATAGGTTTCGAAAGATCTTGATCATCAAAGTATACATTTCGTCTTGAATTTCGGTTCATCCCGGTTAAGTTACTGACGGCACCAATTCGAGTTATCGTGGATCCGGTTTCCGGACCCTCTACTGTGACCAATCGGGAGTGTTCTGGTGCCGAAATTCCTTCTCGTTTTGCTTGTCGGTTTTTTTGCCGTTGCGGGTATTTCCGATGCGGATGCACAGCAATCAGCAGATGCTGACCAGCAGCATCTGCTGATCAAGCTTGGATATCTTCGTGCCTATGAACCTCAATTGGCGCTCTCTGTCCTTGACATGGCACCGCGCGATGAAGGTGTCGCCGGGGCACAAGTGGGTATCGGCGACAACAATACGACGGGAAAATTCCTCGGGCAGGAGTTCGTCCTGGAAGTATCCGAGGTCAAGCTTGATGCTGATGTCGTGTCGGAATTTGAGGCACTGGTATCGAATGGTGCCAACTACGTCCTGACAGATCTGTCTGCCAAGCAGCTACTGTCCATTGTCGACCTGGCCCGTGACAGGGGCGTCGTGATTTTCAATGTCGGCGCAACCGATGACATCCTGCGTGAGCAGGAGTGCCGGGCGAATGTTTTCCACACGGCACCGACACGTACCATGCTTGCTGATGGATTGGCGCAATACCTGATCTGGAAACAGTGGCGCCGGTGGGCCCTTGTATACGGTTCGCATGAGGGTGATCAGCTGTTTGCTGATGCACTGCGACGTGCGGCGACCAGGTTCGGCGGCCAGATTGTTCACGAAAAGGAATTTGCAGATACCGGAACGGCACGCCGTACCGATTCAGGGGTGGTTCAGGTGCAGCGACAGATGCCGGTGTTTACCCAGGATTTCCCCGAATATGACGTTTTGCTGGTCGCAGATGAAAGCGAAGTCTTTGGAACATATCTTCCATTTAGAACCTGGGTTCCCCGACCGGTGGCAGGAACAGCCGGACTGGTGCCTTCGGCATGGCATCCGGCAAGTGAGCAATGGGGCGGAAGCCAGATTCAGAACCGCTTTGCAAAGGCCAATGGCCGGCGGATGCTGTCGAAAGACATGTCTGCCTGGACTGCAGTGAGAGTTATAGGGGAAGCGGCCACGCGGACACAGAGCAATGATGTCGAGAAGCTGAAGGCCTTTATACGCTCGGATGACTTTTCAATTGCGGCCTTCAAGGGGCAGAAGCTGACCTTTCGCACGTGGAACCAGCAATTGCGCCAGCCGATATTCCTGGGGGACAGCCGTTCGGTTGTTTCGACATCGCCACAGGAAGGGTTTCTTCATCAGGTATCCGAACTGGACACGCTCGGAATTGACCAGCCAGAAACGCAATGCGAACTGAAATAGGGAGAAGACAGTATGAAACGACGACTGAGTTATTTGTCCAGCGGAGTGCTGCTGACGGCAATGGGCCTGAGTTCGCCTGCTGCGGCCTACATGGCCTATGTGTCGAATGAGAAAGACAACACAGTCTCCGTGATCGATACGACAACGATGGAAGTGGCTCATACGATCGAAGTTGGACAACGGCCGCGGGGAATTACGATCTCGCATGACGGCAAATTTGTCTATCTCTGTGCCAGTGACGACGATACGATCGAGATAATCGACACTGCGACGCATGAAATCGTCGGTTCTCTGCCTTCCGGGCCAGATCCTGAACTGTTTGTCCTGTCTCCCGATGGCAAAACCCTTTATGTCGCCAATGAAGACGACAACCTGGTCACAGTCATCGACCTGGAAAGCAAGAATGTGGTTGCTGAAATTCCGGTTGGTGTCGAGCCTGAGGGCATGGGCATCAGTCCGGACGGAAAGACCATGGTCAATACGTCCGAAACGACCAACATGGCACATTTTATCGATACGGCAACAAACGAGATCACTGACAACGTGCTCGTCGATTCGAGGCCACGGTTCGCAGAATTCACGCCGGACAATTCGGAAGTCTGGGTGAGCGCCGAGATCGGCGGTACCGTGTCGATCATCGATAATGAAAGCCGCGAGATAAAGCACAAGATCACATTTGAAATACCTGGGCTGCGCTCGGAAGCAATTCAGCCGGTGGGCGTGCGTATCACGGCGGATGGAAAGAAGGCGTATATCGCGTTGGGGCCTGCCAATCGTGTGGCAGTGGTCAATGCAGAGACGTATGAAGTCGAGAAATATATCCTTGTCGGCCAGCGGGTCTGGCAACTTGCATTTACCCCTGACGAAGCTGCCATCATCAGTACGAACGGCGTTTCTAACGACGTTACATTCATTGATGTTGCAACGGACGAACCAGTTCAGTCAGTGACAGTTGGTGCGATGCCTTGGGGGGTTGTGGTGTCTCCGAACTGAAACTGGACAAATGTATTCCAAGAGGAGGATGGAAATGAAAAAATACGGATTTCTTGCAATCGCTGCCTTTGTCGGGTTCACATTTATGGTCATGCCTGGTTACGCTCAGGATGCAGACGATGACGACGATGATGCGGTTGCGCCCGCAAGCGAGACAACGGAGAAGGTGACGCGTGCCAGCAAGGACATCCCTGAATTGATCCTCGGTTCGGCGGAGAACAGCTTTACGGTCAACCAGAAGGATTTCGAGCTTATTTCCGGACAGGGCTATCGTTGGAAAATTACATCTGCCGCGGGTCTGGAGTACAAGTTCGCTACGGATCTGTTCAGAAATGTCTGGATGAACCAGATCGTCATCAATGACCTGGAAGTCCATATGAATGGCGCACCTGCCTGGCTTGAGTTTGATTCAGAAGGTACGATGCAGGTGCAGTTCACAACAATTCGGCCCGGGACGTATACCTGGTCGGTGCCGGATCTGGCCGAGCGAGGAATGCAAGGAACGATCACCATCAAGTAGGCGGTCGTTTGTGAGAAAGTCTGCCTTATGCAGCATTTGAAGGCAACCGAAGGGGTGGCTCCTCCCGATGCGCTCAGCGTGGTGGGAGTGAGCCACGCCTATGGACACAAGAAGGTTCTGACAAACGTGTCCTTCGGTGTGCCCACGGGCTCCTTCGCAGTCCTGCTGGGCCTTAATGGAGCCGGCAAGACCACGCTCTTTTCACTGATCAGTCGCCTCTTTGATACGCGTGAAGGAACAATTCGTATCTTTGGTCATGAGATCCGGCGACATCCGGGAGAAGCGCTCCGTCGTCTTGGAATCGTTTTCCAGTCACGTACGCTGGATCTTGATCTCAGCATATATCAGAACCTCTGTTATCACGCGTCACTGCACGGCATAGGCAGTGCCAGCGCACGCCATCGGATTGAAGAACTTCTGGCGCAGGTGGGCATGAGTGATCGGACTTACGACAAGGTTCGCAGTCTGTCGGGGGGGCAGATGCGTCGTGTCGAGATAACGCGGGCGCTCCTGCATCATCCGCAATTGCTGCTTCTTGATGAAGCGACGGTTGGGCTTGACATACAGTCGCGTGCGGAAATCCTGGAAACCATTCGAAAACTGGTAGAAACCAGCGGAACTGGTGTTCTATGGGCGACCCATCTGATCGATGAGGTGGAGCCGAGTGACGACGTGGTCATTCTCCATAAAGGTATCGTGCTGGCCAAAGCCCGTGTATCGGACGTGATCGTCTCGACAGGGTCGTCCAGTATCGCTGAGGCATTCAACATGCTTACAGTGGCGGATCCAGCTTCGTCTCCTGGGAGATCTGAATGAACGTCGCTTCAGGATCGAACACAGTGACGGCAACTGAGGGCTTTGCCGTCAAGCAGTATGTGATCTGCCTTCGAGGCATAATGTTTCGCGAAGCGCTGCGCTTTCTCAATCAGCGCGGACGTTTCATAGCCTCTCTCGTACGACCGCTTCTTTGGCTTTTCGTATTCGCCGCAGGCTTTCGCCAGGTCCTTGGTGTTTCGATCATTCCGCCTTACAAAACCTATGTCCTGTATGAGGTTTATATCACGCCCGGCTTGTGCGGCATGATCCTGCTGTTCAGCGGAATGCAATCGTCGCTCTCGATGGTATATGATCGCGAGATGGGGAATATGCGGACATTGCTGGTGAGCCCTTTTCCACGCTGGTTCCTGTTGATATCGAAATTGTTTGCCGGTGTGACAATATCGGTTCTGCAGGTCTATGTATTCCTGGGTGTCGCCTGGTTCTGGTCTGTAAGGCCGCCTCCCATCGGCTATCTCATGGTTCTTCCGGCATTGTTTTTGTCCGGCATGATGCTGTGCGCACTCGGAATGCTCTTGTCGTCTGTGATCAAGCAGTTGGAAAACTTTTCCGGCGTTATGAACTTTGTGATCTTTCCGATGTATTTTGCATCATCGGCGCTTTACCCATTGTGGCGTATCCAGGAATCGAGCCCGCTTCTTTACAAGATTTGCCGTGCAAATCCCTTTACATATGCGGTGGAACTCATCCGCTTTGCCTTGTACGGCGCGGTTGACTGGCTTTCACTGGCCGTTGTGGTGACGTGTACGATTGTATTTCTTGGCGCCGCCATTCTTGCATATGATCCATCGAACGGTTTGCTTAGTCGCAGGCAGGACACAGGAGGAAATGGCTGATGTGGCAACGTATTTTCAGGGATGGTTTTATTGTGGCCGGCCTTTCTGCAGGTCTTGCCTTCCCAGGCATGGCTGCCCAAGGAGATGATCCCGATTGGCCATGCATCCAGCGAAAGGTCCCGCAACTTTCTCTTGGGCAGATCTGGAACGGGCCCGAACTGCCTAAACTGGCGGCGGCCGAAACGATCGATGCTGATGCCGTCACTCTGGTGCGTGAACTGGCGGCGCGCCGTGTACCGCTCGCACAAGCTCAGCAGAAGATTGTCAATTTTGCCAAGAGCATTCCGGCCGAGCAAAGGGATCAGCACCTGCTTGCATTGGTCGAGATATTGTTCGACCACATGAACCATGAACGTGCAGATGTTATCAGCGGCATAGCACGCTATGCCCATCGCCAGGCAGAGATGGCGGAAAATCTGCGGCAAGAGGCTGCGGCAGTCGACGCCCTGAGATCAAAACCGGATGCGGATCCTGATCTGTTGGAGCAGCGAAACGATCAGCTCGTCTTTCGCACCCGCATCTACCAGGAGCGGGTGCAGTCCTTGACGTTTGTCTGTGAGGTGCCAACGCTCATCGAGCAGCGTCTTTATTCTCTTGCAAAGACGATCGCAGATGTAATGGCTGGAAAATAGTCTGCGGCCTCGTCAATCCGGGGGCAAGGTCGTTTGCACGATTGCCGAAAGCAAGGGCTCTGAGAAGCAATCAGAACATCAGTTGAAGGCGTGGAATTTAATTTAATTCATGTGCATCCAGCATCGTCCGATCGAGAAGATCGGACGGTGTCGGCGCAACAGGGTTTTTCTCATGTCGGCTGGGGGTTGGCTATTCTGAGAACTGTTTCAGATAGGCAATGACGTTGGTGACATCTTCGTCGGACTTCAAGCCGGCGAACGCCATTCTGTTACCTTTGATGAAGCCTTTGGGGTCACGGAGGTATGTACCGATTGTTTCTTCATCCCAAACGGTGCCATTTTCGCCGGCTTCGGTCATCGCCTTTGAATACCGGAACCCTTCGTGAGTTCCGGCCGTGCGGCCGATGACTCCCATCAGCGACGGGCCGATCTTGTTCTTGTCTGAATCAACAACATGGCAGGCCTTGCATTTGACGAAGACCTTTTCTCCCGCAGCAGCGTCCTGGGCAAGACAGTGTCCTGCGGTGGTCAGCATCATTGCAATGGCACCAAACCAGATAGTTGCATGCATGTTCTTCCTCCTGAAACTGCATTGTTCACATTCGAGTTAAAGACCCCGGGCTAACGTAAGTCAATAAACACGATCCTTCATGTCGCAGTGAAGCTCTGCAATGGTTGACGCAGATTTGCCGTCCGGTTATCGTCATGACAACTTTACATCGGGCACCTTGTGAAGTCGCTGTGAAGGGGCGTGCAAGCATGCAGGCCGCTGGACATTGTTCGCATGGAGGGTGCTCAATTGAACCTCATCGACCTCGTATTGACCGTGTGCCTCTTGGCTAATCCGACAAGTTGTCGGACGGAGCATATCTACCTCGAGGCTCGAGGTTCGCTCTTCCAATGTATGGTCTCGGCACCAACGCAACTTGCAAAATGGTCTCAAAGTCATCCACTGCACAGGATCGAACGTTGGAAATGCAGTCTCCCGGACAATAGCCGTGAGATCTGATGCCATGAGCATTAGCCAGGGGGTGGCATAATGAACTTGAAGTTGTCGAGACGCGCTTTTGGTGGGATCGCGCTTGCCGTACTTGCTGATGGGGTTACCTATCCAGTATTGGCTGAAACGCCACCCGTGAAAATCAAGATCGGTGTCCTGAAGTTCGGGACAGTCAGTTGGGAACTCGATACGATCGTCGAACACAAGCTCGATCGGGCAAATGGGATTGAACTTGATGTTATCTATTTTGCCGGGGAAGACGCCACGAATGTAGCAATGCTGGCTGGGGATCTCGACGTGATCGTTTCCGATTGGCTCTGGGTGTCCAGGCAGCGGTCGGATGGAGAGGATCTTACCTTGGTCCCCTATTCGACGGCGGTCGGGGCCATCATGGTAAAAGACAATTCTCAAATGTCACAGATAACCGACCTTGTCGGGAGAAAGATTGGTATTGCCGGTGGTCCGTTGGACAAGAGCTGGCTTTTGATTCAGGGCTTGGCGAAGCGTGATCACGACCTTGATCTGACGAAGGAAGCCGAGGTTGTGTTTGGTGCTCCACCATTGCTTTCCGAAAAGGCCATGTCAGGGGAACTTGATGCTGTGTTGAACTTCTGGCACTTCTGTGCGCGTTTGGAGGCGAACGGGTTCCGGCGTCTGGTGGGGGCGGATAATGCGGCCCGGGCGCTTGGCGCATCGGGACCCGTATCTGCTCTCGGCTACGTTTTTCGGGAAGACTGGGCCACGAAGAATGTCGATGCGGCATTGCGTTTCGTAAAGACAAGCGCGGATGCCAAGAAGCTTCTTGCACAATCCGATGAAGAATGGCTGAGGCTTGCTCCCTTGATGCGGGCGGAAGGTAGAGCTCTCGAAGTATTGCGGGATCGTTACCGGGAAGGCATACCTGCTCGTTCGGTTGCCGATGAAGAACGCGATGCTGCCAAGCTCTACGAAGTCCTGGCGGATCTTGGCGGTGAAAAACTGGTCGGTGAAGCGCAACAAATGGCACCCGGCACTTTCTGGGACGGGTTGCAGCAATGAAAAAGGCCGGTCGTCCGATACGGCAATTCGTAAGAATGAAAGGTGGCTTTTCGTGAGGCGAGGCCTTGGCGTGGTATTGCCTGCGGCCACGACAATTGTATCGCTGGTCGGATTGTGCCTGGTATGGAGCATCGTGGCGCATGCCTGGCCAAACCGTGCGCTTCCGCCGCCGAGCGATGTCTGGACGGTTCTTGTCAAGGAAGCCGCCAGTGGCGACCTTGTGTTTCATCTGGGGATGACCCTGACGCGCGTCGCGGGTGCCTACGTTATCGCGATGGTCTTCGGGTCGGCGATCGGGATTGCCCTTGGCAGGAGCCGTAGGCTCGATTCATTCTTCAATGTGTGGTTGGTCCTGTTTCTCAATATCCCGGCACTGGTTGTTATCGTCCTTGCGTATATCTGGTTCGGATTGACAGAGGCAGCAGCAATAGGGGCTGTTTCCGTCAACAAGATTCCCAACGTCGTCGTGACCATGCGTGAGGGTGCGCGTGCACTGGATTCCCGTTTTGGTGATCTGGCAACGGTATATCGCTTGAAATACTTCGACCAGGTGCGCCATATCCTGTTGCCACAACTTCAGCCCTACCTGGCAGCGGCATCGCGCTCAGGGATAGCTTTGATCTGGAAGATCGTGCTTGTCGTGGAACTGCTTGGCCGCTCCAATGGTGTCGGCTTCCAGATCTATCTCTATTTTCAGATCTTCGACGTCGCCGCGATCCTCGCCTATACAATGGCTTTTGTGGTCGTCATGTTGATAATCGAATTTTCCCTGGTGCAACCTTTTGAACGATATGCAACCCGCTGGCGCCATCGCACCCCTTGAGGTCGATATTGCCGAGAAGAAATTTCTGTCTGCTGACGGTGTGGATATCGTCGCACTGCGTGATCTGTCGTTCAATGTGGGGCAGGGGGAGTTCGCTTGCCTCTTCGGCCCCTCTGGTTGTGGGAAGACAACAACGCTACGGATCCTTCTTGGCCTCGAGCGGGAGTTTAAGGGCAGCTACCAACTCCCGCGTGGAGGCTCCAATCGCATAGCTGCCGTGTTTCAGGAGCCGCTGCTTTTGCCGTGGAGAACGGTAGAACAGAATATACGGATCATCTTGCCTCCGGTTCTCAAGGAAACAGACCTTGATGAACTGTTTGAAATTCTCGGCCTTTCCAGTATGCGGAATTTTTATCCAGGAGAACTCTCGGTAGGTCTGGCGCGCCGTGCCGCATTGGCACGCGCCTTTGCCATCGAACCGGCAATTCTCATGCTTGATGAACCTTTCGTGTCCCTTGATGAACCAACGGCAGATCGATTGCGTCACCTTCTGTTGAAGGTATGGGCTGCGCGCCCGACGACCGCGCTGATGGTTACGCATAATCTGCGTGAAGCACTTCTTCTGTCGGACAGGATTATCGTCCTGTCACAAAGGCCGGCTTTCGTCCGCGGCATATTTCAGGTTGATCTTCCGCGCGAAGCCCGAGACAGGTCCGCGATTGATGATCTGGCATCAGCATTCACAAAGCGTTTTCCCGAAGACATATGAACGATCGTTTCCGTTTGGAGGACGTCGATCGTTGGATGATGTTGCTGGCTTCTAGAAGCAGCGAATATCCGCTTCTGCCTGCGCACGCTTCAGTTCGGTAATAGCTGCCTTGGCGGGCACACTCTGGCGAAAAAGAACGCCTTTTTCTCCGGTCAGCAAACCCATTCTCTTGAATGTCTCTGCCGTCTCATAGTCCTCATAGGGAATGATGGAGGCGATTACATCAATGGAGCACGAGCAATTCTCCAGCGCTGCTCGCGTCTGGCCATTGGCTTTCATGCAGCCATAGACATAATCGACAATCGTTGTCGTCGGGTAAGGTCCGGCGGCGACAGCTGGCACCGCATAGATGAGCGGAATGACAAGGCCGAAAATACCCGCTGCTGAAAGTCTCATGCCGAACCTCCTGGTGTGAGCTGTGTTGACGGGAACCAAGAATGAATAGCCAGTTTACCGTGTAATATCATAGCATTGATGTCTCATACTATATTATTGTGCAGTAGATTCACCAGATAAATCACATTGTGCAAAGCAATAATTATGCTGCATTGCAATATAGCTTTTATTTATTCTTGCGTAAGCGAATTCAATCGCCTATCGTCGTTGTTGCTACCGACTTCAAGGAATTTGTCTGTTGGGAGGGCAGGTTCTCGTAAGCGGGCGGAAAGCAGCACTAGGTGCCCGCTGCAATCCATCCGTTGTGACAGGCTGACGGAGCTCAAGTTCCCAAAAATTGCATGTGTCGCTTGCTGACTATTCGGGTCGCCGGTAACGGTTGGCTGAATATCTGGAGTGGCGCGCCTCGGGTGAATGAAGCATCGGGAGGACTTCACGTGCGAATGCTATCGAAATCCACATATCTTTCAGTATTAGCGGTCGGTGCACTGACATTGGGTATTGCCGGGCCGACAGTTGCTAATGACGACTTGATGAAACTTGCAGACGATTCGAAAAACTGGGCGATGCCGACTGGCGATTATGCCAATACGCGCTTCTCCAAGCTTGATCAGATTACCAAGGACAATGTAAAGGATCTGCAGGTCAAGTGGACCTTCTCTACCGGTGTTCTGCGTGGACATGAAGGCGGACCGTTGGTGATCGGTGATGTGATGTATGTCCACACACCGTTTCCCAATATCGTCTACGCCCTCGACCTCAATGATGATGGCAAGATCCTCTGGAAATATGAACCACGGCAGGATCCGAACGTCATAGGCATCATGTGCTGCGATACGGTCAACCGCGGTGTCGCATATGGTGACGGCAAGATCATTCTGAATCAGGCGGACACGACAGTCGTTGCCCTTGACGCCAAGACCGGGGAGGTTGTCTGGTCCGTCAAGAATGGCGATGAAATCGATGGAAGCAAGGGCGAATCCGGCACTGCAGCGCCGATGGTTGTCAAGGACAAGGTCATCATCGGTGTCTCGGGTGCGGAGTTTGGTGTACGCGGCTGGACCGCTGCCTATAATCTGAGCGATGGCTCTCTTGCCTGGAAGGCCTATTCGACAGGCCCCGATTCAGAAACCCTCATTGATCCCGAAAAGACAACGCATCTCGGCAAGCCGGTCGGACCGGATTCCGGCATCAATACCTGGGAAGGGGAACAGTGGAAGACAGGTGGTGGAACCACCTGGGGCTGGTTCGCCTATGATCCGAAATCCAACCTGGTCTACTACGGAACAGGCAACCCATCCACCTGGAACCCGGTCCAGCGTCCCGGCGACAATCGCTGGTCTATGACCCTGATGGCTCGTGATGCCGATACGGGTGTTGCCAAGTGGCTCTATCAGATGACGCCACACGATGAGTGGGACTATGACGGTGTCAACGAGAACATTCTTGTTGATGCGATGGAGATCAACGGTGAGCCACGTGACGTTCTCGTTCACTTCGACCGTAACGGCTTTGCCTATACGCTCGATCGTGTGACCGGTGAACTGCTTGTCGCTGAAAAATTCGATCCAAAAGTAAACTGGGCGACGGAAGTCGTGATGGACAAGGACAGTGACCAATATGGTCGTCCTCAGGTTGTGGCTGAATACTCCACTGACCAGAATGGGGAAGATGTAAATACCACTGGTGTCTGCCCGGCCGCACTTGGAACGAAGGATCAGCAGCCAGCAGCCTATTCACCAAAGACCGGACTGTTCTATGTTCCGACAAACCATGTCTGCATGGACTACGAACCCTACCGGGTGAGTTATACGGCTGGTCAGCCCTATGTCGGTGCAACAGTCTCCATGTATCCAGCTGGCGACAGCCATGGTGGCATGGGCAATTTCATTGCATGGGATGCCGCCAAAGGTGAGATTGTCTGGTCAAACCCAGAGCGCTTCTCGGTCTGGTCCGGCGCACTTGCGACTGCTGGAGACGTCGTCTTCTACGGTACTCTTGAAGGCTACATCAAGGCAGTGGATCTGGATGGTAATGAGCTTTACAAGTTCAAGACCCCATCGGGCATCATCGGCAATGTCACAACCTACGAGCATGACGGAAAACAGTATATCGCCGTTCTGTCTGGCGTTGGCGGTTGGGCAGGGATCGGACTTGCTGGCGGACTTCTCTCACCTGACAATGCTGCTGCATGGCACGGTGCAGTAGACCAGGGCCGTGAGCAAGGTGATGAAGCCCAGGTTGTCGGTACAGCCGGTTTGGGTGCTGTTGGTGGTTATGCCGCATTGGCTGACTATACGACGCTTGGCGGTCAGCTGACTGTCTTTGGCCTCCCCGACTAAACTTCTCCCCGTTTATAAAGTTAAGGGCCGCGCGATCTGCGCGGCCCTCCTATCCGAAATGCGGTCGGGCATGGAAGTATGCTGCCCGGCTCCATGCAGAATGCTTGGACGATGGTCCGGCGATATGTGAAGCATGTGAGGTATTTAATGAATTTCCGCCCTTTCGTGATGGCCTTAAGTGCCGCCTTTCCTCTCCTGATGCCTGCAAGTGCCATACCGGCGGATAGTATGGAAAAAGCAGCAGCCGTCGAAGATGATGACGGCAAGTATTTTGATGCTGACGGCGTCCCAACGTTCAATATCGAAAATGGTGTCGTCGACTGGTACACATTCAGCGGCTATCGCCGCTACCATTCAGACTGTCATGTCTGTCACGGCCCGGATGGTGTTGGCTCCAGTTATGCACCGGCGCTTGTGGATAGCCTCAAGAACATGGATTATGCAACATTCCTCGCGATCGTCGCGGAGGGACGGACCGTTGTCGGTGGTGGCAAGGAAAATGTCATGCCGGGGTTCGGAGACAACAAGAACGTCTATTGCTACCTGGATGACATCTACGTCTATCTGCGCGCCCGTGCAGTTGGTGCTGCACCACGTGGGCGGCCTCCAAAGAAGGAGGACAAGCCTCAAGGGGCAAAGGATTATGAGGCATCCTGTATGGAGGGTTGAGATGATAACGGTCAGCCTTTCGGGTATGCGAACTGCGTCCCTTCTGGGTGCAATTGCTCTTGCAGTGCCTCTATCGGTTCATGCACAGACAGCGGGGCTCGGCAGTGCAGGTGAGCTGGTGGACCCGAACACGCTTCGTGTCTGTGCAGATCCGTCCAACTTGCCGTTCACCGACAAGAGTGGCAACGGTTTTGAGGACAAGATCGCTAAACTGGTGGCCGACGGCACGCAAAGGAGTGCCGTCGCCTATACCTGGTTTCCCTCTATTACCGGGTTCGTGCGAAACACGCTCGGCGCCAATCGATGCGATATCATCATGGGATATGCGCAAGGAGACGAACTCGTTCAAAACACCAATGCCTATTATCGGTCGGCCTATGCCATCGTCTATAGAAGCGATGGTGAGCTTGCCGGTGTCGATACCCTGACGGATCCAAAGTTGGCGGACAAGAAAATTGGTGTTGTTGAGGGCACCCCGCCGACAGCAAGCATGGCTGCTACCAAGCTGATGCGAAATGCCAAGGTCTATCCATTGATGATCGATTCCCGTGTAATGCCTTCGGCAGGTGAACTTGCGGTCCGTGATCTGGTCGACGGAGTGACGGATGCTGCTGTAATCTGGGGGCCGATGGTCGGATACTTTGCAAAGCAAGCTGATCTCGACCTGGCGGTTGTTCCATTGGTGAAGGAAAAGAACGGGCAACGCATGACCTATCGGATCACCATGGGAGTTCGCCCGTCAGATCAGCAATGGAAACGGACACTCAACACGTTCATCAGGAACAACCAGGACGAGATCAATGCTGTGCTTCTGGAATATGGTGTGCCGCTACTGGATGAAAAGGACCAGGCGATTACGAATTGAGGTGTATTGACCGAGGCCTGCAGGGAGATCCTTATCGACTGTTCATCGTCAGCCACGATCGGAAGTGTCGTGATGCAGGCGCAGGATTGAAAGCAATTTGATCAGGAAAGGTGCTGCGACATGAAGACCCGTGCTGCTGTAGCCACTGGCGCAGGAAAGCCATTGGAGATCATGGAAGTGGACCTCGACGTCCCGAAGGCCGGTGAGGTTTTGATCGAGGTGAAGGCGACCGGCATCTGCCACACGGACGACTTCACGCTGTCCGGTGCTGATCCTGAAGGCCTGTTTCCAGCCATCCTTGGTCATGAAGGTGCAGGCATCGTCGTTGATGTCGGTGCAGGCGTCACCTCGGTGAGGAAGGGCGATCATGTCATTCCCCTCTATACGCCGGAATGCCGGGAATGCCCCTCTTGCCTGTCGCGCAAGACCAATCTTTGTACCGCCATTCGTGCGACCCAGGGCCAGGGCGTGATGCCGGACGGTTCGTCAAGGTTTTCCCTCAATGGCGAGAAGCTGCACCACTATATGGGGTGCTCGA
>JAEWDP010000107.1 GCA_023390055.1 Pseudomonadota bacterium | reverse complement strand
AGAATATGCCGCCGTAACATGCAGTCACGGCGACCGAAGTTGGCAGACTACCGAAGCGCGAACTTTGCAAAGCAAGAAAAGCAGCCGTTTATGGACGGACACTAGTTAGTGATCGCATCCCAGGCCGGATACACGATGAGGAGGACGGCTGCCACGGAAAAGGACTGCCGACCTGCCGTAAGTGCCAATGCGACCCAGATTAGCGAGAACGCCGATCGAGCGAAGTAATATCGCTTTAGCCATTGTTCCCGGTCATTCGATGCGAAGTTCCTTTGATCGGTCATCATGATCGTTCCTATTTGGTTGATGGGATGCGGGTCGGATCCCTTTACAAGAAACCGAAACGCTTCCCGAACGGTGTCTTCTTGTCCCCGAACCAGCGTCCGATACGCTCACTTTCCCCGGAGAATCGTTTGGGTACTCCGCCCGTGTGATCGTCTCCCGGATTCATGAACCGTTGCTCCAGTCGGGCGTTGATCGCCGACTGTCTCGCCGCGACCCATCTGCCGTCAGGGTCCGAAGTGATAGATGTCGTTCGCCCGATATCGATCGCAGATGATGGTGACGTGGCCGAAACCGGCGCGATTTCAGTTATCCTTCGTCTGTTCATGTAATCTCCTTCGAAGCCTCCTTTTCGAACTGCGTGTTCGTTCCCAGGCGGGCTTTAGCCAAACGTACGAATGCGTTCACGCCTGCCGGGCAAGGCCGCCCGGCGGCCTTGTTAGATCCCCGCGTACCATTCGTATCCGCGGTCTTCCCAGAAGCCGCCGTTGCCGCCCCATAGATTTGCAAAGCTGTCGACCAGTTCTATGCGCATGATGTATTTCGCTTGCTTGTAACCGAGCTGCCGCTCGACCCTCAGGCGCAAAGGCGCGCCGTGACCGATGCTGAGCGCCTGGCCGTTCATCTCGTAGGCGAGGATTGTCTGCGGATGGTAGGCATCGACAAGATCAATGCTTTCATAATAACGACCGCTCCCGTCCAACGTCTTCTCGAGCTCGTCTGCACAGTGGAAAACCACGTAACGCGCGGTCGGCTTGACTCCGGTTCGGCTGAGGAGGCTTATCAACGGCACACCGGTCCATTTGCCGATGGCGCTCCAACCCTCCACACAGTCGTGCCGCGTGATCTGCGTGCGCGCGGGCAGCTTCCTGAGATCGGCCAGCGATACCTCCAGCGGGCGTTCCACCAGCCCACCGATCTTCAGCTTCCAGTCCTTGAACGCACCTTCAGCCAACTCCGTGTATTCGTCGCTTTCGGGGGCGCTGGTGCCATTCACGCGGAAGGATGGGGAGATATCGGTTTCGGTGAATTCGCGGGCCAGCGGATCGCGACCTTGCAGAAGCCTTTGCGTTTTCATCGTCAATTGCTCTGCGGATCGGAGGACGCCGTCGATACCGCCGTTTTGATCCAACACGTCGCAGCCTGAAAGGGCCAGTGCACCTGCGCCCAATGTGCTGCCAATGAGGAACCGTCGGCGGGTGAGAATATGGCTCATGACTTCGGACCACTCTGGTGGATCGCGTAGCGGCCCGTGATCATCGAGCGGATATTGTTCCAGGTCCCCGAGAGTACGACCATTGCGACATGCACGATGACAAAGAGCACCAAGAGCGATGCCGTAATGAAGTGGATGGTTCGAGCGGATTGACGCCCGCCGAACACGTCGACGAGTGCGGGAAACGCCGCATCGATGCCGGGAGACATCGTCAGGCCGGTCAGAATCATCAGGGGCAGAAGGACGAAAATCACCGCCAGATAGGTCATTTTCTGAAGAGCATTGTAGTGCTTGGCATCCTCCCCTTCAGGGAACCGAAGACGAGCGTGGTCGACAATCTCATGCCACAGATGTCTCGGCGACAGCTGCCGGGATGTGGGCGCCAGGTCCCGCCGGAAATGCCCGCTCAGGACGCTGAAGCCGAGGTAGAGGGTGCCGTTGAGGACGAAAAGCCAAGCGAAGAAAAAATGCCAGCGACGCCCAGCGGCAAGATCCTGGAAAGAGGGAATGGTCGCCCAGGCAGGAAAGGCTCGTGGGATCAACTCGCCATCAACATCCGAAACGCCCAAAACCCCAGTTGTTGCAACCTCGATGCCGGCGACACGTACGAAGCCGTGCGGTTCGCCTCCCCGTTTAGCGGAGCCGATCGTCAAGACGGCAGGATCGCCATCGGCACCGTAGTGGCCCCAATAGAGTTCCGGATGGGCGTTGAATATCTGTAATCCGCTGAGCAGAAGGAAGCTTAGGCACAGCGCATTGAGCCAATGCGTGAGACGGGTGACAAGCGAGTGCCGCCGGATGAATATCTTCCGGGGATATCGGACATTGTCGTTGGTAGCTTTATCATTTGCCATGGCGGCCTTCGTCCTGGTCCTATCTACTGCTCTCTTGACAACATCTTGGAGGTCGCCGGCCGATCGGAGGGCGGTCCAATCGGCCGGCGTAACGTGGTCACATGGGCGGGACCACGCCATTTTTGCCGACCAGGATTTGATGGGCGACTGGACCGGCCGAAGTCTTCTCAGCTGGAATGAACACAACGGCGTCAGGAACGAGATCGTCCTTTGTCGCGGCAGCAAAAGTCACGACCGGCGTTCCGTTCGGAATGGCGATCTTTTTTTCTTTTCCGTGGTAAGAAACTGTGACTGTCCGACCGTCGATATCCTTGACAGCGTCAGCGACCGTCGCATTTGTCATGCTGCTGTTGGGCTTCAGGTCCCAACCGTAACTGCCCTCACCCGTGCCCTTGAGCGCTGGTGGGAAAATGAGCACTTCGAGCGCTCCATCGCCGCCACTTTCCTTCGGCAGCGAAGCGATCCCGACAAAGTCGCCGGGCCTGATATCCGTAACTTCTGCTTTTGCGACGCTGGAGACCTGCCAGCCGTCGGCAAGGGTGATCGGAAGGGTTTCGCCTTCGCGGGTCTTCACCTCGAGAGTAGATCCGCTATAGCTGACGATGCTGCCTCGGACGTTCATCCGTTCGGCTTTTTTCTCTTCAGCATGAGCCGGTGCGACAATCATCGCTGCAGACGAAATGCCAGCCGTTCCGATGAGAAGTGCAGAGAGAATGTTTCTTATCATATTACATCTTCCTACTAGTTGGTAGTCTTTCAGGCGAAGTTTATGCCTTTGGCCCGATGGTCTGGCCCAACGGCTTCATTGGGCGACGGTAGGGGACAGCCGTCGCAAGGCAGGCGCCAAGATAGCGCCGAACACTTCGGGCGTTCCGTACGCTCGTGCCGAGAGCATCGCTCCGTGAACGGACGCCATGAACGCGTCAGCCTCAACATTGGGCTCGCTGGAAAGACGTAATGAGCCTTCTCTGTTTCCCCGGTCCATGACCGAGGTGAGCCACTTCGACAGAAAGCGAAAGAAAGCTCTCACCTCCACAGCGACTTCAGGGGGCAATGCAGGCATCTCACTGGCGAGCATGGCACAGACGCAAAATGGTCTGCTTGCATCTTCGATACAGTCGGCCCAATGATGCGCGTATATCTTAAGCACCTCGAACGGCTCCTGCACATTCTGTCCCAGAGCAGCGACCGCCGCTTCCGCATCCTCACGATATCGCGTCACGAGCGTGCGGACGAGGTCGGTCTTGGTCGGGAAATGGTGATGAATGCTCGCCTTGCGTATCTTGACGACGTCCGAGATATCGGCATAGCTGAAGCCGTTGTACCCGCCGTTCATGATGAGAGTTCGTGCGGAAGCAAGTATCTCGTCTGATGTGTTCGAAAGGTTGCTCATGCGCCATGTCTACCTTCCAGTAGGAAGGATGTCAAGTCTAATTTCTAGAATCCTTAGGGACGAGCGCGTCTCGGATGAAAGCACGATATGAACCGTTACAGTTAGAACCAGACGCGTGTATTGGTATAACGTTCTGCAATTTATTGCTGTCTCATATCGTGAGAGTTGAAGATTCAACAGCGCGTTGAAAGTAGGTAAATGAAAACGATTGGAATTCTTGGGGGCATGTCCGCCGCATCTACACTGATTTATTATCGCGAGCTTTGCAGCCGGACGCGGGAGCGTCTAGGCGGACTTCATTCTCCCGAACTGCTCATCCGGTCGCTTGACTTTGCAAACATCGAAGCTTTGCAGATGGCTGGAGAATGGGATCAGGCCGGTGCGATCCTAAATAAGGAGGCAAAGGCGCTTGAGCATGGAGGAGCGGATTTCATCATTCTTGCCACGAATACGATGCACAAGCTCGCCGACCAGATGATGCGGGGCGTGTCCATCCCAATGATGCACATTGCCGATGCCACCGCTGCCCGCATCCGGCAGCAGGGCTTGCGATCGCCAGGGCTCATGGCGACCGGCTTCACGATGGAGCAAGGTTTCTACACGGAGCGATTGGCGGCGGCCGGCCTCACTCCGATCATACCTGAAGCGCCCGACCGGGCCGAGACGCACCGCATCATCTATGAAGAGCTCTGTTGCAATGTCGTCACACAGGAAAGCGAAGCTTCCTACATCGCCATCGCCCAACGACTTGTAGATCGCGGCGTGGACTGCCTGATTCTTGGCTGTACGGAAGTCGGGATGTTGCTCAATCAGGGTAACGTGTCGGTTCCGGTATTCGACACAACCTTGGTGCACTGTGATGCGGCGCTAACGGCAGCACTCGCTGAATAGCTTCTGTCACAAGTATCCCAGAACCGGTTTTAACTGGTCATTCCCATGCATTCTTGCCATTCACTCTTGTATATTGTGCGGCATCGCTCGCGGAAAGAGCAAGCTGGCAAAAGCGCTCGCGGCGATGAGAGCCACAAAGACCGCAAAGCCGACACCAGCCACCGCCAATCCCAGTGGGGCTGCGGCTATGCCAACGCCCATGACGGGAAGCGCCTGCGCGACATACAGCACAAGGAAAAAGGTGGACGTGATTTCGCCGCGGCTTTGCACCGGGCTTCGCTCGGCCAATGCGCCGAGTGAGGCGCGGAAACTCATACCTTGCCCAACCCCGGCTACGGCGGCTCCGGCCAGAAGTATCGGCAACGATGACGTTGAAATACTTACGCCCGTCAACAGAATCCCCGCCGACAAGGCGGCCGTGCCGACCAGCATCGCGAGCCGGTCCTGCATTTTCGTGCTGGCAACCTGGCCAATAGCCGAAAAGCCCAGCTGGGCGAAGACGATAAGCCCGCACACAAGATGGTTGGTAACACCGAGGACCTGTATGAGAAGCGCCGGGGCGACCGAAGCAAAAAGACCGAGCACGGAGAAGCCCGCGAAGCCCGCAGTGGCTGCCCGTATGAAGGTGCCGCGGACTTGAGAGGGGAGGCTCAAACGCTGAAACTCCCATCTGAAGGGTTTCGCAGCCCGTTCAAGAGGCTCTGCGACCATAGCAATTCCGATTGCCGCAACAAGAACGAGTGCGATATGCAACAGGTATGGCAGCGTCAGCGGCGCGGACGTGAACTCAGCAAAAGCGCCTGCCATGACAGGGCCGAGGCCGAGACCAAGCATATTTACCAGGGCTGCGATGAGGCTGTACCGCCGTTGTGCTCCCGACGGGGCGAGGTCGGTTAAAGCCGCGGTGGCGGTTCCGGTGAAGATCCCGACCGAAAGTCCCGAAAGAATGCGGCCGAGAAAAAGGGCCGGAATGCTGTCCGGTATGAGAAAAGCGGCGCTGCTCGACACTGCCAGCGCAAGACCGGGCAGTAATAAAGCCCGCCGCCCCACCTGGTCCGACAGTCGCCCGAAAAGCATAAGGGCCACGGCAACGCCAATGGCGTAAGTCGCAAAGATGGTTGTGACCATCAGTCCGCCAAAGCCGAGGTTTTCTTCGTATATCGGATATAGCGGCGTCGGTAGGGTCGGACCAAGCATCGTAACGAAGAAGGCCCCTGCGATCATCGCCACAGCTCGGGGACCGCGCAATCCGCGCGCCCCCCTGCGTTTGCCCTCGGGCAAGTCGTGTTGTCGCGACATCTTAGTTGCCCGCGTTCCGGGTGGAAATCATTCGCCGGTTCTCGATACCCGGCATGGCAAGGCCCGCCCGGCTGTAGATCCGATCCCGCGACTGTGCCGCCAGCGCCTCGATGCCAAGAGTGTTCTGCAGAATGCCGTCCGATTTCACGACCTTGCCTGCGACCATGACATAGGTGACGTTTCCGGCATGCGCTCCAGTGACGATTGCTGCGGCAACATCCGTTGCTGGCAACAGATTAATATCGGTGAGCCGTATCATGATCAGATCGGCCTCTTTGCCAAGCGTAATGCTGCCGGTGCGGTCGTCAATACCGCAGGCGCGCGCTCCGTTGATAGTGGAGAAGGCGAGCAGGTCGCGGGAGTCGAACGTCGTCAATGAGTCCAGATTTCGCTCCATCACACCGGTCGCGCCCGCGCGTGCCAACTGCTGGTACACAAGCGCGGCGCGCATCGCACCGAACAAGTCGCCCGCGGCAGAGGTTTCGACATCCAGGCTCAGGCTTGGGCGCAATCCTGCGGCGACCATGCGGTTGGTCGCAGGCTGTCCAAGCCCCGGCATGTTCGCTTCGATCGATGATGCAACCGATACCTGGGCACCGTGGTCGGCGATCATCCGCAGCTCTTCGTCAGTGGACGTGCACGCATGAATGAAGAGCATGTCGGAATCGAGCAGGCCGGCGTCGTGGAGTTTACGAACCGCCGCTTGCTTAATGCCCCACTCACCCAGTCCGACGTGCATGCTAATCTGAAGGCCGAGGTCGCGGGCGAGAGCGATATCCTGCGTAGCTATATCCATGGTGGACAATTCGGGGCCGCGCAGCATGGCAGCAAGTGTGACGCGCGCAGAATCGTCCGACAGGACACTTTCACGGACCCGGCGAATATCGGCAGGATGCGCCCGCACGCTACCGAACTGCCAGGACTCGGCCTCCGTCGATGGCCACCCGTAGGCAAATACTGATCGAATTCCGGATTCCCAGTGCGCCGCGATCGCTGCATCGGCATGTGCCGGGCTGTTCATAATGTGGGATTCATCACGAACCGTGGTCACGCCAGCGTCCAGTGACATCAGGTCAGCCGCAAGGTTGCCAATGCGCACGTCTTCCGGTTCCAGATGGGGACCAAGGCCGATCTGAACATGGTTACGGTACTCGGCGTAGGTCCAGGACGGGTCCAGACCTCTCAACGCACCTTGCCATGCATGCCGATGCGTATCAATGAATCCGGGAAGGAGCGCATGGCCCGATCCGTCGACGATAGTTGCATCGTCATCCTGTAGATCGAAGCCGACGCCGGCAATCTTCCCGTTGGCGACCAAAACGTCGCCGACGAATTCGCCGTGCTCATCATCCTGCGAGAGGACGTATACACCCTTTATGAGAATGCGTTCGTGTGAGGGATTATTCATTACTCTTCTTCTCCTATGCACGCTTGGCGGATTTACGCCGCGTCGCTGGTCTTGTTCATAAGATGTTCGATCATTGTGGGGCGGTTTGGCTTCCAGCCGAGCTTTTGGGCTCCCGTGCTGGCGACCTGCTGGTCGAGCAGGAGAGCCTCGCCGAGAACACCAAGCCGCTCGACGGTCGCTGCGACACCTTCCGGCGCGACACGACCCTGCAAGCCAATGGATTCACTGGCGGCGACGGTGATTTCTCTCACTGTCGGGTTCGTTCCGTTCGCGCCGATCAGATATGTGCCCGCAGGGGCTTTTTCGAGCGCGAGTACGTAGAGTTCAGCAAGGTCATCGACATGCACGTTCGTCCAGTGTTGATCACCTCCGCCGATGATCGCCAGCGCCTGGTCAGCCGAACCACTTCGCGGGCCACCGGTGATGACATGCAGAAGGGCGTCACCGCGTCCGTAAGCGGCAGCGGGCGAGATCACCGAGCCACGAACGCCTGCGGCAGCCAGAACTCGTTGCGTGATCGGCGGACGCCACGCCGTAATCTGCGGGGCGCGAAACGGTGTCGTCTCCGCGATCGCGCCGCCGCTGCCGTGATCCCATATCCCGGCGGTCGAGACAAATGGCTTTCCCGTCTGTCCGAGGCCGTTCAGGATAGCGGTGACTGCGCTGTCTTCAGCAGCAGCACTGGTGTGATCCCCAGGGGATGCGAGATGGATCGCACCGTCCACCGAGGCAGCAATGTCTCGCAGAAACGCCTGATCGGTTATGTCGCCGCGGGCCGCAACAGCCCCCCGTTCACGCAGCTGATCTGCTTTTGTTACCGTCCGGACCACGCCAATAACATCATGCCCCGCTGCGACCAAAGCATCGAGTGTTGCAGAGCCAATGTAGCCGGTGGCACCTGTAAGCAATACCTTCATTGAATAGCTCCTTCATTAGGGTGGCCCACTAATGACCGATTGCAATAAATCGCGTCCAACGATAACTTTCGATATAATGATCGATAATAACGATTAATTGGAGAGTGGATTTGGATCAGCGACGATTGGAAGCGTTTGTCGTACTCGCGCAGGAACTGAATTTTACACGCGCTGCCCACCGGCTGAACATGACACAATCGACGCTTTCAGCGGCAATGAAGGCGTTGGAGGCCGAGCTTGATGTTGTGCTTTTCGATCGTTCCACCCGGTCGGTCATGCTTACGCAGGCTGGACGAGCGCTCATTCCTCACGCGATGAAGGCGATCGATGCGATTGATGCCGTGAGAGCTGCTGCGCATCCATCGGGCGGGCTCAGAGGGAGCCTGACCGTCGGCATGTTGAGCGGGCTTCGATTGGTCGATGTTCCGGCGCTTGCCGGTGAATTCCATCGAAGGTACCCCCAGGTGCAGTTGCGCCTGCAAACGTCACGGCGAGGCACCGGTGAACTCATTGAGCGTATTAAGGAGGGCAGCGTCGACGCCGCGTTCGTCGGCACGAACATCAACGATCCGCAGTTACGGATCACGCCAATTCGATCCTACAAACTCCATCTTATAACACCTGCGGATCATCCCCTCGCGGAGCGCGAGGATGTCACGCTCGCTGAGATTGCCCGTGAGCCGTTTATCGACATGCCGTTTGGCTTCGGACAACGGGCCGTGATCGATGACGCATTTGCTCAACTAGCGCTTTCGCGACCTGTCCTAGTCGAGGTGGCCGATATAACGACAGTTCCCGAGTATGTCGCGCATGGTCTCGGAGTGGCGCTGCTGCCGCCGGAACTGGTCGCGTGCAGCGGACATGACCTGGCGATTGTCCCCATCTCTGGTTCAGAGATTTGCTGGACCCTCAGCATCATTGCAAAGGCTGCTCACCTGGCCAGTCAGCCACTGGACGCGTTTCTGGATCTGATCCCACGCCATACACGCTTTGAGCGTCCTTTTTAATTCTTTGCATGCAACAGATGGACATGATCTTTAATGGTTGCGTGAAGAGTGTTCCGGTCGGCGGAGATAGGAAACGGTGTTTCGCGCTTGGCCGAGTTGCCGAGATTATGTCGCTCGACGCCGACATCTTTTGATCGCCCTTTTGAAAGAGGCGACAGCCTTGCTGGAAGGCCCAGATAACATCAGCGGGTTGACTGACTACCAACTGATCGGTAGTTGATGATGTAGTCAATGGGACTGTGCACCGTCCGCTGCTAGGAAAGAAGAGTTCAAGAGATAATGAACACGCAAAGCATCAGTGTAAAAATAGCGAATTCCTCTCAATTCGAGCGGATCGCAAGTCTCGTTAACGACGCCTATCGCGGCCTTTCCGGCGTGCGGGGTTGGACCCATGAAGCAGATCTGCTCGTTGGCCCTAGAGTTAACGTTGCCGCTTTTGCACAAATAGCCCGTCGGCTAACCATTCTCGTCGCAATTTTTGAGGGTGCGGTCGTAGGATGTGTCTCCGTCGAGGCTATCGACGCCAAGGAATGGTATCTTTCGATGCTGGCGGTCGATCCCACTAGACAGGCGCATGGTGTCGGAAAATTGCTGATGGCAGAGGCAGAAGCTTACTTGCTCGCTCGTGACGTTGAAACAATCCGGATCTCCGTTGTCAATCATCGGAGTGCCTTGATCGAATGGTACGAAAGGCGTGGCTACGCAAGAACCGATGAGGTCGAGCCGTTCCCGTACGACGATTCCTCGGTTGGCACCCCTCTCCGGGATGACCTTGCACTTATCGTCCTTAAAAAGTCACTGCGAACAGAGCAACTCAGGTGACCGGTCCCGACCACATACGCTCCAGCGCCAAGTTCTTGGCACTTGCCATGGCTTTTGTTGAACAGGTCCTGTCATCGGAAGCAGTCCAAACTCGTTGAACCGTTCGATTTTACGGCCACTAGACCCAATACAGTTAACAATCCAGTACGAGATCGCCTCGCGGAACCGCGAGGCATAACAGGGTCTGGTTGAGGGAAAGCAGCGGCAACTCGTCGCCGATATGGTCGACGACCCCGCTGACGACCTTCTGGACGCAGGATTGGCAGTCCCCGAGCCTACAGGAATAAGCAGCTTCGACATCGTTCCTGAGCGCAAGGTCAAGCAGCGTGCCGTCATTCGATGACCAGACGGCAGACTTCCCTGACTTGGCAAAGGTGACTTTGCTGCTACCAGCCGTCTCCCTGCCCGCCAAATCGAGCTTCACGCCCGACGACGCCTCGAATGCCTCGTAGCGGACGGAGTTCGGCTCCACTCCGCATGCAATCAAACCATCGCGCAGCGACGTCATGAAACCGTCAGGGCCACAGATGTAGAAGTCGGCCTCGTCCACAGGGAGCATCCGGGCAAGCACGCTGCCGTCGATGCGGCCGGTGAAGTCACAGCGGTCTTCCTTTTGCGGACGGGAATAGCAGGTGAAGATCCTGACGCCGCCATTCGTCGCCTTCGCGGCAATGGCGCGCGCTTCCTCTTGGAACAGATGGCTAGTCGCATCCCGGGCAGCGTGCACGAACCAGACGTCCCGCCCGCTGTCTTCTAACGCAAGTTCCTCCAACATCGGAAGAAGAGGGGTAATGCCGACGCCGGCGCTGATCAGCACGACCCTCCGCCCCGGCGGGCTGGACAGGACGAAGCGTCCGGCTGGAACGCCGACATGCACCTCCATGCCTGTTTGGATCGTGTCATGAAGGAGGTCCGACACCCCGCCCTTCCCGACACGGCGCACCGAGATGCGCAAGGTCTTGCCGTCTGGACGGCGTGATACGGAGTATGAGCGCTGTCTAGGAGAGCCGGAGGTGCCAGGCACGGAGACCGTGACGTACTGTCCGGGCAGAACAGGGCCGATCGGGGCCTGGTCGCACGGCTCAAGGACGAAGGACGTGACGTCGGGGCTTTCGCGGTGACGTTCAGTGCATATGAACCGGCGCTTACCCGACCAGAAGCTGCGACGATCCTGTTGCCAGATGCGGGACCGCGACAAGGCGGCGGAACAGTGGAAGTAGACCTCGCGCGGAGCAACCTTCAACGCGTCCTGCTCGGGCTCCGAACGTCCGTTGATCCGCAGCAGCTCGTTCTGTCCCGGTCTGATCGTCAGAAGCGCGCATTCTCCCTCGCCCGTCTCAATCGTGCCTGTCGGCAAGTGGAGGCGGTACACAACGGATGGGGCTATCTACTATATGGATGAATTGCGTATTTCAGTAATAACGGACAGCTGTACCGGTAAATCGCGGACAGTGATTTCAGTAATTCGCGGACAGCTTTGGCACGGCGTTTTTCGGGCCTGTTATTGATCAGGTTCTTTGTGTTTCGTCGT
>JAEWDP010000100.1 GCA_023390055.1 Pseudomonadota bacterium | reverse complement strand
CCTGATCGCTCTTGACGTCAAGGTCGGCGACCGCATCCTCTTTGGCAAGTGGTCAGGCACTGAAATCAAGCTTAACGACGAAGACCTTCTGATCATGAAGGAATCCGACATCATGGGTATTATCGGCTGATTTTCGGCCTCTTGCCCGTAAACCAGAATATTGCTGACACCCCTTTTCAGGAGTTCTCAAAATGGCAGCTAAAGAAGTAAAGTTCGGTCGTAGCGCGCGCGAAAAGATGCTGCGCGGCATCGACGTCCTCGCTGATGCCGTCAAGGTCACGCTCGGTCCGAAGGGCCGTAACGTCGTGATCGACAAGTCCTTCGGCGCTCCGCGCATCACGAAGGACGGCGTATCGGTCGCCAAGGAAATCGAACTGGAAGACAAGTTCGAAAATATGGGCGCCCAGATGGTCCGCGAAGTTGCTTCGAAGACCAACGACGTTGCCGGCGACGGCACCACGACCGCCACGGTTCTCGCCCAGTCCATCGTTCGCGAAGGCAACAAGGCTGTTGCAGCCGGCATGAACCCGATGGATCTGAAGCGCGGTATCGACCTCGCCGTCAAGGCCGTCGTTGCCGATCTCCAGGCCAAGGCCAAGAAGATCAACACGTCTGAAGAAGTCGCACAGGTTGGCACCATCTCCGCCAATGGCGAGCAGCAGATCGGCCTCGACATTGCTGAAGCAATGCAGAAGGTCGGCAATGAAGGCGTTATCACGGTTGAAGAAGCCAAGACCGCCGAAACCGAGCTTGAAGTCGTTGAAGGCATGCAGTTCGACCGCGGTTATCTGTCGCCTTACTTCGTCACCAATCCGGAAAAGATGATCGCCGATCTCGACGATGCATACATCCTCCTGCACGAAAAGAAGCTTTCGAACCTTCAGGCCATGCTGCCGGTTCTCGAAGCTGTCGTTCAGTCCGGCAAGCCGCTTCTCATCATTGCTGAAGACGTTGAAGGCGAAGCACTCGCCACGCTCGTCGTCAACAAGCTGCGTGGTGGCCTGAAGATTGCTGCCGTCAAGGCTCCAGGCTTCGGTGATCGCCGCAAGGCCATGCTGGAAGACATCGCCATCCTGACGGGCGGCACTGTCATCTCCGAAGATCTCGGCATCAAGCTCGAAAATGTCACACTCGACATGCTCGGCCGTGCGAAGAAGGTATCGATCACCAAGGAAAACACGACGATCGTCGACGGTGCCGGCCAGAAGTCCGACATCGAAGGTCGCGTTGGCCAGATAAAGGCTCAGATCGAAGAAACCACTTCCGATTACGACCGCGAGAAGCTGCAGGAACGTCTTGCCAAGCTCGCTGGCGGCGTTGCCGTGATCCGCGTTGGCGGCTCGACGGAAGTTGAAGTGAAGGAAAAGAAGGACCGCATCGACGACGCTCTCAACGCGACGCGCGCTGCAGTTCAAGAAGGCATTGTCGCTGGTGGCGGTGTTGCCCTTCTTCGTGCCGCGGCTCAGTTGTCGGTCAAGGGTGAGAACGCTGACCAGGAAGCTGGCGTCAATATCGTTCGCCGTGCTCTGCAGGCTCCGGCCCGCCAGATCGCTGAAAACGCTGGTGATGAAGCATCCATCGTTGTTGGCAAGATCCTCGAAGGTGGCACTGACAACTACGGCTACAACGCTCAGACCGGCGAGTATGGCGACATGATCGCCATGGGTATCGTCGACCCGGTCAAGGTCGTTCGCACCGCACTTCAGGACGCAGCTTCGATCGCTGGTCTCCTCGTTACGACGGAAGCCATGATCGCCGAACTGCCGAAGAAGGACGCTCCTATGGGCGGCGGCATGCCGGGCGGCATGGGCGGAATGGGCGGCATGGATATGATGTGAGACTGATGTCTCGCATCTGAGCCATCCGGTTCAGTTCAGGAAAGGGCGGCCTTCGTGCCGCCCTTTTCGCATTCAGACGCGGTTGCAACGAGGCTCCTGCCGTCCCCGCGCATGCTTTTGACAAGCATCGTCAAGGAATGGTTCACAGTTATCGCAGCCATATGAAAAGAAATGATGGCAAGCTTGTCGCCTGAACGTCGAGCGACAATCGAGGCCGATCGCCTTCAAACCGAATATCTGACTTTGCAGGATCTTCGCAAAGCTCGCAGCCTTACGCACAAGAGTGAAAACAGCGCCTCATAAGGGGGATTACCGTTTTGGCATGGCGTTCGTCGTTAGGCGACAATCTTGGCGTGATTTCGAACTGTTGCTCAAGGAACCCGCAAACCGGCCCGAACTCAATACTCCGTTGCGACGATGAAAACGTCGAGGGGAGGTATTTGGAATTGCTTGGTGCACCAGCATTGAAAGCCTCGCATGCATGTATATACCATCACCCCTGGAAGAAGGTGGAGGGTCTTACATGAGGTTTGATCTGGGAGATATCAAGGCATTTGTGACCGTCATGTTCATCCTCGCGGGCTATCCGAAGCTCCTTGACCCGGCTGGCACTGCCGGCATGATTGCAGGTGCGGGACTACCTGCTGCGACACTTCTCGCCTATCTTGCAGGCCTCTTTGAACTGATCGCCGGCATCTTCATTCTGGTGGGCTTCCAGACGCGCATCTCGGCCGTCCTGCTCGCCGCATTTGCGGCATTCACGGCACTCGCCTTTCACTCGGGCGCGATCAATGTCCCCGATTTTCCGGAAGCAGCCAACGGCATGCTGACCGTGTTCAACGGTCTGATGATGATGAAGAACCTGACGATTGCCGGTGGTTTCCTCGCCCTTGCTACTGCAGGCGCTGGAGCCTACTCGCTTGACGCCCGCCGTACACCGGTTGCCGTTGCAGCATAATCTTCACTCGAAGAACTATCCCTCTCAAGGCGAAAGCGCCGGATCACAATGGTCCGGCGCTTTTCTGCATCAAGTAGATACCAGCCAACCAGACATATGTTGCTGTCAGGCATGATCCAGAGCCACCGATGCGCCGACCGCTTCAACAATCCCGGCAATTCGCGCATCATCTCTGTGAGCCTGCTTGCGAGCGCGCACGAGGCAAGCTTGCGAGCGCAAGATCACGCCATCGCTGAGGATCTTCAGATGGTTTGCCTTCAGCGTCGATCCTGTGGAAGTGATGTCGACGATGATATCCGCCTGGCCAGCTGCCGGTGCTCCTTCGGTCGCACCGAGGCTTTCAACGATCCGGTAGAGCTGGATACCGTGGCTTTCCGAGAAATATTGCTGGGTCAGCCGCCAGTATTTCGTTGCGATTGCAAGCCGTCGTCCATGGCGCGCCCTGAACTCAGCGGCAACATCACCGAGGTCAGCCATGGTCTCGACATCCAGCCAGATTTCCGGGACGGCCACGACGACATCTGCATGACCAAATCCGAGCCTTGCACAAAACTCGACCTTCTCATCGACGTCTGACATACCCTCACGCACGAGATCTTCGCCTGTCACCCCGAAATCGACAGCGCCATTTGCAAGCTCGCGAGCGATTTCTGACGCCGACAGATAGGCGATTTCGACCTTTTCCATGCCATGGACGAGGCCGCGATAAGAGCGATCATTTCCAACCGAGGATATGGCAAGACCCGCACGCTTGAAAACGGATGCCGTGTCCTCCTTGATGCGTCCCTTGGACGGCAACGCGATCGTAATGGTGTTCATTGGCCGCTCTTTTCCTGATCCGTCCGACCTAGACGCGTCTCAGCTGCTATGGTCTGGCTCATCCCACCATCCCTCATCGCGCCGATCCGGTCGAGCCAGAGCGCAAAGCCTACGGCCGGAATATGATCTGCCGCACCAAGAAGTGTCATCAGTCGGTCGAAACGCCCTCCACCTGCCAGCACGACGGTCCCGTCCTCGCTCATCACCTCGAAGACGAGACCGGTATAATAATCAAGCGGCCGGCCGAAGGCCGCACGGTAGGTCATTGCGCCAAGATCAGCTCCAGCCGCTTCAAGCGCCACAAGCCTCGCATCAAACTGGGCAATGGCAGCGCCAAGATCGAGACCCGCGGCCTCTCCAAAGCGAGCCAGCGCTGCCGAGGCATCGGAAAGTGGCAATTGCAGCGTCAGAAATTCGCGAAGCAGCACAAGAACACCTTGACTAAGGTGGGTATCCGCAAGAGCCTGTTTTTCCTTCAGTCGACGGGCGATCTCCAGCGGCTTGCGACTGGCATTGGTGGAATAGCCGGTTTCCTGCATAGTCCGGTCGATCCGTGCGACCAGTTCCGCCTCATCGCCTGCAGCAACCAGCATGGCGATTTCCCGTTCAAGCCCGACCACCGGCTGTGGCTTTGCAAGCCGCTCCAGCATCCCTTCCAGATGCGCCATGTTGCCAAAGGCATGGATCAGCCGTTTCTGCCAGCCAAGGGGCAGACCAAGTGACTTGACGACAGCCTCGAACACAGCCTGATCGCCCAGCACAAGACTAAGTTTTTGACCCGGAAGAAGCTTTTCCAGGATACCGAATGCGTCCAGAATTGCCCGTGCGTCTGCTGCCGCGATGTCCGGTTCGCCAAGATCCTCGATACCGGCTTGGAAGAACTCGTTTGCACCCTCACGCCGCTGGCGAAAGACCTCGCCGAGATAGGAATAGCGCTTCGGTGTTCCGGTCGCCGTTTGAATATGACGTAAACAGACCGGAATGGTGAATTCCGGACGCAGGCAGAGGCTTTTGCCTGTTTCGCTCTCAGTCAGAAATATACGACGGCGCAGATCCTCGCCCGCCATATCCAAGAAAGGATCAGCAGGCTGGATGACCGGCGTGCTCACGCGGGCGGTCTGGCGCGCCTGAAATTCACTGAGGAGCTCATCCGAAAAATCCGGCATGTCGTTCAGGCGCATGGGTTATCCACCCTGCCTTCGGTCTTCCGCCTGTGCCTCGAGGATCTTCTTCACGCAAGACACGAGGTCTGCCTCTGGAACTGTTTGTTGGGCCACGCGCGCCTCACGCCATGCCGCATTATCCGCGATTTCGCCGGAAAGCCTCTTGCCCTCGATCAGGTCCTTGATCTGGACAACACCTTGCGCCCTCTCATCTCCACCTTGAATGATGGCGATCGGAGACCCGCGGCGGTCGGCATATTTGAGCTGGTTGCCGAATTTCTTCCAGTTTCCCTGATACATTTCGGCTCGAATGCCTTCTGCACGCAGTTTTTGCGTCATGATCTGGTAGCGGGCCATGCTTTCCTGATCGCCGTCCATGACCGTGACCAGGACGGGCGCCAGGATTTCGTCCTGTCCGAGCTTTCCAAGGTTTTTCAGGGCCGTCATCAGACGGGAAACGCCAATGGAAAAGCCCGTGGCAGGAACCGGTTGTCCCATGAACCGCGAGACCAGACCGTCATAGCGTCCACCGCCGCCGACGGATCCGAAAACAACTTTTTCGCCCTTTTCGTTCGTCACATCGAAGAGAAGCTCGGCTTCGTATACGGGGCCGGTATAATATTCCAGGCCGCGGACGACGGAGGGATCGATCCTGATACGCGTCGCGTCATAGCCGGCACTTGAGACAAGTGCCGCAATCGTATTCAGTTCATCAACGCCATCTGCACCCTTGGAGGTACCGGAGACGAGATCCGCCAGCTCGCTGGCACTTTGAGCGTAATCCTTGATACCGACGAAGAAGAGGACCTTGTCGATCTGGACGGCATCCAGTCCAGCACCCTTTGTGAAGTCGCCGGATTCGTCCTTGCGGCCTTCGCCGAGCAAGAGCCGCACGCCTTCTGGACCGAATTTGTCGAGTTTGTCGATGGCACGAAGCACGTTCAGCCGCTTGCCCGCCTGGTCATCGCCGCCAATGCCGATTGCCTCCATGACGCCATCAAGCACTTTGCGATTGTTCACGCGGATCACGTAGTCACCGCGCCTGATACCCAGGGCTTCGAGCGTGTCGGCCATCATCATGCACATTTCGGCATCAGCCTGGACACCTGGCGCGCCAACGGTATCCGCATCGAATTGCATGAACTGTCGAAACCGTCCGGGACCAGGCTTTTCGTTGCGGAACACATAGCCTGCCCGATAGGTGCGAAATGGAAGTTGGATCTCGTTGAAATTTTCCGCGACATGACGTGCAAGTGGTGCAGTCAGGTCGTAGCGCAGGCTCATCCACTGATCATCATCGTCCTGCAGCGAGAAGACGCCTTCGTTGGGGCGATCGCTGTCGGGAAGGAATTTTCCAAGCGCATCGGTATACTCGAAAAGCGGTGTTTCCACCGGATCAAAGCCGTAGCGCTCATAGACCTCGCGGATCTTCTCGATCATCTCGTTGGTGGCATGGATATCTGCAGCCGAGCGATCAACGAAGCCACGCGGCAGGCGGGCTTTTAGTTTCTGGGGCTTTTTCTGCTTTTCGCTCATTTTTCTCTTCCATTGCCGCCAGCTTCCAGAGCCGGCAATTGGTGCGATTTCTTAGAGGATCGAGCCCTAAGCAGCAAGGGTGGGGCTAACAAAGAAAGCACTACGGTCGGGTCGACCAATTTCGCATCACGGACTTTCAGTTCCGCCCTTGGCGAGACCGTTTGCCATGAAACTCAGACCGTAAGGAAAGCAACTGTCCTGAAGCTGCGATGATATCGACCCTGACCTAGCGCGCCGTCAGGAAATTCGTGACTGGCGTTGATGATCTCGAGCTTTGATCATGGGCAACAAAGGCCTGAGCAGCCTTCAATCGAAATCCAGCAGAACGGATCTGCCGGATAATGGGTTCGGATTATGGCGGGGAGCATTAGTGAGATATCAAACCACTCGTAAGGATCGAGCTTCAGCAATGCCGATAGTCATGTCTCTTCTGACGACAGCTTAGCCAGTAAGCCGTCTGCCAGTGTCCGGTTCGAAGAGGTGAAGATCCTGAGATGCAACATTGAGGCCAATCACATCACCTTCGTTTACGCGGGCGGAAGCTGGCAAAGCGACGTTGATCTCATGGCGGTCATTGCGAAGTGTCAGAAGCCGTGTTTCTCCGTGAAACTCGTTACGCTCCACGCGTCCACGATAAGCACCATCTTGATCCGTCAGTTTGAAAGCGCCTGGGCGGATGCCGACAATAACCGGCCCATGGCCAAGCTGGAACGGTGCCGTGAGACGGACCGCATCGTCGCCCAGGGTCATCCCGGATCCGTCCAGCGGCAGGAAATTCATGTTCGGCGTTCCAATGAAACCTGCAACGAACAGGTTCGCCGGCACCTGATAGATTTCTTCCGGGGTGCCCATCTGCTCTATTTTTCCATCCTTCATCAAGACGATCCGGTCGGCGAGTGTCATGGCCTCAAGCTGGTCATGCGTCACATAAATGCTTGTCGTCTTCAGATCGCGATGGAGGCGGGCAATCTCGACGCGCAGGCTGCCGCGCAATTTGGCGTCCAGGTTGGACAGCGGCTCGTCAAACAGGAAAACCTCCGGCGTCTTGATCATCGCACGCGCGATCGCCACCCGTTGCTGCTGGCCGCCGGAGAGTTCCGAAGGCTTGCGAGAGAGGTAAACGTCAAGACCAAGTGCGTCTATGACCGGAGCCAATCGCTCGTCAATGGCCGGCTTTGCGACACCTGAGCGCTCCAGGCCAAAAGTGATGTTTTCCCTGACACTCATATGGGGATAGAGCGCGTAGTTCTGGAAGACCATGGCAATGCCACGGTCACCTGGATCCCGATCATTCATACGCTCGCCGCCGATCAAAAGATCGCCACCGGTGATCTCTTCCAGACCGGCGATCATGCGCAGCATCGTGGACTTTCCGCAGCCGGAAGGGCCGAGAAAAACGACAAATTCATGATCCGCCACCGCAAGGTTGAACTCACGCATGACCTCCATGGCGCCATAAACCTTGCGGATGTCACGACAATCGACAGTGGCCATCAGTTCGCCTCCTCACCCATGGCGATCTGCAGTTTCACGTCTTCTGCACGTCCTTCCGCCGCCCGTTCAAAGGCTGCAATGGACTGGTCGAATGTGAACGTGTCAGAAACGAGCGGTTTCAAATCCACCTTGCCGGCCGCAATCAGGGCAAGCGCCCGGTCAAAAACGTTGGCGTAGCGGAAGACGGTTTCGATACGGCATTCCCGCGCGCAAGCAGCCGTGATATCCACCGGAACCGGCTCCGGCGGAAGGCCGACGAAAACGACTGCTCCACCTGGCCGGACGGCCTGGAAGACATCGCGGGCCGCTGCAGCAGTACCCGAGCATTCAAAAACGATATCGACGCCCCAGCCTTCGGTGGCAGCCTTCACCGCGTCCACCAGGTTCTGTTCACGCAAGTTGACACCCGATATCCCGTCATAAGTTGCAGCAAGCTTCAACTTGGCTTCTGAGAAATCGGAAATCAGCACCCGTGAGCACCCCCCGGCAAGCGCCGCCAGAGCAACCATGATCCCGATCGTCCCACACCCTGTGACCACAGCGGTGTCGCCTGGCGTGATGCGGGCACGGGCAGCGGCCTGCATGCCGACGGCGAACGGTTCGACCATGGCCCCTTCTGCGAATGAGACATTGTCCGGCAGCTTGTAGGTGAAACTCGCCGGATGCACCGTTTGCGGACACAAGACCCCATGCACGGGCGGTGTTGCCCAAAACGTGACGGCGGGATCGACATTATAAAGGCCGAGGCGGGAGGCACGGGAAAGCGGATCGGGAATACCGGGCTCCATGCAGACGCGGTCGCCTGCTTTGAGATGCGTGACGTTGGCACCGACTTCGATGACCCTACCTGCGGCTTCATGGCCCAGGACCATGGGTTCATTCACCACGAAATCGCCGATCCGACCATGGGTATAATAATGCACGTCGCTACCGCATATGCCCACGGTGTGGAGACGTATGCGCACATCGTCCGGTGCCATCTTCTGTTCCAAATCGATATCGCGCAGGGAAAGTTCGCCAACGCGTTCGAGAACAAGTGCTTTCATGAAGGTCAACCTTGATCAGTTTTCTTTGAGAATGCGGCGTTCAGCCCGCCCACCATGACCCCAAGCAGTATCAGCGGCGGTAGCGAGAGCAGAACGACCGCCGCGTTGAGGATGCCCCAGGGAACGTTCATGCCGAGCTGAGACATCTCCGACGCGATTATTGGAAGGGTCTTTGCCCTGGACGTGGTGAGCATCATGGCAAGGAGGAATTCGTTCCAGACAAGGACGAAGGAAAAGGCGATGGCCCCGAAAACCTGGAAGCGTGCGATCGGCAGGGCAATGCGAAAGAAGGTTGCATAGGGCCCAAGCCCATCAACGCGAGCAGCCTCTTCGACGTGAAGGCTGACCCTTTCGAACGCCGGCACGGACAACCAGATGGTGATGGATGCCGTCACGATCAGATAGGTGACAATCATCGAGAACCGCGTGTCGTAAAGATTAAGGCCAAGCCAGATAACGAGCATCGGGATCGCGATTGCGACGGGGGGAAGAAAGCGCAGCGACAGGACGAAGAACTGCGTCTCCTTTGTCAGGCGGTTCTTAAAACGCGCAATGACGTAAGCTGCCGGACCTCCAATTACAGCCCCGATCAGGACGGCGGCGGAGCAGATGATCAGCGAGTTGGTGAGCGCACGCGCCACGGAACGGCGGTTAAGGACGTAACTCATATTGTCCCAGACCGGCTGGAAGACGAGCTTCGGGGTACTGACCAGCAGGTCGGCATTGGTCTTGAAGGCGTTGAGCAACGTCCACAGGAGTGGCAGGACAACAAGGGCGGCTGCAAAAGCCAAAAGCAGTCTGAGCAAAAGGATCGAGAACTTCATCGCGACAGCCTCTTCCAGGTGACGGTGAAGGCCACGATCGTCAGCACCATCATGATTACCGCCATGGACGACGCATAGGAGATCTTGCCGGACTCGATGAAACCCTGGGAATAGGCATACATGTCAAGCGTTTCAGTCGAGATGCCGGGTCCACCCCGCGTCATGACATAGACAAGGTCGAAAGAGCGCAGGCTTTCAATAGCCTTGACCAACAAAAGGCTGATCAGGGGCGCCTTCAGCATCGGGAGCGTAACGAAACGGTGGACCTCAAACCACGTCGCCCGATCTATCCTGGCCGCTTCAAGTGGCTGGGGTGGTAGCGATTCCAGAAGCTTCAGGATGATGACAGCGAAGAACAGACCCCATTGCCAGACATCGACAAAGGCGACTGCAAGGAGCGCGCCGAGCGGCGTTGACAGGATGTCGGGCGTTGTTCCGGTCAACTCGCGCACAGGCCATGTGAGAGCACCATAAAGCGGATGAAAGGAAAATTTCCAGACGAAGGCAGCACAGACACGCGGCAGAAGGACCGGGATGATAAACAGGAGGCAGAGAATGTTGCGCAGACGCGGACTGGCCGCCTCAAACATTGCGATGCCCAGTGCAAGCCCCGTGATCATCGTCGCGGTAACGGTCAGGATCTCCCACTTGAACGAGACCCACAACGCATTCACGAAGCGGGCATCGGACAACAAGGCAACATAGTTGGCAAACCAGACATAATCCGCCACCGGCTGCGCGAGCGTCCGGTTCTGCAGCGAAATGTTGATCGCATAGATCGTTGGGACCAAAGCCAGCACGATCAGGATGCCCAGGGGTGGGCCTAAAAAGACATAAGGCAGCGAGCGGCCGCGGCGCATGGCAGATCCTCGGATTGAAGGATGGGCGCGCCTTTCGACGCGCCCGCTTCGACGGCTTTTGAGGCGTCAGAGCTTGGCGGCGAAGGCCTCGAGTTCATCGAGCGTCGCCTTGATGTCCGTGCGGCTGCCGGTAATCAACTCCTCCAGCATGATGCCCCACTGGTTGCCCAGTTCCTGCCAGCGCGGATCCTGCCAGAAGGTGACCGTCGTCTTCTCGGCGGTCGCTGCCATCGCGTCCGCCAGGTTCTGACCAAAGGTCTCGGCATATTCAGGGCTCTGATAGGTGCTGGTGCGGGTCAATTCGCCCGGCTGACCAGCTGCCAGACGACGGGCTTCCTGTTCCTTTGATGTTGCCCAGGCAACGAAGAGACCGGCGCAGGCCTTTTCCTCCTCGCTCGCATTCGCCTTGGAGGCAATGGCAAAGCCATGAGCGTAACCACCACCCGGCAATGGTGACGGCGGCACGGAGAAGGCGACCTTGTCGACGACCTGGCTCTGAGCCTTGTCGACAGACATGCCTCCGAGCGGTGCCGATTCGATGATGATGGCAACCTTCCCGGCACGGAAGGCCCCGGTCGATTCATCCCAGGAACCAGTTTGCGTTCCGGGCGCGGAATACTCAAACAGGTCGAGGTAAGCCTGCGTCGCCTTCACCGCCGCTTCCGAGTTGAAGGCCGGCTTGCCATCCTTGAACCATTCGCCGCCATTGGCCTTGAACAGCGGCATCCAGCGCCAGACATTGGCGCCCGAGCCCCGCTGGCCGCGCAAGGCGGTACCATAAACGCCGTTATCCGGATCGTGCAGCTTTTCCACGGCAGCAAGATATTCATCCCACGTCGTCGGCGGTGCGATACCGGCCTTTTCAAGAAGATCCGTCCGGTAGACCATCAGGTCGCCGCCACCCTGGATTGGCGCAAACCACTGCTTGCCGTCAAAGGTTGCCGCAGTCCGCATCCCTGCATCAAAGTCGTTGTAGTCGTATTCTTCCGGATAGTAGTCCAGGAGCGGAACGATCCAGCCGGAAGAAACAAAGAGCGCCAGGTTGGCCTCATCTACATAATAGACGTCGAAGCTGCCGACGGTCGACGCGTCGGCCTGCGATTTCGCGCGGCGATCGTTTTCGTTGAGATAGTTGATTTCGAAGCCGGCGCCGGACAGTTCCTCGAACTCGTCGACATATTCTTCGAGCAGCGTCAGTCCGTCACGTGGCTGCGCCAGGATGCGAAGATCGTCGCTGCACTCAGCTGCAGCGTAAGCGTTGGATGCGGCTACCATTGCAATGACCGCGCAGCCTGCGCGGAGCGTATTCAATCCCATGATTTCCTCCCTTCAACGGCTACTCCGTTGGCCGTCAACGATTGCCATTTTGGACAAGGTCTTGATCGGGACTAGTTTGCAATTCCACATAAACTGATACTATTTTGACTTATGATTTCCTTTTATGGAGATTTTGGGTGACGCTTGCATCAGATTTTCCGCATTCTGCATCAGCTGCGTTCAACGCAACGCGGGAACAGATCGTGCTGCCCGGCGGCATGTCCTACCTCATCCGCCGCGATGACTACCCCAACCCGGTCTGCATCTGGAACTATCATCCGGAATGGGAAATTCACTATATCCCTGCCGCTCAAGGGTTCGCATATGTCGGCGACTATGTCGGCCCCTTCAAGCCGGGGCACCTGATGCTCACGGGCACCAACCTGCCCCACAACTGGATCACGCCCGGCGCGCCATCCTTGCCTGGACGCGATCTAGTCTTGCAGTTCGATGCGGATGCGTTGATCGGTATCCGATCGATCTGCCAGGAATTCGATGTCCTTCATCGCTTGAAGCCGCTGGCAGATCGCGGCATCGAGATCCTGGGTCCCGAAGCCGTCGCAATCGGGTCCAAGGTCATCGAACTGCATGAACATCATGGCACAAGCCGGTTGGAGCTTTTCATAGAGATCCTGAACCGGATCGAGGCGGCCTCGCAGAAACGGCTCCTGGCCAGCGAGCATTTCATCGCAACCTACAACAACCTGTCGGACAGACGTCACCGCAGGATCGACAGGGCAATCCAGATCATGCAGTCTAACCCCGGCTCGTCAATGCACGAGGTCGCCGACCAGGTGGGGCTGGAACCATCTGCTTTTTCCCGAGCGTTTCGCCGTCTGACAGGCATGAATTTTTCCGCCTATAGTCGATCCGTACGCGTCTGGCGCGCCAGAACCATGCTCGCAGAAACCGACATGTCGATCACGGACATCTGCTTTGAGGCGGGTTTCAACAACCTCTCCAACTTCAACCGGTATTTCAAGATCGAGACCGGCCTGACTCCCAGGGGCTATCGACAGGCAGCGCGCATACGAAACAGATCGATGATAACGCAACCACCGGTATCTGATCCACAAACTGTGTAATGCATCCTTGTCGCGCCCGATCAGATCATGTTCGCCAATTGCGACAACGGGATACTGCGTCGGCAAAACGGGCGTGCCACGCTCCGACATCATATTTCGAAACAGGGCGATATTCCTTGCCGCCGTCCGGTTGCGGTAATCGAGCACCCACAGCCAGACCTGCCAGCGAAGCGCAGCCAAGGCTGGTGAGCTCGGAAAATTGACACGTGCTGATGTTGCGCTCCGCAGCCTCAGCGAGGAAGCTGGTGAAATAGCTGTTGGTGGACAAACCACCGTCGACCGAGACGGCCACAGGCAGCTCCAGCTGCTTCTCGATTGCCTTCAAAACCTCTGCGGTGCGCAGTGCGATGCCCTCAAGCGCCGACTGAACCATGTCACTGGCCGTTGTTTCAGCGCCCATTCCGATCCATAAGCCTGCGCCTGAACGGTCCCAGTAGGGGCAGCCCAGGCCGGACAGGGCCGGGACAAATGCAAGTCCGCGTTCGATCACTGCAACAGGCGGAAAGTCGGACAGGCCCGCATCGAGATTTTCCACAAGGCCGAGACGACGCAGCCACTCGACGGTCGCTCCGGCATCGTAGACACCACCATCGACCGCATACGTCACGCCATCCGGCAAAGCCCAGGCGACCGTTGGCAAGAGACCAAGATCCGGCGCGTTCAAGATCTGGTCGCCAGTAATGGCGAGAGCAAATGCTCCGGTTCCAAACGTCACTTTTGCATCACCCACACGCCTGCAACCATGGCCGTAGAGTGCCGCCTGCTGATCGACAACCGAGGCCGTCACGGGGATCCCGTCCACCTCACCCAGGACAATGCCGGCGCTGAAGCCTATTTCCGGCAAGCATTCCATTGGAATGCCGAAAAGACGGCAGAGTTCCGGATCCCACAAGCCGTTTTGAAGGTTCATCAGGGACGTTCGCGATGCGGTCGTCTGATCCGTGATGAAACGGCCTGTCAGGCAATTCAGGAAAAACGCGTCGGTGGTGCCAAGGCGCAGCCTGCCCTTCATCAATGCATTTTTCGCCGCGGGGATGTTTTCAAGGATCCAACTCAGCTTCGAAGCTGAAAAATATGGATCCAGGGGCAATCCCGCTCGCGACAGCGTGACCTCTTGCGCACCACTTGCACGGAGCCGCTCGATCTCCGCACTGGTCCGATTGTCCTGCCAGACAATGACGGGTGATAGTGGCTCCAGCGTATCGGCGTCCCAGGCAAGGCAGCTTTCGCCCTGGTTGTCGATACCGATTGCATCGACCGGGCCGGCAGCTGCAAGACAGGCGCGAATATTGGCCAGGAGTTCAAGCGGGTCGTGTTCGACATGTCCGCCATGAGGATAATGCTGCGCATGTCTCACGGAATGGATAATCTCAAGCCCACCGTTTTCGTCTGCGACGAGGATGCGCGTGGATGTCGTGCCCTGATCGATTGCCGCAATGCGCATTTCAGTCCTCATTCGACCTGATGACGATCTTTGAACCCGCCGCGACGCCGGTCAAGGATGAGAGCGGAGCAAGAATGCGCCGTTCCGGCAAGAGCCGGCGCTTGCTGTGCCATAGAGCAGATCCTGCATGTTCCATAACGATGCCGGCGTTAATCGGATGCGCGACCCGCAGCTGAAAATCACCGAAACCTTTCGGTCCTCCAGGGATGACGCGTTGCGGCAGAACATATCGCATGCCGGCCCCTGCAACGATCTGGACTGCATTGCCTGCTCTCGGCAGCTGACCTTGAAGATCATCCGAGATCAAACGACCGATTTCACGGCCCTCGCGAAAGCACCAGCCCGCCGTCTCGACCGGGTGCAGCATATTGCCTGCCGCATAATATGCAGGGTCAGAGCAGCGGGCATACTGGTCCACCACCGGTCCACCAGTTCCCGGATCAACGTCTATTTGACTGCAAAGGGCCAGACTCCCTTCGCCCGTGAACCGGCCCGTCAGCACGATCCCGTCACAGGCGATCTCGAGCAAGGTCCCATCCGACCTTTGAAGTGTGACGCCTTCGACACGCGGCCTGCCATGAATTTTGACGATCCTGACACCGAGATGAAGCGGGATCCTCTTGATCCAGGGATAGATCGCAGCCGGGCTGCGGGCGACCAGATGCGAGTTTTCGTCGACCATGGCGACAGGCTCAATGCCGGCGCTGTGGCAAGTCATCAGGGCCGAGAAGCTGACAAGTTCCGTTCCGACAACAAGCGCACGGCGCATCGGCTGCAAGCCTTCGAGGTTGACTGCATGCTGGAGTGTTCCCGTCGTAATAATTCCGATTGGCCGCTCACCAGAAATAAACCTGGCCGAACGCGGGGTTTCACGCACACCCGTGGCCAGTAGAACCCGCTTCGGTGCAAGCGAAAACATACCGTCCGGTGCCGTTATGTCGAGCCTGCCGCCCGGATGAAGTGCGGTTACGGAATGTCTGGCAAGAAGCTTGACGCCTGCAGCGTTCGCCTCGGCGGCAAGCCGGCGCGCATAGGCAGGTCCGAACAAAATACATTTGAACTCGCGCATTCCAAATGGCGAATGTGCACAGTGACGCGGAACACCGCCTGCTTCAGCCTCGCGTTCGAGTATGGTGACGGAGTGGCCGCGCTGGCGCAGTGCAAGGGCTGCCGATATCCCCGCCGGACCACCGCCGACAATTGCCACGTCGCAGGATGAAAGTTCATTACTCATCACCGGGCTCCGTCGCAAACGGGGCATTGAAGCGTCCTCTGGACAGTTGCGCGATGCGACCCTGGCAATAAAATCCCTGGCAACGCCCCATGCCGGCTCTGGTTCGCCGCTTCAACCCTCCTACATCGCCGGCTGGCACTGCACCTCCAAGGGCGGCCTCGATTTCACGCCGCGTCACCAGTTCGCAATGGCAGATGATTTCTCCGTGCCCATTTGCCTGCCAGTCGCGCGGCAGATGTTCGGCAAGATTTGGTACTTTCGGCCAGCTCGGCTCCGCCGGCGCAACCAAGGGCGGATCTCCAAATGCTTCGTGAAGATGCAATGCATGGGCAGCCAAGCCCAGCGATGCGGTAAGACCCGTGGAACGGATACCCCCCAATGTGATCCAGCGCTTTGTCGGATCAGACCAAACCCGATATTCCTTCGTCTCGGTTGCAGGACGAAGACCAGCATAGGTCGCCGTCACCGGCATGTCGCGTAAGGCGGGCATCATCTCGACAGCACGCTGAACGAGCTGTTGCAAGATATCGCCGTCAACGGAGGCATCTTCGCGATCCTCCTGCTCTTCGGCTGTCGGCCCGACAAGGATGTTTCCAAATATGGTCGGGCAAAGGACGATACCCTTCGTCCGCTCGGTCGGGACCGGAAGGATAATCGATGACAAGTGACGTCTTGCCGCCTTGTCGAAGACGACAAACTGCCCCTTGCGGGGACGAATCGAGAAGGCGCTTTTTCCCAAAAGCCGTTCTTCCAGCCTGTCGCCGAAAAGACCTGCACAATTCACGACAGCCCGAGTAGTGATCGGGTCGGCATTCGTCTGGATATGCCAGTGACTGCCATCGAAATGACCGCTCGTGACCTCTGCGCCGAACCGCATTTCCGCACCGTTTTCAACGGCCTGCGTCAGATAGGCGAGAGGTGCCGACCACGGATCGATGACATATTCACCCGGCACAAGCACTGCGGAACGCAGCATTTGCGACAGTTGTGGCTCGCGCGCGAGGGCTTCCTTGCAGGAGAGCAGACGGGCATCTCTCACGTCATTGTCATGGGCGTGGTTGAGAATACCGTCAAGCGAGGCTTCTTCCTGCGCCGTCCAGGCAACGACCATGGCGCCGCTTTCAAGGATCGGGAGGTTCAGCCGCGCATGTATCTCAAGATACTCGGCATAACCCTTTTGCATGCATGCCAGTTCGAGACTTCCTTTCGGCGCATCGAAGCCGGTATGAAGAAGTGCACTGTTGCCCTTGCTGGCACCGGCCAGAATATCTGGCGCCCTTTCCAGAAGGATCGTTTTTGCGCCGGCCATCGCAAAGCGGCGTGCCACAGCGCAACCGACCACGCCACCGCCGACCACCGCAACGTCGAATGCGTCGGCCATCACCGCGACCTTTCGCGCCCGCGACCTGCCAGAATGCCGAACCGACGCGGTGAAAAATTCTGCAATGAGACTTCAGGCGTCGTGCCTGCAACAAGTGCGTGGATAAGCCTGCCCGTTACAGGTCCCAAAGTCAGACCGACGTGGCCATGACCGAATGCATAAAGGACGTCAGCACCACCGCTTGAGGGTCCAATGACGGGGAGTGAATCGGGAAGAGCCGGGCGAAGACCCATCCAGCGACGCGCAACAGGCGGCATGCCAGGGAATGTGGCGCGTACGCCGCGCTCGATCTGCGCGAACCGGTGCTCGGATGCGGCAGCGTCGTTGGAAGCAAGTTCGACCGTTCCCGCTGCCCTCAGTCGGCCGCTAAGCGGGGTCATGTAGTAACCCAGCTGCGTGCGATGAACAGGCCGCGAGACAGGAACGTCGTCCATATCGAATTCAATGTGGTAGCCGCGATGGGCAACGAGCGGGATGCGGTCGCCGGCCATGCGGGCCAATCCTGCCGCATGTGCGCCCGTCGCAATAACCACGTGTTTGGCCAAAACGGTCTGGTCTCCTGCCTGCAACCGGACACCCGATGTTTCGCGCGTGAACCCCTTTACCTGCTCGGCAAGCACCAAAGCGCCCATCTTGCGGGCAGCTTCCGCCATGCGTGCGGTGGCAAGTCCCGGATCATCAAGATGGATACTGCCGACATGGTGAACTGCACCCGCACAGGCTGGAAGATTGGGCTCAAGCGCGCTCACTTCGTCTGCACTGAGAACATCCTGTGGAATACCATAGCGAAGGCGTAACGCCACGGCTTCCTGCGCCGCATTGAACGACGCCTCGTCGGGATATGTATAGAGCACGCCACGCTCGACGAAGAGATCCGCGATCTCCGCCAGGCCTGCCATTTCACGCCAGGCGGCAAGTGAACGGGTCTGAAGGTCCGCCATGACGTGAAGATTGTGCTCATACGCCTTTGGCAGTGATTGAAGCGCAAATCGCGCAAGCCATGGCAGTAACTGCGGGACATAAGGCAGGCGTATCGACAATGGGCTTTCGCGGTTGAATAAAAGATCAGGCAGACTGCGCAACACGGCTGGAGAACCGACGGGAGTGATGGCATGCGGCGAAATTGACGCCGCATTTCCATATGAAGCTCCAGAGCCTGGCACTTCCGGATCGATCAGGAGGACGTCGCGGCCTAAAGCAGCAAGGCTCAGCGCGCAAGAAAGACCAACAATGCCGGCCCCGACAATTGCCGTTTCGGTACGATAGATTGAGGTCATGATCGCAGTGGAACCTTCGACAATTTGACCATACGGTCATTAAATTTGCCCTATCTATTGACCGAACGGTCATACGTGTCAATGGCGATCATGGCAACTGTCTGCCAACAGATCGCGGCTCCGTTCATGAACCGGCTATGATGACTTCAACTCCGGCTGCCTGGAGACTGGTCAGGACAGCTGGTGGAGGCGTCGCATCCGTGACCACACGCGACACCTGATGTGCAGCGCAAACCTGGATCAGTGCGGTCTTTTCGAGCTTGGAAGAATCAACCAGGACGGTCACCTGACGTGCCCTGCTCATCATGGCGCGCGCTGTATAAGCCGCATCCGCAACGAAATCCATGAAGCGTCCGGCACCATCGATCGCGCCGACCGTGAGCACGGTATGATCGGTGCTCAGCATCTGGATCTGATCGTTGGTTATTGGCCCAAGGGTTTCTGCACCTTCATGATGATATTGCCCGCCGAGCAGAAAGACACTGTTTTCGCCAGGCCCTCTCGATGCGGCATGCGCCACATACTGGGAATTGGTAATGACGGTCACACCACTTTTTTCGGCAAGGGCTTCTGCGAACAAAATGGTGGTTGAGCCAGAATCGACCAGCAGGCTGTCCCCCGCATCAAAGAGCTCTGCAGCCTTTTGCCCTATCCGGCGTTTCGCTTCTCGATTGAGCTCAAGTCTTGCTCCAAATGGGTCCTCGAGTGCGGATTGAAGCCTTACGGCACCACCATGAACCTTGCGCAACAAGCCCTTTTCCGCAAGCGATGTGAGGTCCCGTCGCACGGTCTCCCGCGATGCTCCGAGCCACTCTGCCAGATCGATGACCATTGCACGACCATCGCGACCGATGCGCTCCATGATCGCGGACTGCCGCGCCTTTACTGACATCCGTTCGCATGTTTCTTCGTGTTCCATAAAGACCTTCTGCTTCCAAACCACTTGGACGCATATCTTGGATCTTCTCCACACGAACGGTCAAGTTTAATAAGAACAGTTGACATATTTGACCATATGGGCATTCAATTAGAGATGACTGGCCGAACGGGAGGGTCCCGTAGGTCTTTCAGCATTTCTCGTGTCCGAATGGAGGTTTCGATGACCATTTCCGTCCGCCTGCTCGCCGCAGCAGGCATTGCAGCCCTGCTCAGCAGCGCTGCTCACGCAGAAACACTGCGTCTTTCCACACTGAAACATCCCGGTTCGCCTGGTGAACAGGCAGCTCAAGAGCTTGCCAAGGAGATCGAGGCACGCACAGACGGCCGCGTTTCGATCAAGATCTATCCCTCTGATCAGCTTGGCGACTACACCGAAGTCTATGAACAGATGATCCAGGGCGTTGTCGACATGGCACTGCAACCGGTTCCCGCACTCGATGACAAGCGTGTTGCCATCACCTGGTTCCCGTACGCCTTCACGAACTACGCAAGCGCTGAAGAGATGCACAAGCCAGGCGGTGCCGTTTTTGAAATCATCAATGGTGCAACAAACGCCCAGAACATCTCTATTCTCGGTGTCTACGGCGAAGGCATGGGTGGGGCAGGCTTCACCAAGGAGGTCACCGACCCGGGCAATCCCGACGCCAAGCACAATCTGAAGGTTCGCGTCTGGCCAGGCGGCGCCACACACCAGGCCCTGATGGAACGCTTCGGCTACAGCACCGGTACCCTGCCCTGGGCGGAGCTTTATACCGGCATGCAGACGGGCATCGTCGACGGTCAGGTCGGCGGCACACCGGCAATGGCTCTGGAGAGCTTCAAGGACATCACCAAGACCTGGGTTCAGTTCAACGACCACTTCGAAGCAAACTGGTTCCTGATTTCCGATGACAGCCTCGCGAAGCTTTCAGACGAAGACCGGAAGATCCTGCAGGATACGGTCCAGGAGATTTCCGCCAAGCGCTGGCTTGAGGTGAAAGCAGCGGACGAAGAAGCTCTGGAAGAACTGCGCAAGGCCGGCGCGAATGTCGTCACCTTCGATGACGCGACGCTTGAGGGGCTCGCCGATGTGGCACGTTCCGAGGTGTGGCCGAAAATTGCAGACGAGCTTGGTGAAGAAGGCTATGCCCAGCTCAAGGCGGGCCTGGGTCTGGAATAATCCCCTTAAGATCGCGTTTCGTCTCCGGGATCGGTTTCCCGGAGACCTTCTCTGACAGGAAGCCCCGGATGGTGTGCGCAACCGGAGGGCTTTTAAAGGTGATCTCCATGTCCGAACAAGAATTGAGCCCCGTCAACACGCCGGCCTGGCTTACAGGAACCGCACTTTCGATCTGGAATGCCAAGCTTTATGCCCAGCGCGTGCTGCTCGTCGTGACCGGTATCGCCGTGACACTTCTCGTGTGTCTTCAGGTTTTCACCCGTTACGTGCTGGGTATCAGTATTCTCGGGATCGAGGAACTTGCCTGTTTCGCAGCCGTGTGGATGTATTTCATTGGTTCGTCACATGGGGCATGGGAGCGTGGCCATATCTCGGCCAGCCTCGTTGACCTTTTATCGCTCAGCGAAAGGGCAAAATATGGCGTCAAGGTGTTTTCATCGCTTCTGACGGTCATCATCGCTGCCTGGATGGCAGTCTGGGCCTGGGACTATTTCGCATTCTCGCTCAATCGCGGCAGCGTATCGAGAGATACCGGCATTGTACTCGCATGGGTGCACGTGATCATGCCGATCTGCCTGACGCTCATGACCATCTACTGGATTGTCGAGGCCGGCAGCATGGTGCGCAATTTCATAGCCGGAGACCGACAGAAATGAGCATGCTTGTCGCGCTTGATGCGCTTCTCCTTACAGGGCTCCTCATCGTCGGTGTGCCCGTGCCGCTTTGCTTTGCCGGCGCGGTCCTTGTGTTGATGACATTCGGTGATTATGGCACGCCCGCATTTCTGATTGGCACCGGTTACGCCAAGGTCAGTTCGCTCGTGATCGTGGCAATCCCGCTCTTCATCCTTGCAGGCGGCCTCATGAGCCAGGGCGGCATCGCAAAGCGGCTGATCGCTGCAGCCGATTCCATTTTCGGGCGCACAAGGCTCGGCCTCGGCGGCGTGGTAATAATTACGACCGGAATCTTTGGTGCCATTTCGGGAATGGCATCGTCCGCGGTGGCAGCGATTGGAACAATCATGGTGCCGCGCATGGTGGAGCGGGGCTATGATCGCGCATATGCTTCGACGCTCGTTGCGGTATCGGCGGTGCTTGCACTCCTCATCCCGCCGAGCGCTTCCATGATCCTGTTTGGCTGGGTGACGAACACGTCCATTCTCGCCTGCTTCCTTGCTCCGATCTTCCCGGCTTTCATCCTGATCGTCCTGTTCGGTTTCTGGAACATTGTCTTGACCCGAAACATGCCGATCCAGCGCCCACCACCCGCCCCGGTTCGCCAGGTGGCGATCGAGTTTTTTGGCAAGATGCGCCACGCGACCCTGGCTCTTTTGATGCCTATCATCATCTTGGGCTTCATCTATGGCGGTGTGACCACGCCGACCGAGGCCGCAGCCGTGGCAGTCCTTTATGCCATCCCGGTCGGTCTTTGGGTCTACAGGGATATGAACTGGCGTGAGCTTGGCAGTGTCTTCTGGCGTGCCGGCCAGATCACCGGGGTGCTCCTGTTGATGATCTTCTTCGCTTCCATGCTGGCACGCATATGGACGATGGAGAATGTGCCGCAGCAGATGCTGTCCGTCTTTCTATCGGTCAGCGAAAACCCGATCATCCTGTTGTTGATGGCAAACGTCTTCCTTGCTGTCGTCGGGATGTTCATGGATGACGCCAGCGGCATCCTGCTTGCCTCTCCCCTGCTCCTGCCCCTGATGCTCGAGGTCGGCGTCCACCCGGTCCAGTTTGCAGCAATCGTCGCCGTCAATCTCGGCATGGGGCTCGTGACGCCTCCGACCGCACCGATCCTCTATTTCGCCGCACTGATCGGAAAAGCTCAGGTCGGCTACATGATGAAGCCGGCACTCGTCTTTGTGCTCGGAGCCTATCTTCCGGTCGTTCTCCTCGTCACCTTCATTCCGGAACTCTCCATGTCCCTGCCGCGCTGGATCCTCGGAATAAACTGACAACGGGGTCGATTGTTCGAAAACAACGCGTCGCCGCAATGAATACGGTGCGGCGGCGCGTAACACGAGGTTACTACCACGCCTGTGCAAGCCGGCCACTGATGAGCACAAGATGTGCATCTATGGATATGCCTGCTTGTAGTTCGACGTCATCATACATGCTCGGTATTTGTGCAGCTCATCCCTCTGTGCAGCTCATCCCTCTGTGCACAATCACTGGCTTCTTCACTCGATTTTTAGCGCCTGAACGTCGACCGGCTGCGTGGAGGATGTTACCGTGGCATACCTCCCGGTCTCCACTTTCGCTGTTTAGACTTGGTCATTGGAGCAACTGCTGTTCATGCAATGTCAGTAGACAAGGATGCAAGGAACAGGAAAACGAAACGGGCTGCAGGCATGACGCCATGACTTGCCCACATGCGTCCTCGGACCATATTCTGAGCCGGAGGTAACCTTCATGCGCACAATTACCGCCATCGGCTTCGACGCCGACGACACGCTGTGGCAAAACGAGCAGTATTATCGTCTGACCGAAGAGCATTTTGCTGCACTTCTCGGCGACTACGCGGAAGGTGCCGATATTACAAAACGTCTGCTTGATGCGGAAAAGCGCAACCTTGAACACTACGGCTTCGGGATCAAGGGCTTTACGTTGTCGATGATCGAAACGGCAATAGATGTTACCGGGGGAAAGGTGCCAGCGAACACGATTGCGGAAATCCTCGACATTGGTCGACAGTTGCTTCGCCATCCGGTTGAAACGCTGCCGCACGTCGAAGAAACCTTGAAGGCGCTGAACGGCGACTATCTGCTGGTCCTGATCACAAAGGGCGATCTCTTTGACCAGGAACGCAAACTTGCACAATCCGGCCTTGGCGAACTGTTCGACACGGTCGAGATTGTCAGCGACAAGAGTGCGACCACCTACCGGCGCATCTTTTCCAAGGTGGCAGACGGTCCTGAACGCGCAATGATGGTCGGAAATTCCCTGAAATCCGATATCGTGCCCGCTATTGCCGCCGGAAGTTACGGGGTCTTCATCCCGCACGCGCTGACCTGGATCGTCGAGCATGTCGAGCCACCGACCGAGGCGCCGCGCTTTCGGCAAATCGAACACCTCGGCCAGTTGCGTTCGGTCATCCACGATATTGCGGGCGTATGAATTCGTTCCGCAACTGCTCGACTTCCTCGCGGCAGTAGCAACGCTTGAGATGGTCATTGACCATCCCCATCGCCTGCATGAAGGCGTACATGACGATGGGTCCGACATAGGTCCAGCCACGCTTTTTCAGATCCTTTGACAAGCGCTTGGAAGCCGGCGTTGATGGGTTTTCCTTCAGCCACTTATAGGTCAGTACATCCGGTCGTTCGCTGCGCGGTGGCTCGAAAGACCAGACATAGTTCGCGAGCGTCCCGAATTCCTGGCATAGTTCAATGGCCCTTCGGGCATTGTTGATGGTCGATACAATCTTGCCATGGTGGCGGATGATGCCTGCGTTTTGCATGAGCTCCATGACATTGTCGTCATTGAAATATGCAACCTTGTTGAAATCGAAGTTCAGGAACACTTCCCGGAAGTTTTCCCGCTTCTTCAGGACGACCAGCCAGGACAGCCCCGACTGAAAGCCTTCCAGGCAGATCTTTTCAAACAACTTGAAATCATCGGCGACCGGTCGCCCCCACTCCTCGTCATGGTAACGGCGATACATTTTCAGCTCTCGATGCCAGTTGCACCGGTCCTTGCCATCTTCGCCCGTCAATATGGTTTTCATGCAAATTCCTCCGTAAATATCATCAGCGGCGCTTAAAGTGCGTAAACATGCTTCAGACCCGACGGCCAATATCCGCCGAGGTCATGCATGACAGTGCAACTGATCCGCCACCCGATTCCCAATCTGTCGCCATTTTAGGAAAAGGCCCTTAAAGACGGCCAATCGACCACGGGTATTGATACGCTTTTTGCGCGCGCCTTGAACGTCCTAAAGTTCCCATACGTCAACACAATTTTTGCGCGAAGTTTCATTTGATCACGATATTTCAAATAGTTACTCGGCGAAGACACCCTTCCGATACCTGGCGGATCTGATAGTGAAGCTCACGCCGGGTTGCTTCTTAAGGTTGCATTCGCGCTTGCTGCGACCTTTCTCAAAGGTCCGGTTTCCGATCAGTGACACGCGATGTCTTGTCTGATTCAGCTGCGTTGCAAGCGGTGGCCTCAGCGCTCCGCTCGCGGCCGTCCCCATCCGCTCCTTGAGATCTCGTCGAAAAGCTTTCGTTTGCTTGGACGACGCGTTCGTTAACGACGCAAGCACCATCTTCAGAATTGCGCAACCATATTTTCACACCTGCCGGTAACCTTGCTGGACGGTTTATGCACAGTGGCGCACTTCATCTCGCACCCGTTTACCAATCTGTCGCTTTCCCTTGGCAGCGTTATTCCAGACGCAGTCGATCGACCGCGTGCCGTGATCACGTTTTGCGAGTAGACCCGAAGATGAGATTTGTTTCGTTATGTTTTGGTGGCCTCATCATTCTGGCTGCGACGAGTGCTACGGCCGACAGCAGATACAAGGAGCGACCACCGGTCATCGTCAGCCCCAACCTGACCGCGCCGTGGATCATGCAGTTGGGGGGTACTGCTGTTCGACCAAAGGTTTATCCTGCTCGCCCAGTGAAACCACAAGTTCACCAGCGGCGCGCACCACACGCGGCCGACAGTCACAATTTCAGGCCGCGCCAGGCAGAGCGTGCTTCTGTCCGCCCAAACAAGGTTATTCACGGCTCGTTCGATGCAAAATACCTGCCGCAGACAGTTCCTTATAGGACCGGCCACAAACCTGGCACGATTGTCATCGATACCAATAACCGTTTCCTTTACCTGATTGAGGGCCATGGTACGGCCCGCCGCTATGGTGTCGGGGTGGGCAAGCCCGGCTTTGAATGGGCAGGATCTCATACCGTCAGCCGCAAGGCGGAATGGCCGCGCTGGGTACCACCGAAGGAGATGATTACCAGGGAAGCAGCCAAGGGCCACTATCTGCCGGCCAGCATGGAGGGCGGACCAGCCAACCCGCTGGGCGCACGTGCCCTCTACCTTGGTTCAACCCTTTATCGCATCCACGGGACCAATGCGCCGTGGACAATTGGCAACGCCGTGTCTTCCGGATGCATCCGCATGCGCAATGAAGATGTCGTTGACCTCTACGAACGTGTGAAGGTTGGAACAAAGGTCGTCGTCATGTAATTGACAAATGTGAGGCCGCCGGGACACAGGTCGGCTACCTTTTGTCCTGACACTCGTCTTTCTGTCACATCTCATCTTGCGTGGCTTGCCAAGTTGGTTAGCGTCCCAGCCCTTATATTCTGGAAGGGGTTGGAATGACGAGGATAACACCCATCGCGGTGGCCGCAGGCCTGGCGATCGCAACATTTTTGGCTACAGCACCGGCAAATGCATTGACAGCAGGACCCCACGCCATTGATCGCCCTGCAAGTGATGTCATCACGGTTGCACAGCGCAAGGCAGTGCCTCAGAAATACAAGCGTCGCGTTGTCCGCTTTACAACGAACGAAAAGCCCGGAACCATCATCGTCGATACCAACAACAAGTTCCTCTATTATGTAGAAGGCAAGAACAGAGCCACCCGTTATGGCATCGGTGTCGGGCGTGAAGGCTTCGGCTGGTCAGGTGTGGTCAAGGTCGGTCGCAAGGCGGAGTGGCCTTCGTGGACGCCACCGGCCGACATGCGTCGCCGCGAAGCCGCGAAGGGCCGTATTCTTCCTGCCGTTCAAAAAGGTGGTATCGACAACCCCTTGGGCGCACGGGCCCTTTATCTCTACAAGGGCGGCCGCGATACGATCTTTCGCATTCACGGCACCAACCAGCCATGGACCATCGGCCTCAACATGTCATCCGGCTGCATTCGCATGATGAACAAGGATGTCGAGCATCTCTACAGTCAGACACCCGTCGGCGCAAAGGTCATCGTCATCGGCCCAGGCAATCGACATGGCGACGTCAACTACAAGGATCGCGGCGTCGACATTTTCGCAACGCTTTTCGGCGGCTGATCCGGCACTGTCGGTCACCGGATCGGCCTACGACGTTGGTACCCTGAACTCAACCGAACCCGATATTCATGCGGGTTCGGTCATCGTGGAAGAGAACATCCACGTTCGGGCATAGCCCCAAACCAGCCAGAAGCCACCTGCAAGAAGGTTTTCGCCCGGTCATCGGCTTTCTGGACATTGCCATACAGAGCGTGAGTGTTCTCGCTCTGACCTTTTCTTCCATGTTTCCTGGACGCTTCCAGCACTACCTTTGAACAACCGAGCATCGATCGATCCGATCGGGTGGGCTCAGTCATAAAATCCAGGCCCTTTTTGCCTGCACCACGCCGGGCAGGCACATCGCGATCATTGCAAGAACTACTTCAACGAAACCGCCGTCTTGACAGTCAGGCGCAACCGCGCAATAAATCGGCAGTCGATCAAATGTTCGATTGATCTTCAATTTGTTCAATGCGCTGGAGGCGCGAGTGAAAACAGCTTTCATGTCAACGGCGATAAGATTGCCCAACGACGACAAAGGGCGCCGGCGTGGCTGACACGATTTCTCACCCGCCTCTTTCAGAATCCCAGTCGACAAAACGGCTGGACCTGGCCGCTCGAGCGGCATGGCTTTCGTACGAAAAGGGAAAAACGCAGGACCAGATCGCACATGAGCTGCAAGTCTCCAGACAGGTCGTGCAGCGTCTGATCGCACTGGCCCACAGCGCAGATCTCATCGAATTCAGACTGAAGCATGCCCTGACAGACTGCATTCGCATCGCCGAGGAACTTCGGAAACGTTACGATTTAAGGTCGTGCGAAGTGGCTCCAAATGAAACCAATTCCACGGAAGATGTCGCCACTGTCGGAGGCTCTGCTGCCCGTTATCTGGAGATGGTCGTTCCTCCAAAGGACGCCGCGATCATCGGACTGGGCAACGGCAAGACAATGCGGGAGGTTTCGCGTCGGCTGAGGAGAATAGACCGCCCCGGTTGCTCATGTGTTTCGCTCATGGGAAATCTCACGCGAGACGGACGAGCCAGCAACCATGACGTGGTGACGTGGATCGCTGATCGCCTGAGTGCCGGATGTTATCCTCGTCCGATGCCGGTCGTGACCAATACCGTGGCTGAACGAGAAATACTACAAGCCCAGCCAGGCTTTTTATCCATGCAGAAGATGATTGCGAGTGCTCAGTTGCTCATTATGGGGATCGGCTACTGGGGTAGCGACGCATCGCTGGTTCGCGACGGCTTTCTTACGGTGGCTGAGGCGGAACAGGCCATGGACGCTGGAGCTGTCGGAGAATTCCTGGGGTATGCCATCAATGACAAGGGCAAGATCATCGAGGCGGAATACCATGCTCGCTTGACGTCATACATGCCCGAAAAGAATCCCGATCGCCCCGTTGTTGTCGTTGCATCAGGTGTCAATCGTGCGCCAGCCATTCACGCAGCATTGAGCGGACGGTTGGCCAATTGCCTGATTACCGACTTCAATACTGCACAACTGCTTTTGAAATGAGGGACCATGTTGATCAGACGAGCCAATCAGCTTTTCGGATTGTGCAAGGACAACCAGTCTTGCCCCAAGCAATGCATTTGAACTTTTGGAGGAGGAACAAAATGAAGACATATACTCGCGCCCTTTGCGCATCGCTCATCGCCGTTTTCGCGCTGACAGGCCCATCACATGCCGAAACGAAATGGTCACTCTTTACGCCATTCACTACGAACGACAAACCAACTCAACTGTACCGTGAATTCGCCAAGGACGTTTCTGAGGCGACCAAAGGTGAACTGCTCATAGAAGTGTTTTCTTCAGGAGAGCTACCTTACAAGAACACCGATATTCTGAAGGCACTTGCGACCGACCAAATTCAGATTGCAGACCTTGCTCTGGGACCGGTTGCAGGAGATGTTCCGGAACTGACTGTCTTTGGACTGCCCTTCCTTTGCACAACCACGGACGAATTCTACAAGGCCATCGAAGCTGCCATTCCGACATTCAACGATCGTCTGCAGAGCAAGTTCAAGGTTCGCGCTCTCACAGGCTGGACGATGCCTCCACAGCAAATTTGGCTGCGCGACGAAATTACGTCCATAGCAGATCTCAAGGGCAAAAAAGTCAGGACCTGGAACAAGACACAGGTGGAAATGCTGGGGCTACTTGGCGGGTCAGGTGTCGCAATCACTCCAGCAGAGGTTATTCCTGCATTGCAGCGTGGTGTTGTCGACGGAGCCATGACGGCCGTAATCCCCGCCTATGACTGGAAGTTCTATGAAGTCGCAAAGACTGGCTACATGCTGAACTTCACAATGACTGACCAGCTTATCGCGGTAAACGACGACGCTTTCAACGCGTTATCCAACGAAACACAAGAAGCTTTGCTTCAAACGGCTGCAGCCTGGCAGGAAAAGTTCCGTCAAGCGATTGATGCTGCAGCTAACGAGGCCGCAGACAAGCTGAAAGCCGAGGGTATGACACTCCTCGTTCCCTCCCCCGCCGATCTTGAAACCGCCCGCTCAGCAACGCGGGTGATGTGGGAGGAATGGGCCGAAACGCATGGCGAGATCGGGGAAAAGCTCCTTGATGACGTAAGTGCTGCTTGCGCGGGTTGAGGTATAATGATGCTGCTACTGCCGCGCAGCAGGAGTGAGGATCGTCAGTCGATGTTGCCACCGTGGCTGCGTCGACTGGGCCTCATTCTTGATTACACCGCAACAGGGATGCTGGGTCTGGCCATTCTTGTTCTGGCGCTGATCTTCTGCTTGATGAATATCGAAATCATCGCGCGCTCGCTTTTTGGCGTGTCGACACTGCTTTCGGATGAGTACGCAGGATACGGGTTTGCCTTCGTGATCTGCGCGGGCCTCGTTTATGCGCACCGTTCCGATGCGCTGCTTAACGTCGGATTTGGCCTGTCTCTCATGTCGACGCGCATTCGAATTGCCGCCGACACCCTTGCGAGCATCGTAAGTCTCGTGACCGCCGGTTTTGCGGCTTATGCCGGGTACAGCGCCTGGTCTCTCAGCTGGATGTTCGGTTCGACGTCTGCCTTTGCCTCGGAAACACCCCTTTGGCTTCCTCAACTGGTCGTCCCGGTTGGATTTGGCCTTTTGTCATTGTCGTTTTTAGAAGAATTCATGAGGCGGCTTTGGTCTCGCCAGGGGAGCAAATGAATATGGAATGGTCATCAACATTGCTCCTGTATGGCCTGTTGTTAGGGGTCTTTCTGTTCTCGGGCGCCCTCATAGGAAGCACGATTGGCATCGTTGGAATCGTCGGCGTCACAATTGCCAGCGGGACAAGAATGTGGCCAACCTTTGGAGACATCATCTGGAATACGGCGACCAGCTTCACGCTCGTTGCCATACCGCTGTTCGTGCTGATGGGGGAGATAATACTCCGTAGCGGGCTTGCTCGTCGCTTCTATGGTGGCGTAGCCGATCTGCTGCGTGGCACGCCCGGCGCACTTGCCCATACGAATATTGTAGGTTGTGCCGCATTCTCTGCCTTGGCCGGATCGACGGTCGCCACGGCGTTGACGGTCGGTACAGTCGCCGTACCCGAAATGCGGCGTCAGGGTTACAGCGACGCATTAACGCTGGGTTCCCTGACAGGCGGTGGTTGCCTCGGGATCTTGATCCCGCCAAGCATACCGATGATTGTATATGCCTCGATCACACAGACGTCTGTCCTGTCCATTTTCATGGCTGGCGTCGTGCCCGGTCTCCTGTTGGCCCTCTTATTCATCGCCTACATCATAATCCGCGTCCGTTTCCAACCCGGCCTGATACCGTCAGCGGTCGACGAGACCAAATCGCGTTCGCGCCTCAGTGCCGCACGTGATTGCGTACCGGTTGCAGGTCTCATTACGGCCGTAATCGGGAGCATGTATTTCGGCATTGTAACACCGACGGAAGCTGCCGGATTCGGCTGTTTTCTCGCGCTCTTGCTTGGCATTCTGTACCGAGACCTCAGCATTGCCTCGTTACTTGAGGCTCTACGCAACGCAGTGCTGACCAGTTGCGTCGTGATGTTCATCACGATCTTTGCGCAGTTTCTCAGTTTCGCAGTCGTCAATTCGGGGGCCGGACGTGGTCTTTCAGACGCTCTTGCCCACGCTGGTGTAGGTCCATTCGCGTTCTTCTGCCTGATGATTCTGATTTATGGCGTGATCGGCATGTTCATCGATGGGCTGTCGATCATGCTTCTCACAGTTCCAGTTCTGTTCCCCGTCTTCCAGGTTATGGGATTTGACCCCGTCTGGGTAGGCGTCGTCTTAATCGTGTTGATCGAGCTGGGAGCGCTGACGCCGCCCATGGGGCTCAATCTCTTCGCCGTGCAATCGATCAGTAACGCCCCACTTCACGTCATTGGACGGTCTTCATTGCCCTACGCAGTCATCATACTCGGCTTTTGTTTTCTCCTTTATGCGGCGCCGCAGATTGTCCTGGCACTCCCAGACATGATGCGGCGATAGACGAGGACTGTTTTCCATGTTTTTCCCTCCACCCTCCGAGCAAGCGACGGTATTCACAACTCTTCCAGAAGACTTGCGCATGATCAATGTCGCTTCCGAATGGCGAGACCATCAGCCAGGGATCCAGCCGCAACATTCACTTCTGGAAGGTCCAGCATTTGATCGGGAAGGCAACCTATGGTGTGTCGACATAGCCTATGGTCGAATCTTCAAGGTGTCGCCTGAGGGCCGTTTCCAGACCGTGTTGACCTATGATGGCGAACCCAATGGGCTGGCTTTTCATGCTGACGGACGGCTGTTCATTGCTGACTACAAGAACGGTATTATGGTTTACGACCGGAAGACCGGCCAAGTTTCTCCCTTCTTGCAACGGCACAACCTGGAGCGCTTGAAGGCTGTCAATGATCTGACCTTTTCGTCCACCGGCGATCTTTATTTTACGGATCAAGGCATGAGCGGTCTCCATGATCCAACCGGGCGTGTATTCCGTGTTCGAAAAGATGGCGCGATCGATCTCCTCTTGACCAACGTACCGAGCCCCAATGGCCTGGTGCTCTCACCGGACGAAACCGTTTTATATGTTGCCGTTACACGTGCAAATGCGGTCTGGCGCGTACCGCTTCTACCAAGTGGCGGCGTCGCGAAAGTCGGCCTTTACGTCCAGCTTACCGGAGGACAAGGACCGGACGGCCTGGCAATTGACCGCGAAGGCGGACTGGCAATCTGCCACATCGGTTTGGGCGTGATTTGGCTTATGACACCTCGCGGCGAGCCTGCCCTCAAGATCACTTCGCCATCGGGGTACCACACCACCAATGCCGCTTTCGGAGGTCCGGACGCCCGTCAGCTCTATATTACGGAATCCGAGACAGGCACGCTCTTGATGTGCCAGACGCCTGTTGCTGGACTACCGCTTTTTGGTGGATAGTGTGGCACCGGCATCAGCATCAGACATGGACACCGTACGTCTTCTCCCGACCCGATCTTCATTTCCGAACGATGGTTCTGAACCTTGCGGGATATGAAGGTAGAGGACTTACATCCCAATATCCGTGCAAGTGCAACGAGGTGAGATCAGCAATTTGAACCTCCGGCACTTGAGATCCATATCTCGACAGATCACCTCGTGGTACTCTGCACGAGCTTTTCCGGCTTCGGGCCGCCATAGGCCCAGTCCAGAAGCTCGACCGTGTGGACGATCGGCAAGTTTGTGCCTGTACCTATCTGCGTCATGCAACCAATATTGCCGGCGGCGATCACATCGGCCTTGGTCGCCTCAAGTCTTTCAACCTTGCGGGTTTTTAACAGGTCCGAGATTTCTGGCTGCATGATGTTGTAAGTGCCGGCAGACCCGCAGCAAAGATGCCCTTCTGTTGGATCACGCACGCTAAAACCTGCATTCTTGAGCAGCATCTTGGGAGCAGTCGTGATCTTCTGGCCGTGCTGCATGGAACAGGCCGAGTGATAGGCGACCGTCAACTGCTGTGGCTCCAGCACCGGCAAGTCGAGCGTTGCAAGATATTCGGTGATATCCTTTGCCAATGCCGATACCCGGGAAGCTTTGTCTGCATAGGCGGGATCCAGCCGCAGCATATGACCATAATCCTTGACGGTCGTTCCGCAGCCCGAAGCAGTGATGATGATCGCATCAAGGCCACCGGTCTCGATTTCCCTTGTCCAGGCATCGACATTGCGACGGGCGAAATCAAGTGCTGGATCCTCCTTGCCCATGTGATGGACAATCGCTCCACAGCAGCCTTCACCTTCGGCCGAGACGACCTCGATCCCCTGCCTTGTCAAAAGGCGAATGGTCGCGTCATTGATCCCGGGATCCAGGACCGATTGGGCGCATCCTGCAAGGATTGCCACGCGACCCCGTCTTGCGGTTTCAGGCGGCAGTACCCCGAAGGACGGCGTGCTTTTGGCTCTCAATCCGCCTTTTGGGGCAAGCGCCAGCATGGCGGCAATCGGTTTCAAGGGCGCGATCTTACGCAGAAGCGGGGCAAGCGGACGCCCGATCCTGGCAAATCCGAGCGCAACGCGGAACCGCTTGGGATAGGGCAGCACGGCCGCCAGCATCTTCCGGATGCAGCGGTCCATCAACGGACGCTGATAGGTTTTTTCGATGTGGACGCGCGCATGATCAACGAGATGCATGTAATCGACCCCCGACGGACAGGTCGTCACGCAGGCAAGACAGGACAGGCAGCGGTCGATATGGGTGACGACCTCACGGTCTGCGGGACGGTCATTTTCCAGCATGTCCTTGATGAGATAGATGCGGCCGCGCGGACTGTCGAGTTCGTTGCCAAGCGTCACATAGGTCGGACAGGTCGCCGTACAGAAACCGCAATGGACGCAGCGCCGCAAGATCTTCTCCGACTGCGCCACATGCGGATCTTCGAGCTGTTCGGCGGTGAAATTCGTTTGCAAATCTAACCTCTCGCCATCTTGCCGGGACTGAAGATACCCATGGGATCTAGCTTTTGCCTGATGCGAGCAGACAATGCAGCAACCGCATCGACTTCAGGCTCGAATGCGGGCACTGTTTTCCTTATTCCGGGGGATGCCCGAACAAGGGTGGCATGCCCGCCTCCCAATGCACGTATATAGGCGCGAAGGCGTTCCGCTTCAGGGTCCGCTTCCATCTGCATCCAGATCAATCCACCTTGCCAGTCATAGAAGGCATCTATACCGGCCTCGAGGCGCAGCGCCGCCACAAGCTGATGGCCGACAGAAGGCGCAACCGATACCCGCCACAAGGGTTTCTGTAGGCCGGCGGCATAAGGTGTCACATTGCAAATTTCCTGCCACAGGCTTCGACTGTCTCCGTCACCAAGGCGCGTTATCTGTCCAATCGCTGCCAATGCGGCCGACAGTTTTTCGACCCGCACCTGAACGGATGCCTCAAGCCCCTCCAGACGCAGTACCGTGGCTTCCCCCTCCGGCAGGCGCCCACCAAGAAAGCGCCCTTTCACACTTTGCGGCAGGTGGGCAGCACCTGAAACTTCCACGGGCAGCGCCATTGTCCTTGCCATGGCGTCGACAGCGTCGGCATCATCAAGTCCGGATATGATCACGGTTGCCACCGTCTGCGGGACCGGAAGCACCCGGAAGGTCACCTCTGTCAGAAAGCCGAGCGTACCATGGGAGCCGGCAAGCAGCTTGACGAGATCGAGGCCGGTCACATTCTTCATCACCCGACCGCCGCTTCGGATCAGTTCTCCACGACCATTGACGAAGCGGATACCAAGCAGGCTGTCGCGTGCACTTCCGGCGACAAACCGGCGGGGGCCCGAAATGTTTGCGGCAAAAACACCGCCGATCGTCGGTTCGCCAGTGGTTCCCATGATGGCACGATGGTCCATGGGCTCAAACGCCATCGTCTGGCGGTTTGCAGCAAGTTCACGTTCGATTTCAGCGACCGGTGTTCCGGCTCTTGCGGTCATCACCATCTCTGCCGGATCGTAGTCGACGATGCCGGACAGTCCACGCGCGCTCAAGACATCATCTGCCTCAACCGGATTGCCGAAACCGCTTCGGGTATCGCCCCCACAGACAGCAAGCGTCTTTCGCTGAGAACCCGCATTGCGGATGATATAGGCGGCATCTGCTTCAGTATTGGGGATCAGGGTCATGCGGCGGGCCGATCGTCCAGCGGAAAAACCTTGGAGGGATTCAATAACCAGCCTTCGTCGAAAGCGGCGCGCACCGCCATCTGCTGATTGAGATCAGCGTCGCAATACTGATGGCGCATCAGATCCCGCTTCTCGATACCGACCCCGTGCTCGCCCGTCAGACATCCACCGGCATCGACACAGAGTTTCAGGATATCATTGCCTGCAGCTTCCGCACGCGTTGCATCTTCCGGATCATTGGCGTTGAACAGGATCAGCGGATGCATGTTGCCGTCACCTGCATGAAAGACATTGGCGACGCGCAGACCATAGCCGCTAACGATTTCCGATGTCTTCTCCAGAACATAAGAGAGTTTTCCAAGCGGTACGGTGCCGTCCATGCAGATATAGTCGGCAATACGCCCCGTTGCTCCGAAAGCGGATTTGCGACCCTTCCAGATAAGGGCTGCTTCCGTGGCGCTCTGGCTTTCGCGCACAGTTTTCACACCATGACGGCCAGCAATCTCGACAATGCTTTTGAGCATCGCGTCCATTTCGGCTTCAGACCCCTCGACCTCGATGATCAGGAGTGCTCCCACATCAAGTGGATAGCCTGCATTTGCAAAGGCTTCACAGATCTCGATTGCGGGCTTGTCCATGAATTCGATCGCGACCGGTATGATGCCTGATCCGATGACATCGGTGACACAGGCTCCTGCCGCCTCGGACGTTTCGAACCCGAAGAGAACAGGACACGCACCTTCCGGCTTTGCAATCAGCCGGACAGTTGCTTCGGTAACAATGCCGAGTTGACCTTCGGAGCCGCAGACGAGACCCAGAAGATCATAGCCGCCACTGTCGAGATACTTGCCGCCGAGATCGATAATCGTACCGTCGACCAGGACCATCCTGACGCCAAGCAGGTTATTGGTGGTGACCCCATATTTGAGGCAGTGGGCACCGCCTGAATTCATGCCGATATTGCCGCCAATGGTACAGGCAAGCTGCGAGCTTGGATCCGGAGCATAAAAGAAACCCTTCGGGCCAACAGCATCCGAAATAGCAAGGTTGGTGACGCCGGCCTCAACGGTTGCCGTGCGGTTTGCGGTATCGATCTCCAGAATGCGTGACATTTTCGAAAGGCCAAGCACCACCGCATCTTCCTGCGGGATGGCACCGCCCGACAAGGATGTTCCGGCACCGCGCGCGACCACGGGAACCCCGTAGCGATGACAGTATTTCATGACGGCTGCGACATCTTCGGTCGTCTTCGGAAGCGCAACGGCGAGCGGCAACTTCCGATAAGCCACGAATGCATCGGTCTCGAAAGGAACGAGCTCACGCGGCTCATGAATCAGGCATTCGTCAGCTAAGAGGTCTGCCAGATCGGCAATGATCGCCGATCTGCGTGCGATCACGGACTGACGCGGCTCAAGGAACCTGATGGCTTCGGTCACGATCTTCCCTTTCGAACTGCTTCGCCAATGGCACGTGGGAGCACACCACCACCATGGATCTGAGCAATCCTCAACCTCTTCATGCCCTGCGAACAAACAATGGACTTCCACCTCTTCTGGTCATCGCCGAAATTCCACTGCATTTACCGGCTAATCCCTGCACAAGCGGATGATAACGTATTATATTTCAAGACAGAAATAATACGACTCAGTCGTGCCGTGCAACCGATCCAGAGCCACGGTCCCCTTGAAATCATTGAAAGGCGAAAATAGGACATTGAACTTTCTGAGCCGGATCAAGGCAGATCTCAGTCTCATGTTGCGGCGACCACCAAAGCAGCAATATGCGGCACTTTGTTACCGGATCAGGAAGAAGCAATCCGCAATCGAGGTCCTGCTCCTTACCAGTCGTGATACAGGACGCTGGGTCATTCCGAAGGGCTGGCCGATGCCTCGCAAGAAGGCGCATGCGGTGGCACAGCGCGAAGCTTATGAGGAAGCCGGCGTCAAAGGTCGGGCCGAGAAGGAAGCCTTTGGCTTTTTCCACTATCACAAGGGCCTGTCGAACGGTTTCAAAATCCCCGTGCGCGTTCAGGTGCATCTTCTTGAGGTCGAGGAGATGCTGAAGGATTTTCCGGAACGCGACAGCCGCAGGCTGGAGTGGGTCTCACCCCAGGAGGCTAGCGAACGTGTCAACGAGCCGGAACTGAAGATCCTGTTTCAGCGTCTGGCGGACGTCTACCAAACAGAACCATAGTTGCCGAGAGCAACAGGCTGATTGACCTGAAAGTTCACGCAAGCACCACGAAGCATGATAGTGACCAGGTCAAAACAACACATCATCAACCGGAATACCGGTTACCTCCAGGATATGGCGGATGGGAACAAATAAGCCGCGGCTGACCAAGCCGACGCTCGACAAGGATCTTGAAAAGCTTTCTTCTGTGGAAGAGGCAACGCGCCAGATATCCAGGCGACTGGCAGCACCGGGGACAGGTCTCTTGTTCCTGATCGTTGCCGCCGTTTTTGCCGGCACCTTCGCAACCGGACAGCCCGGCGCGTTCGTGGTGATTGCGGCTGCCACTCTTGCCGCCTACATGGCGATGAACATCGGTGCCAACGACGTCACCAACAATATTGGTGCAGCAGTCGGCGCACGTGCCATGACCATGGGTTTCGGCCTCGCTCTGGCTGCCGTCTTCGAGGTCGCCGGCGCCGTCATTGCGGGGCGCGGCGTTGCCAGTACGATCGCCTACGATATCATGCATTCAAGCGCGATCGGGGATCCATCCATTCTCGTGTGGGCAATGATGGCGGCGCTCCTGTCAGCGGCTGTCCTCATCAACGCTGCTACATGGCTTGGCGCGCCGATATCGACGACGCATTCCATCGTCGGCAGTGTCATGGGGGCAAGCATCGCAGCGGCCGGTTTCGACGCCGTTAACTGGACCACGGTCGGCAGTATTACCGCCAGTTGGGTGTTTTCTCCGCTCCTCGGCGCCATGGTTGCGGCAGGGTTTCTCTATTTTCTGAAAGAGTTCGTCATTTATCGCGACGACAAGATTGAGGCCGCCCGAAAATGGGTGCCAGCCCTGATCGGCGTCATGACGGGGACGTTCCTTGCTTATCTTCTTCTTGTCGGCCTTGGACAGATGGTTGATGTCTCGGTCCAAGTTGCAACCGGGATTGGCCTGATTTGTGGTGTGATCGCCTGGCGGGGCCTCATTCCGATCATTCGTCGGCAATCAGACGGCCTTGAAAACCGTAACCAGTCGCTTCGCAAGCTCTTCCGTATTCCCTTGATCTTTGCTGCAGCCCTGTTGTCGTTTGCACATGGCGCCAATGACGTCTCCAACGCGATCGGGCCGCTTGCCGCAATCGTTTCAACCGTTCAATCGTATCCAAACGGAGCGACCGGCATCGCAACCTGGGAACTCGTCATTGGCGGGCTTGGCATATCACTCGGCTTGCTGCTCTTCGGGCCAAAGCTCGTCAAGCTGGTTGGCGGCGAGATTACGCGTCTCAACCCCATGCGTGCCTACTGCGTCTCGCTATCCACCGCGTTGACGGTCATCATCGCATCGTGGGTGGGCATGCCGGTCTCTTCCACACATATTGCGGTTGGCGCCGTCTTCGGTGTCGGCTTCTTCCGAGAATGGTACACGCGCAATTCCAAACGCCGGCTTGCCTATATGAGGGCAAGATCGACAAAGTTCGAGATCGATTGGCCGGCTGAGCGCAACGCAACAGAGGTACAAAGACGCCGCCTCGTGCGTCGCTCCCACCTGATGACGATTGTCGCAGCCTGGGTGATAACGCTTCCGGTTGCGGCCATGCTTTCCGCCTTGATTGCAACCATCCTGTTTGCAACCTTCGTCTGAGGAATTTCGATGCGCGCCAATTTCCGGATACAGAGGCTCTTCCTGGACGGACCCCTTACATCGGGGGTAGCGGCGCAAGCGACATCCAATCAGTTCAACTACCTGGTCAATGTGCTGCGATTGAGTGAGGGCGCCGAAATCCTCGTCTTTAACGGGCAGGACGGCGAATGGAAGGCCCGGCTTTCCTTCCCATCGCGCAAGAGGCTCGAACTTATTCCGTTCGAACAGACACGGTCCCAGCCAGAAGCCTCCGATCTCCATTATCTTTTCGCGCCACTCAAGGTCGGACGGCTCGATTATCTCGTGCAAAAGGCCGTGGAGATGGGTGCCGGACGCTTGCAGCCCGTCATGACGCAACATGTACAGGGCAAGATTACCAATCTCGATCGTCTACAGGCCAATGTCATCGAAGCTGCCGAGCAATGCGGAATCCTATCCATTCCGACAGTTGAGGAACCGGTGAGGCTCACCGACCTTCTGCAATCATGGCCGCACGACCGCCGCATCATCTTCTGCGATGAAGGATCGGAAGGTCACAATCCACTCGCCACTTTGAACAGCGTCGCCGAGACAAAGCTTGCGCTTCTTGTCGGTCCGGAAGGTGGATTTTCCGAAGAGGAGCGGGAATTCCTGCATGGTCTTCCCTTTGTGACGGCAATACCACTTGGGCCGCGAATCCTTCGGGCAGATACGGCGGCGGTTGCAGCTCTCGCCGTCATTCAGGCAAGTATTGGCGACTGGCGTTGACATCAGGCTTGGAATTTCTGAAAGCATCTTGAAAGAAATTCACTTGCACAGCACGTCAATCCGGTCCAATCAGCCGATTGATCGCCCGCCCATCGTACAAGGTAGTTCCCATGGCTCGTGACACCTCGGACCAGACCCCCCTGACATCGGTGTCAGAACTTACTGCCTACCTTGCGAGCGGGGCACGTCCGAAAGAAGAATTCCGGCTGGGTACCGAACACGAGAAGTTCGCTTTCTTCCGCACCGATAACAATCCGGTGCCGTATTTCGGGCAAGCCAGTATCTCAGCCCTTTTAAACGGTATGCGCGAGAGACTCGGCTGGGATCCGATCCTTGACCGCGACAACATCATCGGGCTTGTGGAACCGTCCGGCATGGGCGCCATATCGATTGAGCCCGGTGGGCAGTTCGAACTGTCGGGCGCCCCGCTTGAAACCATCCATGAGACCTGTCGGGAATCAGGCCGGCACCTCGAACTTTTGTGGGAAGTCGCCGAGCCGCTCGGCATCCGTTTTCTCGGGATCGGCGGCAGCCCCAAATGGTCTCTTGAAGAGACCCCCCGCATGCCGAAATCGCGCTACGAGATCATGACGCGCTACATGCCCAAGGTTGGCAAACAGGGCCTCGACATGATGTACCGCACCTGTACTATCCAGGTGAACCTCGATTTTTCGTCCGAAGAGGACATGGCCCGCAAGATGCGGCTGTCTCTCAAGCTGCAGCCACTTGCTACAGCCCTTTTTGCATCGTCGCCATTTACCGAGGGCAAGCCGAACGGGCTTTTATCCTGGCGCGGCGAGATCTGGCGCGACACCGACAACCAGCGCTCTGGTCTGCTGCCCTTCGTCTTCAAGCCGGATTTCGGCTTCAAGGATTATGTCGACTGGGCGATGGACGTGCCGATGTATTTCGTCATGCGCGACAACGCCTATCATGACTGCACGCATGTCACCTTTCGCCAGTTCATGAATGG
>JAEWDP010000068.1 GCA_023390055.1 Pseudomonadota bacterium | reverse complement strand
GCTCACTCACTACAGCGCAATTTAGGGCGCGTTCGCGAGCGGCTACGCTACTGTCGAGTTCCACTCAATCAACTGTGCAGGATGTGAGCAAAAAGGGGGGTTGACTCGGAGAGGCCCGTTACAGAAGGCTTAAGATAATCGCGCCTAATTTCGATCCGGGAAAAACAGGGGGTGAGCGATCAGTGGGCCATGGATTGAAAGGGATCTTGCTGCGGCGGGGGCGACGGCTGGCAATAGGGAGCGCCCTTGAGGTCGCTGCAATACTCGCCCGAATGAGGCTCGGTTCGGCTTTACGCGGACAAGGTGTCATATTCACCCTTCACCATGTCAGGCCGGAGATCCATCTGGGCTTTGTTGGCAACCGTCATCTGGAGATTACCCCGGACTTTCTCGACACTGCTATCCTCCAATTGCGTGATGAAAACTATGAGTTCATCCGGCTCGAGGACATTTCCGAGCGCATCAATGAACCACATGCCAGGCCTTTCGCATGTTTCACTCTCGATGATGGCTACCGCAACAATAGAGACCACGCGCTGCCTGTCTTCGAACGCCACGATGTGCCGTTCACCATTTTCGTCACTCGTGGTCTGGCGGAGCGCACCCATTCACTTTGGTGGGAAACACTCGGACAGCTCCTTCACCGAGAGGAGACGATAACCTTCGATTTCGGCAACGGGCCGGAAGATCTTCGATTGCCCAGCGAGACCTTGAAACTAATGGCATTCAAGCGTTTTGCCCGCCTCATTGCAAGCGAGGACGAAGCATCTGTCATCCGGAGGATAGATAACCTTGCGCAAGGATCAGGCGTCGATCCGTTGAAGATCACTGCAGACCTCGTCATGAACGGGGACGAACTTCGCAAGATCGCCGGACATCCATTGGCGTCTCTTGGCGCACATACCATCAGCCACCGCGCCCTCGCCCGCTTGCCACACGAAGAGGTCCGGCAGGAAATCCGGGGTTCTGTGGACTGGGTCGAGGGATTGAGCGGGACGAGGCCGCAAACCTTTGCCTATCCTTATGGTTTTTCCGCCGCAGTTTGTGCCCGTGACACCGAGATCGCCCGCGACGCAGGCTTGTCGGTCGCTGTGACCACAAAGCCGGGCATCATCAATGGTCAATCGCCCGATCGGCTGACAGCGTTGCCGCGCGTCTCGCTCAATGGCTATTTTCAGAAGCGGCGCTACGTTTCAGCGCTCGCTTCCGGAATTCCCTTTGCATTATCGAGACACAAACCCGTCAAGGGAACATCCTGACCTTCTCCCATGGGCCGTCGAACGCCGTACGACGAAACTCGATACGGTCGTGGAGGCGAAAGGGCCTGTCATGCCAGAATTCAATGGAAACGGGCCTGATGCGAAACCCCGACCAGTGTGCCGGACGCGGAATCTCGCCGATGGCGTAACGGGCCGTATATTCTGCAACAGCCTTCTCCAGAGCAAATCGTCCCTCAAGGGGCCGCGACTGCCGCGACGCCCAGGCACCGATTCGGCTGCCGCGCGGACGTGTCGCGTAATAAGCATCCGCTTCGGCATCGGTGACCACCTCGACATTTCCGCGCAAACGCACCTGGCGTCTAAGCGATTTCCAGTGGAAACACATGGCCGCCTTCTTCTGGGAAAGGATTTCCTGACCCTTCTGGCTTTCAAAGTTGGTATAGAAGACGAAGCCGTTTTCGTCGAAACCCTTCAGCAAGACCATTCGAACGTTCGGCATGCCAGCTTCGTCCACGGTGGCAAGCGCCACAGCGGACGGATCATTGATTTCCTGAGCCTCGGCATCTTTCAACCAGGAGGCGAACAGAACGAAAGGCTCGCTCTGTTGCGTAAAGTCACCGCTTGTTAACCCGATTTCAGACATATTGACTAAAATACTCCTGACTGATGAATTGCGCGTGGCTTACGCCCAAACAGGACGCAAGGTGACACTGATAGCAAAGTCGAACATCCCCTCAAAGTGGCTGACACAGCGAACTCAACATGCTTTCGTCATGATTGCGGTCGCAATTTTCACGTCAGCATGCACCAGCAGCCTTGATCTGCTCGGAAGTGCGGCCGAGGTGGACCGCTCGATTGCCACGGGGACCATTGCGCGCTCTGGTTCGAAGACCGCTCTTTCTGACGAGGCGACCGTCCGCAATGCCGTAACCTCTGTTGACCTGACGAAACTGGCAGGTTCACCAGTGCCGTGGGCAAATGCTGCAACCGGCAGTGCGGGCGTGGTATCGGCCATTCGCGAAGCACGCAAGCCCGGGCAGATCTGCCGTGATTTCAAGACGACGCGCCACTCCTACGAGGGCATTGCCATGTTTTCCGGCCAGGCCTGCCTGACCGGCAGCGGCAACTGGTTACTGACGGCTTTCGACCGTCAGTAAAATTTTAACCGTGAGCGCAATCCGCCGACACACGTAACGACTGATTCAGAAATTACCTGCTAGCTTCGGCGGGCGTAGGTCTAAGGACAAGGCTGATCTGCGCATCGTTCAGTTTTGCGTTTCGGGTGACATGGATCACAGATCCCTGCCACCCAGATATTCGGTGGTCAGTTATGCCCGATCCATATGCAGTTCTTGGTGTGCAGCGAACAGCGGGCGCTGACGAGATCAAGGCGGCCTGGCGAACAAAGGCGAAATCCGTTCATCCGGACCACAATCGAGAAGATCCCGAGGCTTCCAGCCGGTTTGCAGAAATCGGCCGCGCCTATGACGTATTGAAGGATCCCGAGCGTCGCAGACGCTATGATCGCGCCGCCGAAGCCCATCAGACGATCATGCAGCAGAGACAGTCGGCACGAGAAGCAGCCGAGCGTGCCAAGGCTGCGCAGGCCAATGCCGAAAGGGTCATGGAGGAACTGGCACGCGCCAATGCAAAACGCGCACAGGAAAATGCGAAGCGCGCAGAAGCCGAAAAGAAGACCAAGACCCGGCCGTCATCGCAGGACGAGGCAGAAGCCCCGGAAGACATTGTCGAGCGTATTTTCGGCGCATCCCAGGGCGCAACAGCCAAAGCTGCCGAAACGCCGCGATCACAGACCAGTACCTTTGCGCGCGCACCAGATGCCAAGGTCTCTGGTCAGGTCCATCAGGAGGAAACGTCAACCGAACCCCCGCTTGAGACAAAGCCCCTGCCCTTTCAGGCTGTAGACCTGGTTGCATCGCTGGTACGTCGTATCCGGGGGATCAACGGACAGCCCGACAAAGCTCCCGATCATGCCATAGAAGCTGCGGTGAGCCTCGACGATTTGCTGAAGCTCAACCCCGTCACAATCAAGCTTTCCGAGGACCGTGATGTTCGCCTCACCCTGTCTGCCGGAATGACGGCCGGCCACGTTGTACGACTGAAGGGACAAGGTCTCAAGGTCAGCGGGCTGCAGCGCGGTGACCTGCTTGTCACCGTGCGGCTCGAACCCGACTATCGCTTCCGCGTTGAAGATTTCGACATCCACACAACTTTGCCAATTTCGCTGGAAGATGCCGTACTCGGGACCGAGACCGAGGTGGAAACGCCAGATGGGAAACACCCTGTCTCCATTCCGCCATGGTCCGGCTCCGACCGGACCATCAAACTGGAAGGGTTTGGATTGTTTGACGAAAATGGTCTGCGTGGGGACCTGATTGTCGAACTGCGCGTCATGCTGTGGGAAAAGCCAGACGCCAAGGTCACTGATCTCATGCGTCACATGCGCGAGGGACTATACATCTAGGATGACAATGTGCCCGCTGACCGTGCACCCTTTGTTACGGTTCATTACACGAGATGATCCAAGTCAACTTGAACGGTTGACCGGCCTATGCCATAGGCAAGTTTCATCTTTCGATAGCTAGACTTAAGTCTCAAAGGACACAGGCATGGTTCAGGCTTCAGGCCTCATGGCAGGAAAACGTGGCGTCATCATGGGCGTCGCCAACAACCGTTCGATCGCCTGGGGCATCGCCAAGGCCATTCATGCACAGGGCGGCCAGATTGCCCTCACCTACCAGGGAGAGGCACTCAAAAGGCGTGTCGAGCCTCTGGCGGCGGAAATCGAAGCCGTTGTGGCAGGCGACTGCGATGTCAGTGACGAAGCAAGCATTGACGCGGCCTTTGCCGAAATCGAAAAGCTTTGGGGCAAGATCGACTTTCTTGTCCATGCCATCGGTTTTTCCGACAAGGATGAACTGACGGGACGCTACGTCGACACGACAGCCGACAATTTCGACAAGACAATGCGGATCTCGGTCTATTCCTTCACTTCTGTTGCCCGTCGCGCCGAAAAGCTGATGACGGACGGCGGCTCCATCCTGACGCTGACATATTATGGCGCAGAAAAGGTCATGCCGAACTACAACGTCATGGGTGTGGCAAAGGCTGCCCTTGAAGCAAGCGTGAAATATCTTGCCGTTGACCTTGGCCCGAAAAACATCCGCGTCAATGCAATCTCTGCAGGCCCGATCAAGACGCTGGCCGCCTCCGGTATCGGTGATTTCCGCTATATCCTGAAGTGGAACGAATATAATGCTCCGCTGCGTCGTACGGTCAGCATCGAAGATGTTGGCGATGTCGGGCTCTATATGCTCAGTGACCTTTCACGGTCCGTGACTGGCGAAGTTCACCATGCCGATAGTGGCTATCATGTCGTCGGCATGAAGGCCGTCGATGCTCCCGACATTTCCGTCGTCAAGGATTAATGTTTCAAGGACATTAGCCGTGCTCATCTACATGATCCGCCACGGCCAGACAGACTGGAATGCGGAAGAACGCCTGCAAGGGCAAAAGGACATCCCTCTCAACAATCTTGGGCGAAAGCAGGCAACGCGCAATGGCGCGCTGCTGCTTGATCTTATCGGCCAGGACCTTGCCGCATACGACTTTGTCTCCAGTCCGCTCTCACGCACACGAGAGACGATGGAGCGGTTGCGCCTGGCGATGGAACTGCCCGAGAAGGACTATCGTACCGATGAACGACTGCTGGAACTTTCGTTCGGGGACTGGGAGGGCAAGACACTACAAGAGGTCGGCGTCGACGCACCGGAGCGGATTGCGGCCCGCATGAAACAGAAGTGGGGCTTCATTCCCCCAGGTGTCGCTGCTGAAAGCTACGAAATATTGTCATGGCGTGTCGGCGCATGGTTGCGGTCCGTGCGCAGCCAAACAGTCGCGGTATCCCATGGCGGTGTCATCCGCAGCCTGTTCAGACTTATTGCCAAGGTTCACGAGGACGAAGCCGCAATGATGACTGTCCCGCAGGACAGGATCCTCAGAATTGATGTTAAAGCCGGTACCATGACCTGGCTTTGAACATCCGGCTATTCGACAATCTCGAGATCATCGACGACGCGATTGCCGTCCACTTCGGTATAAAAGACGATGACCTTCACACCCGTTTCAAGACCCTTGAAGTTGAACTCTTCCGGAACCCTATAGATCTTGCCGTCATCAAGGGTGAGAACAAGCGTTTCGACATCAACGGAACTGATCGTCGCCTCCACATCGGCACTTTGTGCAAACCCACTCAATGGCGAAAGAATGCTGGCGGTGGATAATAGCGCTGCAACCAGAAAACGCATCTTGAACACTCTCGGCGAACTCGGATCTGTTTTGTACCGGGCCAATGTTAGCCTCCCGAATGTGGCGAAAATCGCCCGTTGACATGACTTTTTCCGTACAAATAGAACCAGATTGCCGATCTTGAGACAAGTCTCCATATCCCCCAGGTTCTTCCTGTCAGATCAATATTTTAGCGCATATTTAATACGCCAGTTCGGCAATGCGAACGGGTGCGATCATCACAGTCAGGACATGCTTTAGAAAACATCCAAAATGCCGTCGATCCGGGCAATCCGCCATTAACCCGGACAGGGTAAGACATCCGCCAAATACTTTGACCCAGAGAAAGGGCCAGGCCGGATGACCTGGCAATAGCTTAGCGTGCGTTTCCAGCAATTCTTCAAACGACGTCATCTCCCGGTGGCTGCCATGAGTGCGATTGCCGGATTGACAATAGCACTGGGCATATCTCTCGATGAACGCCATCGAACCGAATTCCGGCAGGAATTGCGCGTGGAAGCAGAACGAACCGCATCCCTCATCTCGCGACGGCTGCAGGCCCAGATCGGAAAGGAGATTGCCACGGCGCGACGTCTAGGCTCTGCTTATGCTTCGCATATTGATGGTGCACTGGCACTGCTCAGATTTCATGCACAGCAGGAACTAGACCAGAACCCGGGCATCCTCGCGGTCGCAATTGCTCCGGACTTCCGCCTCGATCGGCTCTTCAAGTCTGCGGGCCTCCCGGACATCATCATTGACGAGGACGGGCTTGCAGCACATCTGCAAGCCTCCAGCAATGAAGAGAGCGCGTCGGTCATCACCTCATCGGCACATAGCTACCTGACGATCATCCACCCCATCGGCAATCAGTTCTCACACCACCCCGTAAAGGGAGCGGTCGCGCTGATCATCGACAAGAAACACCTGATGGCAGATGCCGGCCTGATCGTTCCTGCGGGTTCACAGGCAGTAAAGTCGGTCAACAATAACATGTTGGAAGTTGCTGTCAGAAATCTTGATGCATCCGACAGGCAGATCTTCTTCGGCGATCCCCGGCTTACCGAGCAACAGCCGATAGAGTGGCCTCTTTCGGCCGGCAACGCGACGTGGCAGGTCCTGACTGCACCCCAGCCTGGATGGAATGTTAGCGCACCTGACCAGTCCGAATATCGCTTCTCTCTTGCTCTTGGAGGGCTTGCCCTCGTCTTTCCCATCGTGCTTGCCAGCATTCTGATCGGTGAGCGAAATCGCAATATCGCTGTATTGAGGGCGCGCGAAGCAAGCCTCACGGAACTTTCACAGCGCTTCAATCTGGCCATGGAAGCATCCAATATCGGCATTTGGGAAATTTCCGAGGATGGCGACTATCTTTTCCTGGATGACCGTTCCGCTGCATTGCACGGATTGGCAGGCAACGAAAGCAACAGGCTCGATGACTGGTCTCGTGCAATCCTTCTCGAAGACCGGGATACGGCGGAGGCGCATCTTCTGGGCTGCATTTGCGCCAACCAGGCCTGTAGTGAAGTCTATCGCGTTGTCTGCGATGACGGTGCGATACGCTACCTGCGATCGGCCGGCGCCAATTACATCAATCCGGACGGCACGCGGCGAACAACCGGGATCGTGTGGGATGTTACCGCCGACATGCTGCAAAAACAGACACTTCACGACGCCAAGGAAACCACCGATATCAAGAATGCAGAGCTTGAACTTGCATTGATCGAGTTGTCACGGCGGGAACAGGAGCTTGAGGACCTTTCCAACAAGTTCGAACTTGCGCTGGCTTCTTATGATTGTGGTATCTGGGAGTTTGATCCGCTGGAGGGCGTTGAACGCTGGGATGCACGAATGTGCGAATTGTACGGCGTAGCTTTCACGGATGGTGTCATTGCGCAGGAAAAGTGGTTCAGCCTCATTCATCCGGATGACCGCGTTGCTGCTAAGGTGGCTGCAACCGCCTACTTCAACGGTCGCAGCCAGGACGCACTTATGGTGAGGGTTCCGCTTGCGGACGGCAGCCTGAGATATATCCGCTCGATGGGACGGCTCCAAACCGGGCGAAACGGGCACAAGAAAATCATCGGAATTGCCGTTGATGTCACCGAAGATGCGATGCTGACGAGCCAATTGAAGGTGGCGAAAGCGGAATCCGACGCGAAGAATGCCGAGCTCGAAATCGCCAAGAGCCGTATCGAGCACAATGCCCTCCACGATCCGCTGACCATGCTGGCCAATCGCCGCAAACTCGATCTGGAACTTGATCAGCTGTCGATCGACAGCCACAGCGCGCCTCAGACATTTGCCATCCTGCATCTCGATCTCGACCGCTTCAAGCAGATCAATGACACGCTGGGGCATGCCGCAGGTGATGCAATGCTTGGGCATGCTTCGAAGGTCCTTTCACGCAATGTCAGGCGCGATGACCTCGTCGCCCGTATTGGAGGCGACGAGTTCGTCATCCTGATCAAAGGTACCGACACATCGCAGGACATGGCGAAGCTTGCACAAAAAATCATCAGCGAACTTCACCAGCCTATCGACTTCGAAGGCTTTGCTTGCCGTTGTGGCGTCTCGATCGGGATAGCTTTTGCCAACGGACGCAATGTCGATGCGAGACGGATACTGGTCAATGCCGACATCGCGCTTTATCGCGCCAAGGGCATGGGACGAAACCGCTTCGAATTCTTCACACAGAACCTGCAGGCGGAGATTGTCAGCCACAAGCGCACCGCGGATGAAATCCTGTCAGGAATTGACAACAATGAATTTGTTACCTGGTACCAGCCACAATTCGATGCGCGCACCAACCAGCTCACCGGGATCGAGGCCCTTGTGCGATGGAACCACCCAACCAAGGGCATTCTTGCACCCGAGAGCTTTTTAAGTATTGCCGAGGACCTGAATGTGGCAGCAACGCTCGATCAGATCGTCCTGGAAACGGTATTGAGGGATCAGGCATATTGGGACCGGATCGGGCTTGAAGTGCCCAAAGTGTCCGTCAACGTGTCGTTGAGGCGTTTGCACGATGAAAACCTGCCGACAGCCCTCAAAGCGCTTGATATCCAGCCGGGACGGATATCGTTTGAGCTGGTCGAGTCCATCTTTCTTGACGAACATGAAGATCAGGTTGCCAGCAACCTCGATGAAATCAAGGCACTCGGCATCGAAATCGAGATCGATGATTTCGGCACGGGGCACACTTCGATCGTCGGCCTTTTGAAGCTCAGACCGAAGCGGCTGAAGATCGACCGGCAGCTGGTCATGCCGATATTGCGTTCGCGAAAGGAACGCGCCCTCGTTCGTTCAATCATTGAGATCGGGCGTTCTCTCGGCGTCGAGACTGTTGCCGAAGGTGTCGAGACGATGCAGCACGCCGTGATGTTGCGCGAGCTCGGATGCGACCTCTTGCAAGGATATGCCTTTGCGCGCCCCCAGCCATTCGCTGATTTTACCAGAACGGCATTGCACGGCTGGGCGCAGGCGGCCGCGTGAGACAAGGGGGCGTTCTGCTGGGCACAACTTCCACCAAAGCGGAATTCTGGCAGGTACAATCGCCTGTGCACACCGGCTGACATTTCTCATTCGTGAAAGATGGGCCGGTTTCGTGGCAAATGGCATTGACGCGATCGACAGCAAACTGGATGCATGATGTGGTCGCGGAGCGGTGTCGGCGCTATATTCCAGGCCACGCCGCCGGCTCATGGTCATCTTTAAGGGCAGCCGGCTTGTAACATTATTGGCAAACACGCATTCGCAGACCAGATTGCCGCGCATGGGGCTTGTCGGCCGCAGCGCTTTTTCATAAGACAGCCCCGGAGTTGGCAAGAGCTAACCCATTATGGACGGTCTGAAATGTCTCACAACACGTTCGGTCATCTCTTCCGCGTAACCACCTGGGGCGAAAGTCACGGTCCGGCACTTGGCTGTGTCGTTGACGGCTGCCCCCCCGGTCTCCATCTTACACTCGACGAGATCCAACACTGGATGGACAAGCGCAAGCCGGGCCAGTCGCGCTTCGTCACCCAACGCCGGGAAGACGATGTCGTAAAGGTGCTTTCCGGAACCATGATCGCCGAGGACGGCGAAACGATGATCACGACCGGGACGCCGATTTCGATGTTGATCGAAAACACCGATCAGCGCTCCAAGGATTACGGCGAAATCGCGCGGCGCTATCGCCCGGGCCATGCTGATTTCAGTTATGATGTGAAATACGGAATTCGCGACTATCGCGGCGGCGGACGCTCTTCCGCGCGTGAAACCGCTGCCCGCGTGGCCGCCGGTGCGCTCGCCCGCAAGGTGGTGCCGGAACTTCAAGTGCGCGGCGCTCTCGTCCAGATCGGCAAACACAAGATCAACCGTGCCAACTGGGACTGGACACAGATTGATCAAAATCCGTTCTTCTCCCCAGACCCGGACATCGTCCCGGTCTGGGAAGATTATCTCGACACCATTCGCAAGGCCGGTTCCTCAATTGGTGCCGTTGTCGAGATCGTTGCCGAAAATGTCCCACCCGGGCTTGGTGCGCCGATCTATGGAAAACTCGATCAGGATATTGCGTCCCTTTTGATGTCGATCAACGCTGTCAAGGGCGTGGAGATCGGTGACGGATTTAAAACCGCCGAACTGAGCGGCGAAGAAAACGCCGACGAAATGCGGATGGGCAACGATGGGCGTCCGGTATTCCTGTCCAACCATTCCGGCGGCATCCTCGGCGGCATCTCCACCGGCCAGTCTGTCGTCGCACGCTTTGCCATTAAGCCAACCTCATCCATATTGACCGAGCGTCAGTCGATCGACGCGGATGGCAAGAATGTCGATGTGCGCACCAAGGGTCGCCATGACCCTTGTGTCGGCATCCGAGCCGTGCCTATCGGCGAGGCCATGGTTGCCTGCGCCATTGCCGACCACTACCTTCGGGACCGGGCACAGACCGGTCAGCTTCGATAAGGAACCCTTCCATGGCCTACGACCAGAAACGCATCGTCGATGCCATTCGAGCCTTCGAAGCAGGCGAAATTGTTGTTGTCACAGATGATGATGACCGCGAAAACGAGGGCGACCTTATTGTTGCAGCAGTTCACTGCACCTCGGAAAAGATGGCGTTCATCATCCGGCATACGTCAGGTATCGTATGCGCTCCCATGCCAAAGGAAGAGGCAAGACGCCTGAACCTGAATGCCATGGTGGCAGAAAACGACAGCGCCCATACGACAGCTTTCACCGTGTCCGTCGATTTCAAGCATGGAACGACGACCGGGATTTCCGCCGAGGACCGCACGCTGACCGTCCGCAATCTTGCAAACTCGAATGTCGGCGCATCCGACTTTACGCGGCCAGGCCACATCTTTCCGCTCCTGTCGCGCGAGGGCGGCGTGTTGATGCGATCGGGCCACACCGAGGCCGCCGTCGACCTTTGCAACCTCGCCAGCCTGCCGCCCGTTGGCGTCATCTCCGAACTGGTCAATGATGACGGCACAGTCATGCGCGGCCCTCAGGTCGCCGATTTTGCCGCTCGCAACAACCTGAAGCAGATTTCGGTCGCCGACCTCATTGCCTATCGGCAGCGCAAGGAAACCTTGATCCAGCAGGAAACCAGCTTTGACGTCGAGACCCCCTACGGGCCGGCAAAGGCCCATGCCTATTCCCTGCCATGGGACCCGATGCAACACCTGGCCGTGGTTTTCGGCGATATCCGCGACGGTGTCGATATCCCGGTACGGCTTCATCTCGAGCATGTCGGTCAAGATGTTTTTGGCCGGGACCGTCAGGTAGACGACTTCATGAAGCGGTTCTCCGCCAAGGGTCGCGGTATCATCGTCTATCTGCGTGAAGGTTCAGTCGGGGTTGGCGTATCAACGACCGTGCGCAGCAATATACATGATCGCGAAATACACAGCGAGGCACAGCAGCGGGAAAGCGAATGGCTGGAGATCGGACTGGGCGCACAGATACTTCGGGATCTCGGCGTCACCTCAATTCAACTCCATTCGTCGCGTGAACGGCATTATGTTGGCCTGGAAGGCTTTGGCATTCAGATCACCGATACCGAGATCATCTAGAACCTGCTGCAGCCCATGAACTTACGACGGCATGCCTTCATGAGCAGGGGCAAGACAACAGCACAGTGACACTGCTTCAAGTGGTCGAGAAAATCGTTGCACCCTACCAGGATCCCGAAGGAAAAAATCTCTCTGGAAGGCCCAATCTTCCGGTAGCACAAAGCCACATTACAAGGTTCGCTCTTCTCCTTCATAAACTGGCTACGAACCCCGCCAAGTACTTGTCGGTGCCAAACGGTAGAGTGACGATCAGGCCCCAATGTGAGGGAGGCGTTGTTCGCCTCGAATAGGTCGAGAAAGGGGGACCGCCCCTTTCTCGAGGAAACAGCTTTAGCGAGCTTCGGTACCCGACTGATCGATTCCACCGCGACCAGCTTCCCGGCAATTGTTGAGAGGAATTGGAAAACTGAGGGCATTGGCGTCATGTTTGACGTTGGAACTGATGTGCTTCATCCAGTGAACTTGTGACTGCTTCCGGCCAAAAAGGATGGGTGTCGCTCAGCCACCACGTTTCACCATGTAAGGCAGGACAAACAGGTAAAGTCCGCTGGCCAGCAACAGAAACAGTGGTAACAGTGGCGAATAGACGATCCAGTTCGGTGGCTGACCGAAGGCCATGGCGGCGAAATTGGCACTGACCGTGAGGGTGAAGATTATCGATATCCATCGATGAAACTGTCGCACGGATTTGTTCCAGCTCATGTATTTAAACTCCAAGAAATTGTCAGACAGGGTCGCTTATCGCCAAGCTGTAGGCTTTCCAGGACTTGCACTCGTCACGTAAGCAAAGCGGATGATTGCCTCAACGGCGGTCAGCCTAGAGTGGCTGCCAGCGTATCCAACTTGTCCAGAAAGCCTTTCCATCCTTGACGGGCACCGTTGAAGGCTTGCGTCTGGCCGGGCAGGAAGCCTGATTGTTCCATTCGAAGATGTGTGCCCCGGGCTGTCGGTGTGAGGGTGAAGGTCACCACGCTGTTCAGATTGTAAGCTCGGTCCTTGTGGGCATAGTTCCAAGTGTATGACAGCCGCTCGCCTGTCTCCACGATGAGTACTTCACAATCCAGCACGCCGCCCCATTCACCAGATAGATTGAAGCGATGGCCGACGACAGGGGCGAAATCGTTGCTCATCAGCCATTCCGCGATCAGATGTGGCTGTGTCAGCGCACGCCAGAGCTTTTCTGGCGGATGCGGCATCTCGCGTTCGATGGTCACGGTTCGGTTTTCGGTCAGCATCTCAGTCATTCGTCCATCCTGTTTAGCACGTCTTCCAACGCGTCGAACTTCTTCTCCCAGAAACCAGTCATTTCTTGTGCCCAGTCGACCAAAGGAGCGAGCGCGGCATATTCCGCGATGTAATGGGTGCGTCGGCCTTCATGTCGGTGGCGCACGAGGCCTGCGCGTTTCAAAGAAGCAAGGTGCTTGGAAACTACTGGCTGTGAAACCCCGGCTCCGGCAGTCAAGATGCTGACGGTCCTCTCACCCTCGCGACATAAACGTTCGAAGATCGCTCGCCGTGTGGGATCAGCCAATGCCCTGAAAATTTCATCACGCGTCGTGGCCATGAATACCCATACCTGTTCAGCTATATGTTCAATATATAGCTGAACGACTATGTATTAGTCAAGCATGGTTGGCAACGTAGTATCTGGCGGCCGCTCCTCACGCCGCATTGACTGGAGTATTTGACCGACAACAGTTCACCCAAACTAAAAGTTGACATCTTCTCCTTTCTTCTCTATCTATGGTTTATCGATCTTTTGCTTGCTGACTTTGGTTACTGCGCGATTGGCACCGCGCCTGACGAATTTCCCTTTCAAATAATCGCTATCTCATCCGCAGAGCTTTCGCTCTGAGGTCCTGTAATATTGCTATGAAAGGGTTCATCATGACCACTGGCACAGTTAAATGGTTCAATTCCACTAAGGGCTTCGGCTTCATTCAGCCAGACAATGGCGGCGCAGATGCGTTCGTTCACATCTCGGCTGTTGAGCGTGCAGGAATGCGCGAAATCGTCGAAGGCCAGAAGCTCAGCTACGAGCTGGAGCGCGACAGCAAGTCGGGCAAAACATCTGCCTGCAACCTTCAGGCTGCTTAACATCGGTACCTGCTCTCCTTTGACCACGGATGTACTGGCATTGTTGAGAGCATGAACCAACCAGCCGGGCATTAGCCCGGCTTTTTTGTTGGCTGATGGAACGGCCCACCAAGAAAGAGAACTCCATGACGCAGACCTACAGCAAGAGCCGACAGACGGCGGAAATTGCCTTCCAAAAGACACAAAGCCAGTTCTTTGCACGAGACCAGGCCGTGGAAGAGCGCGATTTCGTGACAGTGGCCCGTGAGGCGAAAACTGCTCGGTTGCGGGAAGCCCGGTTGGCAAAAGAGTCAGATGACCGTACGAGAGTAACCGCAGCTCTGAAACGAAAGCGTGCTAGATTGACGTGACGCAAAGTGTGCCAGCTCATCAGCCCCTCAGGTATCCAGCAATGTAGGAATTCCTATGACAGGCGAAACGTCCGAACTTCAGGCAAGCACGACTGCATGGCAGATCGCGATGCAGGAAATCCTGCGCATGGTCATTCGTGACATGTACCGCTCAGATGATACTGCTACCTTCGAGACCCACATCAAGCGCATTGAAGAGGAGGCCGTGGATAGCATTTACAAGGACCTGAGATTGCGAGGCACGACTGAATGGACTGAAAACTCTTGTAAAAGAAAAGGCGACCAACATCGTCACGTCGTTGCTAACCTCGTTTACTTTCGAGCAGCGCGACTCCGATCCAAAGCAACTCTAAATAATCGGCCCGAGCGATCAATTTGACCAGGCGGATCAGCTTGCCTCCGATTCTTCGCTGGAGAAACACTCGTGACGTTTGACCCCTGAACAAGTTGGCTGAGGTCCGTCGGCTTTCTCAGGTTGTAAGCATCGGCAAGAACTTCGTAACGGGTTATCCAGCGTAACCTTCTTGCTAAGGTTGAAATCCGACACAGCCACGTCCAGACATGCCTCGCTCAGCACGTCTATGGCTTCGTTCACTATACGGATTATTCCTCTGGGTGTGATAACGCACCATCATTCGCACCCTTTCCTGTTGAAATTCAATTTGCATGCATGGTCCCGTGGCTCGTTGAAGTGAGCTTTTGAGCCGGGCCCCTCAGGAGAAAATTGTCAATCTCCTCGTCCTGCAAAAACCCGTGCGATGCCTGATGCACTGAACATGCCCTCTGGCGAGACGGAGCCGAAGGCCAGCACCTTCGAAAGACCTACGACTACAAAGATGCCGGACGAAGAGACCGGTTCCAACATTGTGATGACTTCCACGCCGGCAAACGGCGCGGACCAGCCTATCATACCTTCTCACCACGCCAACCGGCCTGATGACGCAATTTTTCCACACCGGCGAACCGGGCAACACGCCAGAGTTCCGCTTCCAGCTTGTCCAATCTGCCATTTGATGGTTTCACCCCCGGCTCCAGCCACAACCGCCTTATGTCGAGAACACCTGCCTTGCGATCAGCCTTCATGTCGATCCGGCCAATCATTCGGTCGCCTTCAATCAGGGGAAAGACGTAATATCCGTACTGCCGTTTCGGCTCCGGAACAAAGATCTCAATACGATAGCTGAAATTGAACAGCCGCTCTGCCCGGTTGCGATCACGCAACAACGGATCAAATGGGCTGAGGACACGTACCCGCGAAGGCGGCTGTGGACCACAGTCCAACTGTGGAAGAAAGGCTTGAAGTGCGAAAGCATTTCGGGGCCGGCTGCCATTTGCACTTTCAATCACCACATCCGCCAATTCGTCACGGTGGGCATCTGCCCACTCCTTGGCCTCCTGAGGCTTCAACAGATCCCAGAAAGCGGCAATTTCACCGGTCGTGGCAAATCCCAGGCGGGCAAGTGCGCTGCGACACGCCCAGTCGACAAACGCTTCGTGGCTTACTTCTGGTTCATGATGATGCTGCGGCAACACCCTTTCCGTCAGGTCGTAGATCTTCTGGAAATTGGTGCGGCCGGCAATCGCCAGCTTTCCCGTATGCCAGTAATATTCCAGTGCAGTCTTGTTGGGGTGCCAGTTCCACCAGCCTCCCGATTTGTGGTCATCCGCCTTCATGTCGCGCGACATGATGGCGCCGCCCTCAACAATCCGCTGGTAGGTTTCCTCGAATGCCTTGTCGAAATCCTCACCGTGCCATTTGCGCCAACGCTCGCCAATGACCTCCTCACGGCGACGGAAGCGGTGTTTCCAATATCGAAAAAAGGCCGCGGGAATGACAGAAGCATCATGCGTCCAGTGTTCGAAAAGTTCACCATCCTTTTCAAGCAATTGCTGCAGATCGTCGCGCCGATAGGTCTGGTTCCTGGAAAACAAGATCATATGATGGGCACGTTCGACCGTCGATATGCTGTCGATCTGGACAAATCCCAGTTTGTCGACCAGTGCCAGAAGATCCTTCTTGTGCAGGGCACTCGTCGGCGACTGGCAAAGGCCCTGCCGTTCCTGAAAGACCTTCCGTGCCTGCTCGTTCGAGATGAGAATCGCCATGTTTCGTAGTTTATGCGGTTCGGTCCAAAGTATCAATGTTCACGTTTTGTTTTGCATTCCTCTCGCTTGCCATCCGGTCTATAGAAGGCACGATCAACAAAAGGGGGAAAGGTGGAGATCCTTTTCAAACAGGCCACCGTCCATTTCGAAGGGCGTGTGGCAATCGAGCCTCTGACACTTGCGCTGACTGAACGGCGTGTCGGAATTATCGGTCTCAATGGTTCAGGCAAGACAACCCTTGCGCGCTTGATGAACGGCCTGATCGTACCAACGCATGGCAACGTGACGGTCAACGGTATCGACACCGCAACCGAAGGCGACGCCGTGCGCCGAAAGGTCGGGTTCATCTTCCAGAACCCCCAAAACCAGATCATTCTGCCGATATTGCATGAAGACATCGCACTCGGGCTCAAAAGCCGCGGACGGCCCGCCAACGAAATAGATGCAGCGATTTCGACTGTTCTCGCAAGGTTTTCCATCGCGCATCTTGCAACGAGGCGCGCCCATGAGCTTTCGGGCGGAGAATTGCAACTGGCCGCCCTCGCTTCGGTCCTGGTCACGCATCCAGAAATCGTCATCCTCGACGAACCGACCAACCAGCTTGACCTGAAGAACCGCGGCCTGGTCGAACGGACCATCCACGAACTGGTCGAAGACGTCATCGTCGTCAGTCATGATCTCGACATGCTTCAAGAGTTTGACCGGGTGCTGCTCTTCGACAATGGCAGGCTGGTTGCCGACGACGTTCCAGCCAGGACAATTGCGCGCTATCGGGAGCTTGCCGGTTGAACACACTCTATGTTGCAGGAAACAGCATTCTGCATCACCTTTCGGCTCGCACAAAACTGATCACTCTTGCCATAGTCGGCATCATGCTGATGGCCGTATCTTCACCGTTTGTGCTTTCTATCGCTGCATTGTGCGCAACCTTGCTCTACGCCTCGCTTGGTCTTGGCTTCAGACAAGCATGGCTGAGATTGCGCCCGGTTCTTTTGACAGTCCTGGCGGTTGCCGTCTTTGCCCTCGTCATGAAGTCGGCGGCAGAAGCCGCAACGATGACATTGCGGCTCGTCACGCTGATCCTGCTTGCAGCGACTGTCACCGCAACAACCACTATCGGAGAATTTATTGACGAAATCACGCTTGCGGCACGGCCACTTGAACGACTTGGTCTGATCAAGGCTGCAGATGTCGGGCTTGCCGTCGGTCTCGTTATCCGCTTCATTCCCGAGGTGATGGGACGCTATCATGCGATCCGTGAGGCCCATCAGGCCCGCGGGCTGAAAGTGCGGCCCCTGACGATTGCCGTTCCACTGATCATCTTGACATTGAAAAACGCAGACGACATTGCCGCGGCCATTGACGCACGGGGAATACGCGGGCAAAAGCAGACGACACTTCCCGGAGAGAACTTGCCATGACCACCCGTGATCTCGTCCTTGCAGCGCTGTTTGCGGCCGTCATTGTCGTACTCGGGCTCTTGCCACCAATCCCGGTCGGCTTCATTCCCGTACCAATCCACGCGCAGTCTCTCGGCGTGATGTTATGCGGTGTCATCCTTGGAGCAAAGCGCGGCACTGCTGCAGTTCTTCTGTTTCTGCTTCTTGCCGCGATCGGCCTTCCGGTACTTTCGGGCGGCCGCGGCGGGCTTGGCGTGTTCGTCGCACCTCCAGCAGGCTATCTGATCGGCTTCGTGTTTGCGGCCTACGTCACCGGCGTAATTGCCGAGCGCGTCGTGCGACGGGAACAAGGTGCCTTCGGACAAATTGCAGGTTTTGCAGTGGCTGCCGTCATCGGCGGCCTGCTCGTCGATCATCTCTTCGGCGTTTTCTGGCTTGCGTTTGGCCCGACCGGCCTTGGCTTGAGAAACGCCTTTATCGGCACCCTGGCGTTTGTTCCAGGTGACATTCTAAAGGCAGCGATAGCAGCACTGGCGGGTCGAGCCGTCATGGTCGGCTATCCATTGCTTCCGCAGCGCGCCTGATTCAGTCGAGAAACTGATAAAGCCAGTCGCGCAATTCCTCAGGCAGTGCAACAGGCTCCCTGGTCTGCGTGTCACGGGCCACCCAGATGATCTCGGCTTCGGCGACCTCCGTACCATTGCGCATCATCCGTACCAGAAAGCCCGCTGACTTGCCGCCAATCTTGCTGACATGGACATCCATGCGGACCAGGTCGGCGAGACGCAGTGGCACATGGAAGCTACAGGTAATCTTGCCGACGCTGAAATCCGGATCGTCCGGAGCCGTTGGCCGCCTGCTCCAGAAGATCGTCAACGCTTCCTCTGCACGACTGGCATAGGCATAGCGGAACATTTCGCCATGCAGATCCACGTCCCGGTAAGGGACCGTAAACTCCATGAATTCTGCAGGTTCTTTTTCCACAATACCACCAGCGCGTTGAAGAACATGTAAGCGCATTCCGTTGTACTAGACAAGCAGATGACCTTGTACGGCCTAGTGGATCGGCCCGTCCGACGGGTGGTATTATGATGGCAACCGCCGTTTTGTAGTATTGCGTGTTCCCAGGATCTCCTGCTCTTTGCTTGAAATGGCCGCCAATCTGCGCCATGTCGGAGCAAACCCGGAGACAACACAAGATGTCCACCCGCCTTTACGAACATGATATCTTCCTTGAGCATGAAACACCCGACGGCCATCCGGAATGCGCAGACCGCTTGCGATCACTGGCCATTGCCCTCCAGCATCCAAATTTCGCTCAGCTGGACCGCAAGCAGGCTGTTGCGGCAGACGAAGACGCAGTCCTGCTTGCGCATCCGGAAGAACATCTGCGCTTGGTCACCGGCAAAATCCCGCAGGACGAAGAAATTGTGCAGATAGAAGCAGATACCTATGTTGGACATATGAGCCTGACGGCTGCCCTGACCGGCATCGGGGCGGCCATGGCTGCGGTCGATGACGTCTTTACAGGTGCTGCAGACAATGTGTTCGTTGCTTCACGCCCCCCCGGACATCACGCCGAAAAGACAAAGGCGATGGGATTTTGTCTCTTCAACAATGCTGCGATTGCCGCGCGTCATGCGCAAAGGCGTTTTGGCGCAGAGCGCGTGGCAATTGTCGATTGGGATGTTCATCATGGCAATGGCACGCAGGATATCTTCTGGGATGATCCATCCGTGCTCTTCTGCTCGACCCACCAGATGCCGCTCTATCCGTGGACTGGTGCGCGCGATGAAACCGGAACGAAGAACAATATCGTCAATGCACCGCTTGAAAAGAATTCGGCCAGCGAACATTTTCGTGATGCGTTCAAGACCCGTGTCCTGCCGGCACTGGAAAACTTCCGTCCGGATTTCCTGATCATTTCCGCCGGCTTCGACGCCCATCATCGCGATCCGCTGGCGCAGATCAATCTGGTTGGTGACGACTTCGACTGGGCGACGGGGCGACTGATGGAAATCGCCGGAAAACACGCCGATAACAGGCTTATCAGCCTGCTGGAGGGTGGCTATGATCTCGAAGGACTGGCAGAGTCTGCCGGGCTTCACATTTGCAGACTGATGAAGGGGTGACAATGACTGATACCACGACGGAAACGACGGAAATTATGGAAGGCATTGACGTCACCGGCTATTCTTTCGAAAAGGCCGTGGCGGAGCTTGAGAGCATCGTCGGCCGCCTGGAACGTGGCGATGTTGCGCTTGATGAGTCCATTGCCATCTATGAGCGCGGCGAGGCACTCAAAAAACATTGCGAAAGGCTTCTGGCCATTGCAGAAAACCGGATCGAGAAAATACGCATCGACCGCGCCGGCAATCCCCAGGACACGGAACCTCTGGACGGGGCCTGACCTATCACGTTCACCCCCTACGATAGTTGAAGTTTGTACGAACTTCGTCCGGTTTTTGACATAAAGCGATTGACGCCTCTCCCCTGCTTCCGCATGTTTAGCGCCTGCTGAACGATGATGTTGGGAGGAAAATCGTGACTTCAGGCAAACTAAGAACTGTACTCGCCGCCACCACGATGGCGATTTCTGCAACCTTTGCCTCTGCAGGAGCAAACGCGCAGGAATTCATCAATGTCCTGACCGGTGGTACTTCTGGCGTCTACTATCCCCTGGGTGTTGCCCTTTCGGAGATCTATGGAGAGAAGATCGAAGGGACCAGAACCCAGGTCCAGTCGACCAAGGCATCGGTTGAAAACCTCAACCTTCTGCAAGCCGGTCGTGGCGAGATCGCATTCTCGCTTGGTGATTCGGTGCAGATGGGATGGGAGGGCAATACGGAAGCGGGTTTTCCGGGTAAACTGGACAAGCTGCGCGGGATTGCCGCCATCTATCCGAACTATATTCAGATCGTGGCAAGCCAGGAATCTGGCGTCAGTACACTCGCCGATCTTAAAGGCAAAAGCCTGTCGGTTGGCGCACCGAAGTCCGGTACGGAAATCAATGCGCGTACAATCTTCGAAGCTGCCGGCATGTCCTATGACGATCTTGGCAAGACCGAGTTTCTACCGTTTGCCGAATCCGTCGAACTGATCAAGAACCGTCAGCTCGATGCGACCTTGCAGTCGGCCGGTCTTGGTGTTGCATCGATCCGCGACCTTTCCACGTCGCTGCCCATCAACGTCGTCGCAGTTCCGGCAGACGTTGTCGAAAAGATTGGCGCACCATACATTCCCGCCATCATTCCAAAAGGCACATATGATGGCCAGACCGAGGATGTGCCCACAGCCGCGGTCGGAAATTTCCTCATTTCGCATGCGGACGTGTCTGAAGAAACAGCCTACCAGATGACCAAGCTGCTCTTTGAAAATCTCGATCGTCTTGCTGCAGCGCATGCGGCTGCAAAGGCTATCGATCCAAAGAAGGCGCTCGACGGCATGCCCGTTCCACTGCACCCCGGAGCAGAGCGCTATTACAAGGAAATCGGGCTGATCAAGTAACAGCGCCCGGCGCAATCATCCCCGCGGACGTTACCTGACGCCGCGGGGATTTGTGTCTCAAGAACGATCTGAGGAGCCGCATGAGCGAACTTGCAACTGAAGAACCCAAGCTTGAACCCCACTCGGCGGAAGAAGCCATAGAGGGCCTTCCAGCCGGGTTCGGTGACGGATTTGCCGGTAAAATAGCCTTCTGGATCGCCTTCACGTTCTCATTGTTCCAACTGTGGACTGCCACCTACGGAACGCTGCCAAGCCAGGTTGTGCGGGCCATGCATGTGGGGTTTCTCCTGCTGCTCGGTTTCGTGCTCTTCGGCAATCTCGTGGCAAAGACCAGACTTGGACAGGTCTGGTTCTGGACGCTCGGCGTGGTCGGGTTCTTAACTGGCATCTACAATTGGGTGTTTTACGCGGACCTCATCCTTCGAAGCGGATTTCTGACGGCACTCGATCTTACTGTCGCGACAGTCATGATCATTCTGGTTTTCGAAGGAGCGCGGCGGCTCATGGGTCTGCCGCTGACGATCATCGCCGCGATCTTCCTGGCCTACTGCTTCTTCGGACAGCACCTGCCGGCACCGTTCATTCACCGGGGTTATGATTTCGAACTGATCGTCGAACACTTCGGCTTCGGAACGGAAGGCATCTACGGAACACCGATTTATGTATCGGCCGCGTATATCTTCATCTTCGTCGTCTTCGCCGCCTTTCTCGAGCGTGCAGGCATGCTGGCACTGTTCAATGACTTTGCGCTTGGCCTCGTCGGCTCTTGGCGTGGTGGACCGGCGCAGGTCTGCGTGATGTCGTCTGCCCTGATGGGGACGATTTCCGGATCTGGTGTCGCCAACGTCGTTGCCAGCGGCCAGTTCACCATCCCCTTGATGAAACGTTTCGGCTTTCGCGCAAGTTTTGCGGGTGGCGTCGAGGCCACGTCATCAATGGGTGGACAGATTATGCCGCCGGTGATGGGCGCCGTCGCCTTCATCATGGCAGAAACGCTCAATCTTCCCTATTCGGACATCGTCAAGGCGGCGTTGATCCCGGCAGCACTCTATTTTGGTGTCTGCTTCTGGATGGTGTTTCTGGAAGCTGGAAAGGCCGGCCTGCGCGGAATGAGCAAGGAGGAGCTTCCCAATCCATGGCTGGCACTCAAGGAGCACTGGCCGCTTGTCCTGCCACTCGGCGCACTCGTCTATCTGCTTTTTGCTGGCTATACGCCAATCTTTGCGGGCACCATGGGCCTCGCACTGGTCGTTGTGCTGATCCTTGGCATGCCGCTCGCCGCAACGATTGGTCCGTTCGTCTTTCGGGTCATATTCTGGCTCGCGCTGGGGCTGGCTGCAGCTTCATTCCTGCAATACGGAGTGAACATCCTTCTCACGGTTATTGTAGCAC
>JAEWDP010000061.1 GCA_023390055.1 Pseudomonadota bacterium | reverse complement strand
GCTCACTCACTACAGCGCAATTTAGGGCGCGTTCGCGAGCGGCTACGCTACTGTCGAGTTCCACTCAATCAACTGTGCAGGATGTGAGCAAAAAGGGGGGTTGACTCGGAGAGGCCCGTTACAGAAGTCCAAGATAGTCAACGCGCATTGGCTTATCCCACCCAATTCTGAGGAAGGACAGGTTTCCACACTGCGAACCGCTGCGCAAGCGCCAGCTCAAGTGGCTATGGAAGCGGGCTCTTCCTCATGAACGGGGGATGGACAAGGTTGCGTTGAAAAATAGAAGCGGAAGGGATAGCGGACGCAGGCATCATAGACCGCGACGGGCGGTTTAGAGGCCATGGGTCTGAATGAGATCCTCGGTGTCTTCGGCAAGTGCATCCATCGCTGCCTGACGCGTGTCGAGCCTGGCTTTCAGGGCGAGCACGTCTTTCAGGAGCGCCCGGCGGTGTTTGCCGACGTAGCGGAATGGTAGATCGCCTCGGTCCATGTGCAGTACGATGAGCGGACGAGAGATTCCGAGAATGGCCGATGCTTCGGTCGGGCTCAGTTCCTGGTCTTCGGTCAGCACGGCGACGCGTTCGCCGCGTAACATATGGGCCAGAAGGGCTTCAACGGCCGCGGTGGCCGAGGGCGGAATCGAGAGCGTCTGTTCCTTGCCACCTGCATGACGAACATGAAGTTCCAGCTTGTCACCGGCGGCCAGTTTCGGCAAGGGTAAGGCATTCTTGCGGTCGCGATCCGACAATCCGGCGAAATGAACGATCTGGCTAGCCATGGCGATATCTCCTTGATCGTCAATATAATGCGCATAGCCTGTAACTGAAATAACTGAAAGGCTGCGAATTTGATTGCGTCGGCTATGCAGTAATAGACGGATTCCAATGAACCGGCATGGTTCCTTCTGAACTCTATCGATGGCGTCAAAGGCAATCATACCCGACTGAAAGACGTGCTCGGATATGATCGCCAATGCATCGATGGTGCGGAGCATCGCGCGCGCACCGACATTTCTGGCCTCTCTTCGATCGCTAAACGAAAGGAATTTCCCGCTCCTTCAGAGTGGACTTGGCATCCCAGCCCCCGGTGCCCCGGTGCAGCCGATCTATCCCGATGATGTTTTCATCAGCATCAACCACTGATGGCCCAGATGGCTGCGCTCGATGACCAGTAGATCTCGCGTTTTGTGCGCGGCAAGGATGTCGCCGATAAAGAGATAGCGGTTCTCCCTACGCTCCTGCTCCGCTGTTGAGGCGCTGGTTGACCAGCGTCAGCCAGTAGCGGACGCCATGGATGATTGCATCGTCGTTAAAATCATAGGCGGGGTTGTGCAGGTCGGCGCTGTCACCGTTTCCGAGCCAGATAAAGGAACCGGGGCGCTTTTCCAGCATGTAGGAGAAGTCTTCCGAGCCCATTGTCGGCGGATAGTCACTGTCTACCTTGTCGGCGCCCGCGACTGCGCTCGCGGCAGCCACCGCAAGCCGGGTCTTGTCCGGGTCGTTGACGGTGACCGGATAGCCCGGACGCCAGTCGATCTCGGCGTCAGTGGAAAAGAGTTTTGCGGTCATCATCACGACGTCGCGGAAACGTGCTTCCACGGCTTTGCGGGTTTTCGGCTGCATTGTGCGTATCGTGCCGCCGATCTTCACAGCAGCCGGAATGACGTTCAGTGCTTTGTCGCTGCCGCCTTCGATATAGGTGAGAGATAGCACGACGGAATCCAGCGGGTCCGTGAAGCGCGAGGCAATCGTCTGCAGTGCGGTGATCATATGCCCCACCACGACGACCGGGTCGTGACTGAGATGCGGGGCGGCTGCATGGCCTCCCTTGCCGTTGATGGTGATGACGAAACGATCGCCGCCGGCCATGATCGGACCGCTTCGGGTCGCAAAGGATCCAACTGGCAGACCAGGTTCGTTATGCATTCCGTAGACTTCTTCGATGCCGAAGCGTTCGAGAATGCCTTCTTCTATCATTACCCGGCTACCACCGCCGCCTTCCTCTGCCGGCTGGAAGATCAGCACAACTCTACCTGCGAAGTCACGGCTCTCGGCAAGCTGCTTGGCGGCAGCCAGCAACATGGCGGTATGGCCGTCATGCCCGCAGGCATGCATCATGTTCTCGACCTTCGAAGCATAGGGCAGGTTGGTTTGTTCTGCCATCGGCAGTGCATCCATGTCGGAGCGCAGCGCGATTGTCCGGCCCGCGCCCTTGTTGCCGTTGACGATGGCAACGACACCCGTTTTGGCAATGCCGCCCACCACTTCGTCGCACCCGAACTCCTTCAGCTTCTCGGTTACCAGCGCGGCCGTCTTTGGCAGGTCGAACAGAAGCTCGGGATGCTGGTGGATCGTCCGGCGCCATGTTCTGGCGTCGTCTGCAAGTGCGGCGAGGGAAGGGGTATCAAAAGTCATGCGGGCTCCAAGTTTTAGGCGGATGCAACCTTGCGGAAGGGCGAACGCTCTGGATCAGGATCCGGCATCGCCTCCAGCAGCATGCGCGTATAGTCGTTCTGCGGCCGCTCGAAGATATCTCCAACCGGACCACTTTCAACCAGCTTTCCACGATAGATCACAGCCACGTCGTCGCAGATGTAGCGAATGACGCCAAGATCGTGGCTGATGAAGAAATAGGTGAGACCGAGTTCTCTTTGCAGATTGTGCAGGAGGTTCAGCACGTCCGCCTGGACAGAGACATCGAGCGCCGAGGTCGGTTCGTCAAGGATGAGAAATTCCGGCTTTACGGCAAGCGCGCGGGCAATGCCGATGCGCTGGCGCTGGCCGCCGGAAAACTCGTGTGGGTAACGGAACAGGTGTTCCTCGTTAAGTCCGACCTGCAACAGCAGTTCCCGCACACGTTCGGTTCGCTGGCGCGCTGTCATCGCAACGATGTCGCGGTGGATGACCAGCGGCTCTGCAATGATATCGTGGATCGTCATGCGCGGGTCGAGCGAAGCGTAGGGATCCTGAAAGACGATCTGCAGGCGGGCGCGCAGACGGCGCATCTCGGTCAGCGACAGCTTGTTGATATCGGCGCCTTCATAAAAGATATTGCCGGATGTCAGCGTTTCCAGACGCAGGATACACCGCGTCAGCGTCGTCTTCCCGGAGCCGGATTCGCCGACAAGGCCGAAGCTCGACCCCTTCTTGACCTGCAAGGTGACATCGTCCAGTGCACGAAACCCTGCGGTGTGACCGAAAAGGCCCTTGCGCTGGCCGGGAAAGATCTTTGAGACGTTGTTGATCTCAAGCATTATTGCACCTCCGGCATGACACCGCCAAGGCCACGGAGTTCACCGCGCTTGGTATGGGCCGTTGGAATGGAGTTGAGGAGCGCCTGGGTATAGGCGTGGCCCGGGCGTTTCAGCACTTCTGTCACCGGCCCGCGCTCCAGAATGCGACCACGATACATCACCGCCACATGGCTGCAGAGCTGCGCTACGACGCCGAGATTGTGGGTGATCATCAGCACGCCGATATTGCGTTCGGCGACGAGGTCATGGATCAGCTTGAGGATCTGCGCCTGGACCGAGACGTCGAGAGCCGTTGTTGGTTCGTCGGCAATCAACAGGTCCGGCTTGCCGATCATCGCCATGGCGATCAGCACGCGCTGGCGCATGCCGCCGGAAAACTGGTGTGGATAATCGTTGATCCGCTCGGTGGCCTTCGGGATGCCAACCTTGTCGAGCATTTCCACGGCCACACGTTTCGCGGCCTTCTTGTGTGCCGATGACGACGCTCCCGGTTCAAGCCCCAACACCGTCGGATCAGCGTGGCCAGCATGCAGGGCGACGTCAATGATCTGTGCTCCAATGCGAAAGACCGGGTTGAGATTGGTCGTCGGATCCTGAAAGATCATGCCGATCTTGCGGCCGCGCAGGGTGCGCATTTCCTTCTCGTCAGCCTTGAGCATGTCGCGGCCTTCGAATTCGATCGAACCAGCGAGGTAGCGACCGGTCGCTTGTGGGATTAGGCGGGAGATGGACAGGCCGGTCAGCGATTTGCCGGAACCGGTCTCGCCTACCATTCCCCAGATTTCTCCCCGTTCGATCTTGAGATCAATGCCGTGTAGGATCTGCGTTTCGCCTTCGAAACTGCGCATGGAGAGGTTGAGGTTTTTGATGTCGAGCAACGTCATATCTTAACCTCACCGCCGAGCCTTGGGGTCCATGACGTCACGCAGACCGTCGCCAAGGAGATTGAAGGCAAGTACCGCCAGGAAGATGGCGCAGCCTGGGAAAACTGCCGTCCACCAGTAGTCCGGCATGTCGGCGCGGGCGACAGAAAGAAGGGTGCCCCATTCCGGCGTCGGGGCCCTGACGCCGATACCAACGAAGCCGAGCGAGGCGACGGTGAGCACTGCAAAGCCCATGTCGAGCGAGGCCTTGACGATGATCGGCGACATGATGTTGGGAAGGATGTGACGGCCGAGAATGCGTGGCCAGCCGGCGCCGAGTGCTTTCGCAGCGGTGATGAACTGCTCTTCCTTCTTGCCAATCACCTCGCCGCGCACGAGGCGGGCATAGGCCGGCCACCAGGTAATGGCGATGGCGATGATCATGTTGATAACGCCGGTGCCGAGTGCCGCGGCGACGGCCATGGCAAGGATCAGGCTGGGTATGGTCAGGAGGAGATCCGTGATCCGCATCAGAATTTCGTCGATCCAGCCACCGAAATAACCGGCAATGGCACCGATGATGCCGCCAACAATGATGGCGATTGCGACCACTGCAAGACCGGAAAGCAGTGAGACCTGCGAACCGACGAGGACGAGGGAGAACACGTCCTGCCCGAGCGCATTGGTGCCAAACCAGAACTCAGCACCCGGCGCTGTGAAACGGGCCGCGGTATTGGTGCCGCCGGCAACATGATCGGGAAAGGGCACCAGGATGGGTGCGAACAGCGCGACGAAGACAAGCGTCACGACGATGGCAAGCCCGATTACAGAAAGCCAGCTCTGGCGAAAGCGATAGAAGGCTCTGGACCAGTTTTCCAGCCGTGCCGACTGGTCGCGCTTCGGAAGGAGTGCGGTCGGAGTGGTGGTCATGTGTAGCGGACCCTCGGATTGAAGACGCCATAAAGCAGGTCTACGACCAGCATCGTGGCAAGATAGATCATGGCGATCACCAGTGTGACACCGATCACCGGCATGAAATCCTGGGACAGGATTGCCTGAGTGGCGTAAAGGCCAAGTCCTGGCCAGTCGAACACCGTCTCGACGAGAACCGTGCCGCCGAGCAACCAGGAAACGTAGAGGCCGATGACGGTCAGCGTGGAAGTCATGGCGTTCTTAAGCACATATTTGAACAGGATCTTGGCGTTGGAAATACCGAGCGCCCGTTCGGTCATGATAAAATCCTGTTGCAGAACTTCGATTGTCGACGCTCGCATCATGCGCATGATTGTCGCCAAGGGGGAAAGCGACATGGCAAAGGCAGGCAGAGCAAGGTGCTGCAGGGCGATCGACAGCGAATACCAGTCGCCGGCGATAATGGCGTCGATCGTGTAGAAACCGGTTATTGTCTCGGGCGGGATCTCTATCAATGGAAAGCGACCGGACAGCGGCAGTATGTCGAGCCAGGAGACGAACATCAGTTGCAACAGCAAGCCGAGGAAGAAGCGTGGCATGGCGATGCCGCCAAGTGCGACGGTACGGGTCAGGTAGTCGATGGCACCGTTGCGGTAAACAGCGGCAGCAAGGCCGAGCGGGATGCCGAGCACGATGGCAATCAAAAGGGCGGCGGCAACCAGTTCCAGTGTTGCCGGCAGGAAGGTCATGATGTCATCGAACACCGGCCGGCGGGTGAAAATGGATACGCCCCAGTCGCCCTGCACCAGCCCCGTCACGTAGTCCCAGTATTGCAGGGGCAGCGATTTATCGAGGCCGAATTCCTGGCGTACGCTTTCTATCACGTCGGGAGTGGCGTTCGGGCCGGCGGCGAGTGCCACCGGATCACCGGGCAGGAGGCGGGCGATGGCGAAGACAATCATCGTCAGCCCGATCAGCATCGGGATCAAGAGGACGAGGCGTCTCAATGTATAAAGGATCATGGGCGCTTCCGTTGGTCAGAAACAGAGGTCGAGCGCATGGGAAGCTCCTTTGGCTGCCGCCATCTCTTCCACAAGGGGAAACGCTGGAGGCGTGCCCAAATTGGTGTCGCGGCGGTCTTGCAAGTTAGGTCCCTCGCTCTTGTGGCGAGGGACCCTTTTTCATATGCGACCGTTCCGCTCAGTCGAGCGATAGCGGCAACAGTTCGATAGCGTTGGCGGCAACCGGGGTGAAGATAAAGTTCTTCACATTGGCGCCAAATCCGAGCTTGCGTTTTTCGAGCACGCCGAAAATATCCGGTGCATCTTCAACAACCAGTTCCTGGAACTGCTTGTAAAGCTCGGCGCGTCTGGTTTCATCAGTCTCGACACGGGCGGCCTCGATCAGCCCGTCGACTTCCTCATTCTTGTAGACCGGGTTTTGCCACTGACCATTGCGCGAGGAATGGTAGGCGGCAAAGGCGATGTTGTCCGGATCCGCGTAATTTGCCGTCTGGAACAGGCACATGAAGCTCGGCATGGTGTCGGGAGACTGGGCTGCTGCAACCGTGTCGGGCCAGGTGGCAGGGCGAATATCCAACTCGATATTAAGCGACTTGAGCGCTTCGAGCAGCAACAGCGACCAGCGGCGCTGGTTCTCGTAACCGGTGGCATGCATGACGGTCAGCTTGAAGCCGCCATCCTTGTATTCCGATTTGGCCAGATACTCCTTGGCCTTGTCCATGTCATGGCGATAGACGGCGAGGTTAGGGTCGTGGCCGAAAATGCCGGTTGGCAACGGACCGATCATCAGTTCGGCCGGGCCTGCGGCGTCCAGCATGCTCTGGTAGTTGAAAGCGTGGGAAATCGCCTTGCGCAGGTTCTTGTCGGCAAGCGGTCCCTTGGCCGTGTTCATCTTGATCGAGAAGGTACGATATTCGGGCTCGATGACACTAACGACGTTCGGATCGTCTGCGAGCGCTTCCATGTCCTCGGCGTAGAGTTCTAGTGCGATATGCGCTTCCTTTCGCTGAAGCATCATGCGTTCGGTCGATGCCTCGCGGACGATCTTCCAGATCGCGCCTTCCAGGTTGCCGCCGCCTTTGTGCCAGTCGTTTTCGACACGGACGAATTCGTACATGTTGCCCGGCATCACGCGACCCATTTTGAACGGGCCGGATCCGGCTGTGTTGGCAAGAAGATAGGCCTGGCCATCGTCGTCGCCGAGGTTGGCCTCGACCAGGGCCGGATTGACGATGAACATCCAGGGCAGGACCTGCAGGAAGGGTGCAAACGGCGCCTTGAGGTCGAATGCGACGGTCTGGGCGTCGACGGCCTTGACGCTTTCGGCGTCGACGACGCCGGCAATCATCCACGAGGGACCGCGTTCCAGCTTGACGATACGCTTGAACGAATAGACTACGGCTTCGGCAGTGACCGGAGAGCCGTCCTGGAATGTTGCGTCCGGGTCGAGCTTGAACTCGTAGTGCTTCTGGTCCTCCGAAACCGTCCAGTTGACCGCAAGGCCCGGCTTTATTTCAGGCGGCGTTCCGACGACGCGCACCAGCGCGTCATAGGTGTTGCGGAACAGCATGGCCGGAGCATAGCCGGTGGCAACATGCGGGTCGAAATTCGGAATATCGACACTGCTCGCCATGATCAGGATCTTGCGGCCGGCGGCAAAGCTTTCGAACGGCATCGAGGCAAGCGCGGCAGCGGAAACCGCCGATCCCATGAACGAACGTCTGGTCATCTGCATGTGTATGGTCTCCTGGTTTTTGAGATCCGGCCGTTTCCCGTTAATACGGCCGGATATTTCGTTGTCATGCTGCGGTATCGGACTTCTTGCGTTCTCCGCTGCGGGCGGAGCGGCCGTAGATAGTGTCCGCCGCTTGCGCGCTGACATAACCCTGCCTGACGTCGTCATCGAGCTTGTCGAGATCGCGCCTGGTCGGATCACCGAAGCCGGAGCCGCCAGCGAGCGTCAGTTCGACGATCGCCTCGGTATCCGTCAGGTTGATGATCGCGCCGGTGCCGCAATCTTCCAGTATCTCGCCGGTGGATTTCGCCCGGATCAGGCCAGTCGCCGTCTTGCCCGGCTTGCCGCCGAAAAGGCCTTCGACCGGCAGGTCGACACCCTCGGGCGAAACGATCGCCTTGATCGGGTGACCTTCGCCATTGCGGCGAGAGATGCGGACACGAACGCCCAGGCCGCCTCGGTTTTCACCAGCGCCACCACTGTCGGTGATCAGGCTTTTTTCCCAGATGATGATCGGCGAACGGGTCTCGAACATTTCCAGCGACGAGGTCGCAGCAGACGTCGGCCACAGAAGTGAGGACTTGCCGTCCTTGCTTAGTGCTGCGCCCTGGCCGCCGCCAAGGAGCAGCAGTTCATAAAACAACGCACCGGTTTCCACCGACTTTCCATAAAAGCTCATCAGGCTCGGCAGGCCGGAGAAGGACTGCGCGGTGTGTGGCGCAGCTTCGGCCAATGCGCGGAAGACATTGGGCGCCAGATACCAGCCGGTGCGGGTTCTGAGCGAAACCGGAGCCGGCTTTTCGCAGTTGAGGATCGAGCCTTTTGGCGCCTTCACGGTGAATGGACGATAACATCCGGCGTTACCGCGAATGCCTGGTGTCAGCATGCACTTGATCGGGTAGGTGGCATGCGCCGTCGTGTAGGAAAGGGTGCAGTTGATGCCACCCTTGACCGTCTGTGGCGGTGCGCCTTCGAAATCGAGTTCGATCTCGTCGCCCTTGACCGTCACCTTCAGCGGGAAGGTCATGGTCGAGCCCATCGGATTGTTGGAAATTTCCGAGCGGTAAATGCCGTCCGTGAGCTTGCTCACCGCATCGCGCATGGCTTTTTCGGAGAGCGACTGCACGACATGCGACAGTGCCTTAAGATCATGCATGCCATACTCTTCCATGAAGGAGCGCATGCGCACCGAGCCGGTCTCATTGGCGGAGATGAAGGAACGGACGTCGCCGAGAACCTGATCGCTGTCGCGAATATTGTCTGCCATCAGGCGGAACAGGTCTTCATTTTCAACACCCTCGCGCACCAGCTTCATGGCCGGGATCTGGATGCCTTCCTCGTAAAGTTCGGTGACGTTGAGGCCGTCACGGCTACCGCCAATGTCACCGACATGACCGACCGTGCCCATCAGCGCCACCACGCGGTTGCGATGGAAGACGGGAGTGACGATGGCAAGGTCGAACAGATGACCGGCGCACAGCCAGGGATCGTTGGTAATATAGACATCACCCGGCTTCATCGTGTCGATCGGGTAGCGTTCGATGATTGCCTTTACCGCCATCGGCAGGGTGAGGTTGAAGACCGGCATGACGCGCGCCGAGTGAGCCAGTGTTTCGCCATCGGGGTCGAGAATGGCGCAGCCGAAGTCCTGGCTTTCCGAGATGATGAGTGAGAAGGCCGTGCGGCAGACAGTCGACCACATTTCTTCTGCAACGTTGACGAGGCGGCTCCACATGACTTCCAGCGCGATTGGATCTGCCTGTATGCGGGCACTTGCCTGGTCAAGTGACATGGTTTCGTCGACAATGGTGGCGCCCTCGGAAGTCTCGGCGATCTGGATGCGCAGATTGCCGTTCTCGTCGACCGTCAACTTGTCGCCCGGTGGGACGATGGTGGTGGACTCGCGCTCCTCGATGATTGCCGGCCCCTCGACGAGAATGCCTGAACGCATGGCGTAGCGGTCATAGATGTCTGCATCGACGAAACCGTCGCCGAAATAGGTTTTGCGGGTACCCTTTTTTGCGTTTGTACTGCTGCCGTCGATGTTGGCCTGACGGACGGTGAGTTGCGGCATGGCACCGCTGGCGCGGATGCGGAAGGAGAGGATTTCGAGCTTCGCTTCGGGCGGAACGCGGGTGTAGCGGGCGCTGTAGACGGCTTCGAAGGCCTTGCGGATCTCGGCATAGGCGTGGGCATCGAGCGTACCAGCCGGGAGCGGCACGTTGATCTCGTGCAACTGGCCGACGAGGCGCATATCGGCGGAGCGGTCTACCAAAATGTCGGCATCCGCAACACCGGCGCTACGAAGCTGCACGCGGCCGTCCTCGGAGATTTCATCGAGAATGGCGTTGAGCTTCGCAGCTTCGAGGTCTTGCGACAGCTCGGTCGGATGCGAACGGACGATATCAAAGGAGAGGGGGGCAGTGAGGAAGCCGAAGGCAGACGCTGCACCACTTGCAGGCGGGATGATGACTTCGGAAACACCCAAAATGCGGGCGACCTTGGCGGCAAACGCCGGGCCGGCACCGCCAAAACCGATCATCGAATAACCGCGCGGATCCTTGCCCTTCTCGACAAGGTGGATGCGGGCAGCGTTTGCCATGCTTTCGCTGACGACCTGATGGATGCCCCAGGCGGCTTCGACCGACGATATATCCAGCGGTATGGCGACCGTGCTGAGCGCCTTTTCGGCAGCATTGAGGTCGAGCTTCATGCGGCCGCCAAGGAAGAAGGTCGGATCGTAGTAACCGAGTGCGACAGAGGCATCGGTGACGGTCGGCTTGACACCGCCACGACCGTAGCAGGCCGGGCCCGGCTCGGATCCTGCTGAATGCGGACCCACCTGCAGCAGGCCGACATCATCGATCGAGGCAATCGAGCCGCCGCCGGCACCGATCTCTATCATGTCGACGACAGGCGACTTGATCGGCAGGCCGGAACCGTTCTTGAAGCGATGCTCGCGGCCGGCTTCCAGGTAAGAGGCGATGTCGACTTTGCCGTCCTCGATCAGGCAGGCTTTTGCAGTAGTGCCACCCATGTCGAAGGCAATGACATTGTCGTGGCCGGCATTTTTGCCGAACCAGGCTGTGGCGAGTGCGCCACCGGCAGGGCCGGATTCGAGCAGGCGGATAGGGAACGCACGGGCGGTTTCGAGCGAGACAAGGCCACCTGCCGAATGCATCAGGTGGAAATCACCGGCAAAACCCATCTTCTCCAGTTCGCCTTCGAAACGGCGCAGGTAGCGATCCATCAGCGGCTGCACATAGGCGTTGGCACATGTGGTGACGAAACGCTGGTATTCGGAGATTTCGGCGACGACTTCGGACGAAATGGAGATCGACAATTCGGGCAGAGCCTTGGCGATGATGTCGCGGGCGCGGCGCTCGTGTGCCGGGTTGCGGTAGGAATGCATGAAGCAGATGGCGATCGCCTCGACGCCGTCCTTCTTCAGAGCTTCCGCAGCACGAAGGACCGCGACTTCGTCGAGCTCGAGAATGACGTTCCCATCGGCGTCGATACGCTCGGTGACTTCCATGCGGCGTGAACGCTCGACCAGGGGCGCGGGGAAGGCTAGCGTCAGGTCATAGATGTCGTAACGCTGTTCGGTGCCGATTTCGAGAATATCGCGAAAACCCTCGGTGGTGATCAGGCCGACCGGAGCCCCCTTCCGCTCGATGACTGCGTTTGTCACCAGCGTGGTGCCGTGAACGATCTCGGAGAGATCGGAAATACCGATACCGGTCGCTTTGACCAGTTCTCCGAGACCGCCCAACGCACCCTGGGAGGGATCGCGGGGAGTGGTCAAGCACTTGTGCAGACGGATCGCTGCGGAGGTTTCGTCGAAGAGGATGAAGTCGGTGAAGGTGCCGCCGATATCCACGCCCGCACGCAGGCGCTTACCGGTCGTGTGGCCAGTAGCTTGCATATGTCTATCCTAGATCACGCGAATGAACTGGCCTGTGAGGCCTCGCTCATGTTCCCGAGCTGTGCTTCCGATCGAAATACGCCGTACTTGGCGCATGCCTCAAAATTCAGCTTCTCTTGTCTTTGCGAAATTTGTAGGCGGTAAATTTTAGCAAGTCTAGTAATTGTTTCACCATTGACACCGAATTTCAATAATGAAACAAACTGTGCGGTTGACGCAACGTGAGGGTGGTGGAATGGGTGTCCTGGATGATGCAGTCGCAATTTTTGCGTGCTTTTCGCTGGAGGAGCCCGCCATCGGTCAGGCTGATCTGGCGCGCCGGCTCGACCGTCCGAAGGCGACGGTTCATAGAGCGCTGAAGAGCCTTGTTGCTTCAGGCCTTCTGGAATACGATCACTCAACCAGGCTTTATGCGCCCGGCATGCGCCTGTTCGAGCTCGGGCAGATCTTTCGCTCGCGCCATCATTTTCTCGATATGATCTACAAGCGGGTCCGGCAGATCTGCGATATCGGGGGTCATACGGGCTATATTACAGTCTTCGATGGTGCCGACCTCATGGTGCTGCGCGTTGTGCGAGGATCCAATCCGTTGGCGATCGCCTCGACGCCGGGTTACAAGTCTCCCGCCTATGCGACGTCCAATGGTCGCGCTATGTTGGCCTTACTCGAAGATCACGCCCTGAAGAGCCGTGTACCGGAACCGCTTCCGTATGTGTCAGCCAACACACCGAAGGATCACGCAGAGCTGATGGAGCGAATCGGAAAGATCCGAGCCACTGGCCGTTCCTATGCGTCCAACGAAATCGCTGAGGGTGTCTCCTCGCAAGGCGTTGCACTGCGCGATCCCGATACGATGGAAATCTTCGGCGTTGCGATCTCCTATCCGACGAGCCTGGGCACGGCAGAGTTAACTGAAAAAATCGCGGTCCTGCTCGATCAAATGCGGACCGATCTGAGCATCAAGATGGATTGAGGATCGTTGTTCCACCAACAGTGTGGATGGTTGCGCGTCTGCACCAGTATCCCTCCAGTTCCTTTCATTGTAGACATGGATGACCGGGTCTGGCCCAAGAGACAATATTGCAGGACGATCACCTGCGATCTGGAGCGCCACTGTATTATTGAAGCTTGAAGTCGGACCGGGTATCCGGTTGAATATCAGAATGACTCGATATTCGCTGAAATCTGCGGCCCGTCAGATTGGTATCCGCCTGCTTGCCGCGATCGGCATCGTTGTCGCCGTCATCGTTACATGGTGGATGAAGGTGGAAGATGCACGCATCCCCGACACGTCGCCGCAAGTCGCCTTCGGTGAACCGGTCAGCGTCGGTCGCTCGGTATTTACCCCGCAAAAGCTCGCCATCGAGGTCGGCAGGGAGCCAGATGAGCGTATGCTGGTGCTTACTGGACTGCTTGAGAATGTAACCGGCACGACCCAGAAGGCGATGTTTGGTTTTCCGGAAAAGCTGCCTGTGCTGACGTCTGGCAGTACGGACTTTCCGGCACCGCAGGTCAATCTGGTGCGGGACAGTCACTTTTTGAAGCAGCTTGAGCCGCGCATTCGCGAGGCGGTCAATATCGTCTGGAAAATCCCGCAGGACTGGCGCGAGCAGGACGTATCGATCAAGTTCAGTGCGCAGAAGTTCAAACTCAATGACAACCTCTATTCGAAGGCGAGCTGGCTGCAGTCCTATCCAACTGGTACCTTGAAGGCGCGGCCGGAGAAGGGGGCATGAACATATTTGGCAATCTGATGGCGGTGTTGCTGGGCGGTGTGGCGCTTGGAACAATGATGAGCACGGTGCCGGATTATAACAGCAGTTTTCAGCCTTTCGCTGTCTTCGCGGACAACGACGGAATCGGGCAGGGTCGCCAGTTCGTTGCCGAGCTGGTGAAGTTGAAAACCGCAGGTGCCATTTCGTATACGCAATTTGGCCAGGATGTTTCGCGCGACACGTCGGCGACATTCCTCGTCGCCGAGCTTTCGATTACAGGCCGATTACGATCGCAGCAGCTCGAGGCGATTTGGCTCGGCGCGACCGGACGCCAGTACATCCAGACTGCCCGACTTGAAGACGCGCCGCGTAATCTTTCCTCGGCCCGGTTCGAGCCGGGGCTGACGGATCGCGCCGTCGCTGTGTTCGAGGTGCCGGAAGACGAAATCGTCGGTGGGCGGCTAAGTCTTGCCCCGCGCGGCAGCATGGCAATGGATAGTGTCTTGCATTTTGGCAGGGCCACAACCGCACCGGAAAATCAGCCAATGCTGAGGCTGACCCCATGAAGACCCTGGGTTGGATTGCGACCACAACCATCTTGTTATTAGCCACGCTGGGACTGACCGGATGGTCCGGTTTCAAGAATATTGGACATCAGCGAGAATGGAGCGCCGTGACAGTCGATGGAGCCGAGGGCGAGCTTCACGGCGTTCGCGTCGGCGTGCGCGAGGCGCGGGCTGCAGTTGTCGATAGCAAGCCCGATCGCGCGCTTCTCTTCGTGCGCATCGACCTTCAGGGGCCGCAGGCAAGTATCGCTTCGTGGGTGGATTGCCGCGCCAGCCTGCGATCACCCGATGGTCAGACGTGGTTACCCATCTATGATTATTCGATCCGCGGAGCGATCCAGATTCTGGCCTCAGACGGGAAGGACAACGGCAACTGCAATCCGGTCGATGTTACCGAGAATGGTCCGACCACTTTTGATCAGATCTATCGCCTGCCGGCATCGGCACTCGACAATCTGGTCCTGAACGTTTCAGGCCATGGAACGCGGCCGGCTGCGCTCGCTTTCTCCATCAAGCCGGACGTGCGCATGTTCAAGACGCCGTCGCAATAGCAACCGATTCTTGCTGCGCGCGCCCGGCCAGTTCCAGTCCTGCCGCAAGAATGCAGAATTGGACGACAACTACGACCAGCCCGGTTTGCGGCTGACCCGGATAACCGAACAGGAGATTGAGCGGCTGCGCCACCAGTTGCCACACCATCTGATCCTGCGAGCCAATCAATTGCGCCGTCCCAACCCATGCCCAACGCCCGAGATAATCGGCAAAGCGCCATAGCACGATGACCGAGACCGTCAGCGCCATGCCGGCCGAGGCGGCCAGCATCACGCCGTTGACGACGGCATGCCAGCGCCTCACCGTTCCGCCCCAGAAATAGCCGATGAAATCGGTGATTGGCTTTGGCAGGCTGCTCCAGCGCTTCAACATGTTGCCCGTTACATGCTGCGTAGTGCCCCTCATGAGGTTCAGGTCGTGGCCATAGATGATGGCGCCGAGATTGAACCAGATCAGCGGGAGGGCCGAATACCAGAACAACTTATTCAGCCATTGCAGCGGTTGAAACGCTGGTGCCCAGTCGATGGGGCGCGTGGCCGCGCTCGTTACTTCGGCGTTGGCCTCAGGAATCAAGAAACCCAGGAGTTCCTGTGGTGATGGCAATTGTGCCAGCCACGCCACAAGCTGGTCCTGCCAGCCGGAAATCAGATAGAGACCGAGCAGTGCCCATGCCGTTTCGCACGCCACGATGAACAGCGGCCAAAAGCCGCTGCCGGTCTTCTTGTGAAGGCTCTTGGCCACGCGGCGCAGCACCCAGATAAGCAAAACCGCCACGACGATCCACCATGAACTATGCACCTCCAGCGCGGTCGGCCCGTTATCGGCTGGCGTAAGGAAGTCTATTCGGCTGTTTTGAATGTCGAGAAACAGTTTCGAATAGTCGCGCAGCGTGTTGGACAGAAAGCCCCAGCCCGCATAATAACCATAGAAGGGGATGAGGACGGCGATGAGCGCGCCGGCGAAAAAGTTGCCATCACGGGGTGTGGTTTGAAGTGCTGCGGCTTCCGTCTCGACCTGCTGACGTCTGCGGCGAAGCAACGGCAGCCCGTCGCGCAAAACAATGAACATCGCCGCAAAGACGACCAGTTGCAACAGGATGATGGGAGCAAGCGCGATCAGGCCTGCAAACCGGTTGAGGAGGCCAATTTCGACCGCGCCGCGCAAAAGCAAGATGTTGAGCAGGATGCCGCCCATCCAAATTGCACTTAGCGGAGCGCCGAAACGCAAGAACAGTCTCGTGCTCAGCCGGATATGAGTTGCGGTGATCTGCAGGCTTTCAGGCATATTGGCGTCGCGGGTCTCTAGACAGTTGCATTTTTTGTCGGGCCCCCGCCGCAGGAAGCTGTTCTAGGCGATTGGAGCCGATATCGCAAGCAACAGGCAGTTGTTCGGTAGCGGTCGCCGGGGATGGCCAGGATGAGGTCGCCGGCAGCTTGAAGGTCTCCCTTGCCGAGCTTTTCATTCGGTCTCCTGAAGATCTGTGATCAAGGGGCAGCATTCTCGCTTCAATGCGCTCTGGGGCGGATCGGCCACGCGTGATCGAGTTTTGCTTGTTTATGATGGTCGCGAAGGCGGCGAATTTGAAGAACCCGATGAGCCGCGATCGGTGTCCAACTCATTCGCGGCGTCTCGTTCATACAGGCTTTGACGAGGCTGCTTGGGGCTTTCAGCTGGAACCGGATATCGGCTGACCGGACCAGTGTCGCCGACACTCGTTGGCGATCGACCTGAATTTTGCGCCAGATCGGCGCGAAGATTGTTGTTCAGCGCGTATGGGCGACTGTTCTTGCCGGGGAGGCATCACGAAAATCGGGATGCTGATCAAAGACCTTCAGCAAGACCAGGACGCTCTTTTTTTATGGTTGACGACGTTAATCTTCCTGGGCGACGTTGCTCAACGGCGAGCGAGCGCCGTCCGAAAGTCTGCGATAGCGGAGGTGGCTTCGGTTTAGATGGGCGCGCATCGCCTCACGGGCTTTTTCTGAACTTCCGGTGCTGATCGCGTCGCAGATCGCTCGGTGCTCGACCACTGTGTTCTGCAGGTAATCGGGAGTGATCAGTTCCGGGTTGAGATCCTTCGAAAATGCAGGCTGCGGTAATATCTGCAGGCTCATCAGGCTGAAGAACTCAATGAATGCGCCATTGTTGGTTGCTTCCGCGATGGCGCGATGGAAGACGAAATCGAGATGATCGAGTGCGGATCCATCTTCAAGTGACGACTCGAACTGGCGCGCTGCATTCCAGATATTCGATTCTTGTGCCCAGGAGCGCCGCACCGCGGCCAGTCCCGCCGCGTGTACCTCAAACGCCATTCTCAGCTCAAGCAGATCCATGAACGAGGCCTTGAGGCGCGATAGGGGTTCGAGAACGGCATCTGCATCAAAAGCTGCGGGCTCTTCCGTGCCGGGACGTGGCGGTCTCGAAACGAACACACCGACGCCATGGCGGGACTCGAGGATCCCGTCGGAGCGTAGCGCCGACACAGCCTCGCGAATGACCGTTCGACTAACGCCAAACTGCTGGGACAATTCGCTGAGCGAGCCAAGCTTGACACCCTTTGCAAGCTGACTTTCGACGATATGTGTTTTCAGCGCCTGTATGGTTCGGCCCGTCAGAGTTTCCAAAATCACCCACCTTGCGACGCCTTTCGAGAGCGTGCTGTTCGTCATGTCACGTCAGTAGCACGACCTCTTGTAGTGATGCTACCTCTTGCAATGTAGTCGCCTGCACAAAGAGTGCGCACACTTGGTATTTGCGCCTAATCTCCCGCTCTAGTTTCCGCGTTGGTGGCAAGGAAATAAATCGAAAACACTATTTGTTTTAGAACATGCGCAATGATGTAGTATCACAAAAAATATATAAAAACAGATAGATATGAATGTTAGTTTGTAATCGATGGCAGCGAGATAGTATCTCCAGATTCGAAGTTGACAAGAGATAGTATTTCAGTAACCTTGGGATAGAAGTAGCGAGCAGGCGATCATCTGGCCACGGGCTGGATGGCAAATTGCTCCGGGAACATGGTTTGCGTCTCTGGCGCGTCAAAGAAAACAGATTGAAAGCCGCTATGGGTGTCGTCTCTGCACGTCTGTCCGAGCTGGGTATCGTATTGCCATCGATTGCCCCTGCGTCGGGAAGCTATATCTCGCATCGGTTCGTTGGGAGCCTCCTCTTTGCCTCGGGCCAGATTCCAAGGATCGATGGTGTCGAGCACTATGTCGGCATCGTCGGTCAGGATGTCTTGCCCGAAGATGGCTATAGAGCCGCCCGTCTTTGCGCGCTCAATATCGTGGCACGGGTGAGTGCTGCGCTGAGTGGTGATCTTGACCGTGTCCTGGCCTGCGTCCAGCTGCGCGGCTTCGTCAACGCACCTGCGGATTTCAAGGATCATCCCGCAATCATCGATGGCGCATCTGACCTTCTCATCGAGATTTTTGGCGACAAGGGTCGCCATGTTCGCACTGCTCTTGGTGCCGGGTCGCTGCCACGCGGGTCCTCGGTCGAGGTCGATGCAATTTTTGAAGTCGTACCGCGAGCCTGACAGAGAAGGGGGAACTGGCCATGAATGGGACCAGCATGTCGGAAAAAGCCATCGCCATGAGTGCCGTCAACAAATGGTTTGGGCAGCTTCAGGTGCTGAAGGACATCAACCTGGAAGTTGGCCGAGGTGAGCATATCGTCCTGTGCGGTCCTTCCGGTTCGGGCAAGTCCACCCTTATCCGCTGTATCAACCATCTGGAAGAAATCCAGCAGGGCACCATCAGTGTCAACGGCACCACGCTCAGCCAGAAGGGTGGCAATGCCGACCATATCCGCCGTGATGTCGGCATGGTTTTTCAGCAGTTTAACCTCTTTCCGCATCTGACTGTCTTGCAGAACTGTATCCTGGCGCAGCGCCGGGTTCGTAAGACACCAGCGGCCGAAGCAAAGAACAAGGCGATGCGGCATCTGGAGCGTGTTCATATCGCCGAACAGGCCCAGAAATATCCGGCGCAGCTTTCAGGCGGCCAGCAGCAGCGAGTAGCGATTGCGCGAGCACTCTGCATGGATCCAAAGATCATGCTGTTCGATGAGCCGACCTCGGCGCTCGATCCGGAAATGGTCAAGGAGGTCCTCGATACGATGGTCTCGCTTGCCGATGACGGCATTACCATGATCTGCGTGACGCACGAAATGGGGTTTGCGCGAGCCGTCGCCCATCGCGTCATCTTCATGGATCGTGGCGAGATAATCGAAAGCGCCAAGCCGGACGTGTTCTTCAGCAATCCAAGCCACGAGCGTACCAAGGCATTCCTTAGCCAGATCCTCAATCATTAAGGGCGAACGATGAACTATACATTCGACTTTGCCCCTGTCTTTGCTGCATGGCCGATGCTTCTCGAGGGCATCATCGGAACGCTTACAATGGCATCCTTGTCCATGGTGCTGGGCTTGAGCCTCGGCTTGGTATTCATGCTGATGCGGATGAGCAAGCGGACGGCACTGCGCACAATCGCCATCGGCTACATTGAACTGATCCGCAACACGCCGATGCTCGTCCAGATTTTCTTTGTGTTCTTCGGAATGCCGGCGCTCGGCATACGCTTGAGCGGGGAACAGGCTGCGGTTCTTGCGATGACGCTGAACTGTGCAGCCTATGCAGCCGAGATCATCCGTGGCGGTGTCCAGTCGATTCGACCCGGTCAGATTGAGGCGGGTCGGGCGCTTGGCATGCACATGACCGACATCTATCGCTTCATCGTGTTTCGACCAGCCATCAGGGCGGTCTATCCGGCAATCTGCAGCCAGTTCATTCTGATGATGCTGAACTCCAGTCTTGTGTCGTCCATCTCGGCGGAGGAGTTGACCTATTTCGCCCAGATCCTGGACTCTCAGACGTTTCGCAGCTTCGAGATCTATCTGACGCTCGGTGTCATCTATCTCGTGTTGTCCCAGTTCTTTTCTGTCGTTCTTGGCATGATCGGCAGGTTCTATTTCTCCTATCCGGCAAAGTGAGGCATCGCAATGATCCGTCAATTCGGTTGGGGTGAATTTGTCTTTCTGCTCGAGGGCGCGCGCTGGACCATTGTTCTTTCGTTGCTCGCCTTCACGGTCGGTGGTGCCCTTGGGCTTGCAGTGGCCCTTGGTCGGACCAGCAAATGGAGCTGGTTGCGTGTCCTCATGGCTGTCTACATCCAGATCTTTCAGGGTACACCGCTTCTGATCCAGCTGTTCTTCGTCTATTTCGGACTGCCGCTTCTTGGCCTCAAGGTGGATGTCTGGGTGGCACTGACGATTGGCCTTTCGCTCCACACGAGCGCTTTCCTGGGTGAAATCTGGCGTGGCAGTATCCAGGCTGTACCGGATGGACAGAGCGAGGCCGCACGTGCCCTGGGCATAGGCTATTTCCATCGCATGGCCGATATCGTTCTGCCGCAAGCCTTCCGTATCGGTCTGCCGGCCACGATCAGCTTCCTTGTCAATCTCATCAAGGGAACGGCACTTGCTGCCTTGCTCGGGCTGACGGAGCTAACGCGTTCCGGACAACTGATGTCCAACATCACCTTTCAGCCGCTACAGGTCTATGGGGCGGTCGCACTGATCTACTTCTTCATCTGCGTACCCCTGACCTATTGCAGCGCACGGATCGAGCGCCGCCTCAACGCCGCTCGGTAAAAGCAAGAACACATGCAGAAAATCAACCAGAGGTGACACATGTTCTATACAGCAACGAACCTTTCTCCTTCGAAAATTCTTGGCGGCATTGCGGCCATGGTTTTGACCGCGACATCGTTCGCAACGACGGCCGAGGCCGTAACGCCGGAAGAAATCAAGGCTAAGGGCACTGCCACCATTGGTGTACAGATGGACCAGTTCCCCTGGGGGTTTATCGACGAGAATGGCGAAAACGACGGATTCGATATTGAGATCGCCAATCTGATCGCGAAGGAACTTGGGGTCGAAGTGAAGTTTGAGCGTATTACCGGCCAGAACCGAATTCCTCTGCTTCTCAACGGAAACGTTGACTTTCTCGTGCCATCGATGACGATCACCGAGGAGCGCGCCAAGGTCATCCAGTATGTAATTCCCTATTCGTCAAACGACATCACTGTCTGGGGAAAAACGGACGCTGACATAACGGGCAATGACGATCTTGGCGACTACGTGATTGGCGTCAATCGCGGAAGCTCTTTTGAGCCGTTGCTCGTCCAGGTCGCACCGCCAGATACAGAAATCAAGCGTTTCGATGATGATGCGACGACTGTTCAGGCGCTTCTGTCGGGGCAGGTCGATGCAATACTTGGCAGTGTGACCTACGGTCTCGTCATCAGTCAGACCGGCCATGGCGATTCCTATGAGCGCAAGTACAAGGTGGCGGACAATTTCCAGGGAATGGCGGTTCGTAAAGGCGATCAGGAGATGCTCGACTATCTCACCGATTTTGTCACCCGACACACCGCTGACGGCTCGCTGGACGCTCTCTACAAGAAATGGATTGGCGCTGAGCGTGCGGAACTTCCCACAACCCTGCCGGGGGTCGATTTCACCGGCAAGGAGTAAACGCCCAAATCCTGCGCGACTAAGACCACTGTCGCGCAGGACACAGGAAACATCAACAACTGAAGAGCTTTTGCCCCGCCCGTTCACGTGGATGGGGAAGGCCTCTGAGCGCCGAACAAACTTTCGGGCAAGGCCAGAACAGCTCGCTTACGGAGCGCAAGTTAGAAAATGGCGAAAGATGGCAAGCAAGTCAGGGTCGGCGTTGATATTGGTGGCACCTTTACCGACGTCGCGATGGAAGTAGGCTCTACGCTCCATTCGACGAAAGTGCTGACCGACTATTCCTTTCCCGAAAACGCGATTGTCAAAGGCATTCGCCAGGCGGCGGAAGTTGCCGGCGTTGAGCTCTTCGAGATCGATACCATCATTCATGGCACCACACTTGCCACCAACGCACTTATCGAACGGCGCGGTGCCCGCACTGCCTTCATCACGACCAAGGGCTTTCGCGACGTTATCGAGATGCGGACCGAGAGCCGCTTTGAGCAGTATGATCTCAACATCATATTGCCGGCCCCCCTTGTGCCTCGCAACGAGCGTTTTGTCATCGATGAGCGCATCGGTGCCGATGGCCAAGTGCTAAAGGCGCTGGATCCAGCCGAAGTCGATGCGCTTTGCGACCGGATTATCGCGGCGGGTTACGAAAGCGTTGCGATCGGGTTTATCCATTCATACCTCAATGGTGAGCATGAAAGGCTCGTCCGGGATCGTCTGCTTGCCAAAAAGGCCGATATTTCGGTTTCGATTTCGTCGGAAGTCTCGCCGCAGATGCGTGAATTCCAACGCTTCAACACGGTCTGCGCCAATGCTTTCGTCAAGCCGTTGATGGCCTCCTATCTCAATCGCCTCGTTGGTCGATTAACCGAGGAGGGAACGCGATGCCCGGTCTTCATGATCCATTCGGGCGGCGGCATCATCAGTGTCGAAAGTGCCGTGGAGTTCCCGGTGCGTCTATTGGAATCCGGTCCGGCCGGAGGCGCAATCTTTGCAGCACACATTGCCAACAGCTACGGTCTCAATCAGGTCCTCTCCTATGATATGGGCGGTACGACTGCAAAAATCTGCCTGATCGAAAAGCAGACGCCAAAGACCTCGAAAACCTTTGAAGTAGCCCGTACCTGGCGCTTCAAGAAGGGAAGCGGCATGCCGATTTCCATTCCAGTTATCGAAATGGTCGAGATCGGTGCAGGTGGAGGCTCGATCGCAACCATCGACAGCATGCGTCAGATCCGTGTCGGCCCTCAAAGTGCCGGTTCCGAGCCTGGTCCTGCCTGCTACGGTCGCGGCGGCGTAAACCCGACCGTCACCGACGCTGACCTGATCCTCGGACGTCTCGATGCCGATGAATTTGCCGGGGGGGCAATGACGCTCGACCGTCCGGCGTCCGATCAGGCCATGCACAAGGATCTTGCGTCAAAGCTTGATAGCGATGTGCCCACTGCCGCTTATGGCCTCAGCGAAGTGGTGGATGAGAACATGAGCAATGCCGCCCGCATGCATGCGGTGGAAAACGGCAAGGAACTGTCCGATTTCACGATGATTGCCTTCGGTGGGGCCGCGCCCATCCATGCTGCAAGGCTTTGCGAAAAGCTTGGGATCTCGGAACTACTCATCCCGCCGGGTGCTGGTGTCGGTTCGGCGATCGGTTTTCTGCGGGCGCCATTCGGGTTCGAAAGTGTTCGCAGTGCCTATAGCCGCCTCAGCCGCTTCGATGCGACCGCAATAAACCAGACAATTGCGGACTTGAGTGCCGAGGCGACATCCTTTGTACGCTCCGGTTCACCGGATGCAGATCCGGACCTCGAATGCACAGCCTATATGCGCTACGTCGGCCAAGGGTGGGAAGTTCCGGTCACGATCGAAGTACGCGACTACGCCGATACTGATGGCAAGCTGTTTCGGGCGCTGTTTGACAAGCAGTATGAAGACTTCTTTGGCCGTGTCATCGATGGTCTTGATGTCGAAATCGTCAGTTGGTCATTGCGTGCTACCTCAAAGATCTCGCCGCCGCAGAGGATTGCCAGGACCGCAAAGGGCGGACCAGCGACGGTCCGTGGTACCCGTGAGATCTTTGATGTTCAGGAGGGCGGATTTCAAAATGCCTCGGTCATTGCACGCGCTGACATGAAACCGGGTGATTACATTTCGGGTCCTGCTGTCATCACTGAACGTGAAACCTCGACCATTATCACCGCAAGCCGAGAAGCCATCATGCAGGCCGATGGCTGCCTGCTCGTATGCCTCAAGCAGAGCGCTTGAACGGAGGACACCCCAATGAAAACCAATGCACTTTCCGACGTCCATATGCAGATCATGTGGAACAGGCTGATTTCCGTCGTTGAAGAACAGGCTGTCACCCTCATCCGGACAGCATTCTCGACGAGCGTGCGTGAATCGGGTGACCTTTCCGCTGGTGTCTTCAATCGTGGCGGCAAGATGATCGCGCAGGCGGTTACCGGAACGCCGGGACACGTCAATGCCATGGCAGAAGCAGTCGGCCATTTCATCCGTGATATCGGGCCCGAGAACATTTTCGAAGGTGATGTCTATATAACAAACGATCCGTGGAAGGGCACGGGCCATCTGCACGATTTTACCGTCGTATCGCCAAGCTTCCGCAATGGCGCATTAGTCGGCTATTTCGCCTGCACAGCGCATGTTGTTGATGTCGGCGGGCGCGGTTTTGGCCCGGATGCGAACGAGGTCTACGAAGAGGGTATCTTTGTTCCGATCATGAAGTTCGCCGAGCGCGGCAAGGTCAACAAGGATCTCGTCAATATTCTGCACAACAATGTGCGCGAAAGCCATCAGGTGGTTGGTGACGTCTATTCACTGGCGGCCTGCAACGAGATTGGCCATCGTCGGTTGATGGATATGATGGAGGAATTCGAACTTCCAGACTTAGAAACGCTCGGTGAGTTCATCTTCAAACGCAGCTACGACGCAACAATTGAACGCATTGCAGCGCTGCCGAAAGGCTCTTACTCCAATGTCATGCGCGTCGATGGATACGGTTCGCCAATCGATATCGCAGTGCGCCTCGATGTCGCCGGCGATCATATTCTGGCAGACTTCGAAGGCACATCGCCACCGAGTCCGAAGGGTATCAATTGCCCGATCATCTATTCGGCGGCCTACGCCTGCTATGGCATGAAGTGCGCAATTGCGCCTGAGATCCCCAACAACCATGCATCGCTGTTACCATTTCGGATGACGGCGCCAGAGAATTGCATTCTCAATGCGCAACATCCGGCACCGGTTTCTGTTCGCCACGTGCTCGGCCACCTGGTGCCCGATGCCGTGCTCGGTGCTGTACACAAGATGCTGCCGGGTACGGTTCCAGCGGAAGGAGCAGGTGCGTTGTGGAACCTGCATGTTAGTGTTCGTCCGCTACAGGGAGATAAGGCGCCTTCTGATGGTGGTCAGCGTGCCGAAGTCCTGCTGTTCAACAGTGGAGGTGCTGGTGCCCGCCCCACGCTGGATGGCCTCAGCGCAACGGCTTTCCCAAGCGGTGTGCATTCGATGTCGATCGAAGCGACCGAACATGTCGGGCCGGTGATTTTCTGGCGCAAGGAGTTGCGTGACGGTTCGGGAGGCTCTGGTCAGTTTCGCGGTGGTCTCGGGCAAGTGGTCGAAATCGCACCAACCGAAGGACACGAAATGCATTTCAATGCGATGTTCGACCGTGTCGATCATCCGCCGCGTGGACGTGAAGGGGGCGAACATGGCGCTGCGGGAGCAGTGCTGCTTGATGACGGTACGAGGTTGGCGACCAAGGGACGTCAACATGTGCCGGCAGGGCGTCGCCTGATCCTGCAACTGCCCGGTGGTGGAGGCTACGGACCTGCTGAGAAACGCGATCCGGCGGCCACCAAACAGGATGGTGACTTCGACTATATAGTTGCCGAGTAATTTTCTTCCGGGGGCTGATAGAGCGACAGCTCCGTCGCCCTCCGAGGTCGCGTCGACGTGAAGGTCGCGATATTATCGCCCTTTCACTTGGAGAACTGGACTTCGAGTTTGCCGCTGAATCGCTGAACGTCGGAAAATCAAGCGGATTCAACCTTAATCAAAGTAAGTAGAAATTACTTATGCGTCAGCATTGCACCTTTGCTATCTGTGCTCAACGTTACTGTTAACCGCTGCTGGCCATAACTGAACAAGCGCTGATGGCCAAAACCAAAGCGCAGTTGCCTGCTGCTGCTCTTTTTCCCTTCATCTTATCATGATATCTTGTCTCTGTTGAAACGGAGGCGATAAGTTGAGAACCGGAAAATCAAGCGGGGCGGGTGCCGTTGGCAGAGGTGACGGTGCGCAAGAAATATCGCTTGAGCGGCAATATGGAACCCTCACTCGGCAGGTAACCGACTTCCTGAGAGCAGGTATTCTCGACGGCACTCACGCGCCCGGTGAAAAGCTGCCAAGTGAAGCAACTTTGATCGAGCAGTTCAAGGTGAGCCGGACTGTGGTTCGCGATGCCATTTCTCAACTGCGTCTGGAAGGGTTGGTCGAATCGAGGCGTGGGGCGGGCGTGTTCGTCTTGTCTCTATCTGACGCGCACAAAAATAGCAGTATAGACCCCAGCCGCTTGTCTTCCGTCGTGGAGGGTCTGGAACTTCGCACCGCAATTGA
>JAEWDP010000051.1 GCA_023390055.1 Pseudomonadota bacterium | reverse complement strand
ATTCTCACATAAAGTGACAAAAGCCAATGTGCATTATCAAATTAACTGCTCGTTCTCAAATTAAGTGCGCCGGCAACATACTGAAATCGTTGAAGTTGGATTCGCAGAATTAAATGGAAAACGACATCTGGTGTGATGTTCTTTTTGCCGCCGAATCTTTGCCGAGCGGTTTGGTCCCGATACACTGGCTCCGTTGTCTCGCGGGACCGAACGCTTTGAGACCATAGTCCATCACCTGCGGCGACAGGTCCGCCGCCGTGCCTTTCGCTCAGAGGAAATACCCTCATAGGAGTTCCGCCATTCGGAATGGCGGACCATGCCGGGTTGCGCAACAGGACCAATCGTTCAAAGTCCAGCGACGACTATAACGTTAGAGCGCCGTACGTCCATTCCGACGCTACACAAGGACGCTCTAATCTTTTGATTATACGCATCGTCCTTTCCAAAAAATTGATTCCGGTTTTGGGCCGATGCTTTAGCGAACTGGATGAACGATGCGGCGCTACTTCGAAGATTTCAGCCTCGGGGAAACCTGGAAAAGCAAACCCGTCTTTTTGACGGAAGATGATATCATCAGTTACGCAAAGCGATATGATCCTCAACCCATCCATACGGATCCAGAGCAGGCGGCAGCTGGCCGGTTCGGTTCTGTCATTGCCAGTGGCTGGCAAGTTGCAGCACTCTCAATGCGCCTTTTCGTGGAATCTGGCGGATATGGAGAAACGCCTGTCGTCGGACTTGGTATAGATAATTTGCGCTGGCGCCGGCCGGTGCGTCCTGGCGATACATTGCAGGTCTCCCGAACGGTGGCGGAATTGGAGCGCCACAAGACAAAATCAGAATTCGGCATTATCAGAACAGAAGTCACGGTAACCAACCAGAACGGCGAGCTTGTCATGTCCATGGTGTCACTCGGCCAAGTTCCCTCTCGTTCTGTTGAGCAGCTCTAGTTTGGAGTTTCAGTAGGTTGTCCATTCGGACCTGACCGAGGAGACTGGAGTTACCAAGCTTCAGATTCGTCGGAGGATCCGAATGAACATCCATAAGAATGCCCGTCTTACGCTGCTGCGTCGAGAGGAGATGGCGTTGGCGGTCATCGAAGGGGGGCTTTCCCAAGCCCAGGCAGCATCGCAATACGCTGTGACGGGGAAGATTGTGAAGCGGTGGGTCGAACGCTACAGGGCCGAAGGTCGTGCCGGCATGGCAGACCGCTCGTCGCGGCCACGACATAGCCCGAACAGAACCGGGACGGCTGTGGTCGAACGGATCGTTGCATTGCGCCGTCAGCGCTTTACCGGCAAGCATATCGCCAGCTTGGCCGTTTCGATCGCGTCGGCCATCGCATTATCGGCGATCGTACTGGGCAATCCAACAGCCGCGGCATCGGTTGGGAGTATGTCCACGTCTGTATAGACGACGCCTCGCGCATTGCCTTCAGCCAGATCCTGCCCAACGAACGCAAGCAAAGCGCCATCGCCTTCCTGGAGGCAGCAACCGCTTATTACGCAAGCCTCGGCATCACCGTCTCCCGTGTCATGACCGACAACGTCCTAAGCGCGGAAGGAAATGGAGATACCAGTCAAAGTCTCTCTGTTCGTCAGCATGCTCTCGCTGCGTGACGCCGGTCAAGTGGTAACGTCGAACCAGGCGGCTTCCACCGGCAAGGGAAAAGGTCTCGTCCATAGCAAACACAGGGTACGCGCGCTGGCGGCCCTCACCGTCCTCAATACGAGCTTCTGATCCAGGTGGAAGACCCAAGCATTATCTACAGGGTCATCAAAGCGATGCCCTCACGGCTCTAGCTGAGAGAGGTTCTTCCACCTGGCACCCGCCCTTCGACGAAGGGCCGGTAGTCGGAACCGCTTTTGATGACCGCGTGTACAACACGGGCCATCTTGGCGGTAATGGCAGTCAGCGCCTTGCGGCGCAGGTCTGGATTGTCGCGATCTTTTGCGATGTAGCGCTCGAACTTGTGCCTGAAGCCATTCTCACGCTGGCGGATGGCAACCTGCCCAGCGATCCACAGAGCGCGACGCAGTCGAGCGTTGCCGAACTTCGAGAGCCGGGTCTGACCGCGGTATTGGCCAGATTGCTGGGTCGAGAGGTCAAGTCCGCAGAATTTGAGAAACTGACGATGATGGTGGAAGCGGCGCAAATCACCGGCCTCGGCAATGATCGTCAGCGCAATGATCGGTCCGACGCCAGGGATCTGCCGCAGGAGTTGGTAAATCCTGGCTGTGTCGTAGCAGTTCATCAGCCTGTGCTTCGATCTCGTTGCGTTGCCGGATCAGGCTGCGGGCTTCAGCCACAACCATGCGGAACATACGAACGGCAGGAGCCTCAAGCGGTAGCGGCAGTCCGATCGATGTGCTCGCGGTCTCGTAAATATCCATGAGAATCTGTGTCTTACTGACCTTGCGGCCGACGACACCCCAGGCAGCTTTAACGAACTCCTCCTTCGACAACACCACGATGCTTGCAGGTGTTGGAAACGCGTCGAGAAAGGCGAAGAACCAATCACTGCGGCTATTACCCCGAAAGCGTTCGATCTCAGGAAAATATAGAGGCAGGTAATGCGTCAAGATGCGATGCTGGATCTCGGTCTTGGCCCTGGCAATCGCCTCATGCGTCTTCGATAGTTCCTGCGCGTCGTTGATGCCGGCGCGAAGCGGGTCGTGATAGAACTGGGTCGCCTGAATTTTGAGCATGTGCAGCATCACCTGCGCATCCTTGGGATCGTTCTTGTCCCAACTGTTGTGCAAGGCCTCGCGGGTTCGGGCGAGCGCAAGCGACGACACCAGCCGCACCTCGAAACCAGCTTCAGCCAGGCGCCACGCGATGGGTCGGTGATAATTGCCCGTCGCCTCAAAGCCGCAGACCACCGATCGGCCATACGTCTGCAGAACTTCGATCAGTCGATCATGCTCCGCACGATTGTTGAGGACCTGCAGCCGGCGGCGACGTTTATGGCTTGGATCTTCGATCAGAACTTCATTGCGAACCTTGGCAATATCGATGGCTACCAACACCGCATCGGCGGGTATAATATTTGCGCTGGTCATGGACGATCTCTCCGAATGGGTTGTGAACACTCACATTCTAGAGAAAATTTGACTGGCCATGGCACCTCGAGCGGTGCGCGCCTGCAGTGAAAGGCTGCGCGCACCGCTGTTGCGGCCGTCTCTGCTAATCCCTTCCGTAGGTGCTACGGTTCCTGCTATAAGTCGAAAGCTTCGCCAGAGCCTGCCGCGATCTCGGCCTCAAGCACATCCGCACCAGGCCCTATACGCCGAGAACCAACGGCAAGGCCGAGCGCTTCATCCAGACCGCGCTCAGGGAATGGGCCTACGCGGTCGCATATCCGACCTCAAGGCACCGAGCCGCCGAACTCCTCGTCTGGCTGCATCGATACAATTGGCATTGCCCGCACGGTGGCTTAAAGTCCAAAACACCAATCAGTCGCCTCGCAATGGAAAAGGACAACCTGTTGAGGCTCCACATCTAGTTAAAGGAGTCCTTGATCCGGGCGAGATCGTGGGTAATTTCCGTGGACGTCGATTTGAGAACCGAAACGTAGCGCTCACAAGCTTCTGCTTCGGAAAATGCGGCGGTGAAGTAGGTAAGGCCGAGACTTGCCACCACGCGCCCATTCTCGTTCATGATCGGCACCGCAATCGTATTGGAGTTTCTCGGCTCCACATGTCGCGCCCGTGATGCATAGCCTTGGCTCCGTATCTGCTTGACGATCTGGTTCACCTTGGCTTCGTCATGCGCGAGCTTGTTCTCGGGATCGCCTGAGTGCCGCATTATTTCAATCAGCAGGTCCAACTCTTCCTGTGGTGTGAACGCCAGATACGCCAGTCCCATGCCGCGTGTCAGGAGGCCAAGGCGCATGTTTACCGTCTTGTGAAATGGCGACATGGAACTGTCAGGCACTGTACTGAAACGCACAACCACGGCATCGCGATCAAGCAGTGAGATTGAAGTAGGCCATTGGTATTTTCGTGTAAGTGCCACAGCCCAGGGTCGCCCGGCCTCAACCACCATGGGCTCTTTGTGGAAACCTGAACTGAGTGAACCGACCAGCGCACTGACCTGGTATCCACCGAGCCGTTGATCATTCTCGACGAAGCCCAAGCCTTCGAGAGTCTGGAGAATGCGTACCAGCGTTGCCTTTGGCAGTTTGGTCCGCGCATGCAGATGAGCGATCGATGTGTATGGCTGCATGTTCATTTCCTGCAGCACCAGCATTGCTCGCTCGATAGCACGAATACTCATTTCAGCCTCCCCATTCCGTAGCGCGGAACAGGATGATCCTTACGTTGTCACCCGAAACTGTCAAGCTCTATGCTTTTTCCATACCAAACATGGAGGACTAAGCATGGCTTCGGGGACGTACCAGGAAGAGGCAAGGGCACTGATTGCCACGATTGAAGATGCGGTAGCCAATGCCTTGCTCATTGGTGCGGTGGATCTTCACGTTCACTCGGGGCCATCGACCATGCCGCGCAAGGTGGACCATTTCCAAGCGACGGAAGAGGCTGCTGCCGCCGGTATGCGGGGCATTCTGTTCAAGGATCACCATTACTCGGTGGCGCCCTTCATCCCGATCATGGATCGGTTGCTGGGGCACCTCGATGTCGCGATGTATAGCGGCCTTGTGCTCAACAACACCGTTGGCGGGTTGAACCCGTTTGTCGTTGATGCGCAACTCAAAATGGGCGCAAAACTGATCTGGATGCCGACAGCACAATCGGCCAACCATATTCGCAGCTCCCATGGCAAGACGCGTCTGGTTTCCAATGTGGCGCTGAAGCCTGCGCCCGGTATCACTGTCGTTGGTCCCTATGGCAACCTTCTTGACGAAGTGAAGGAAATTCTCGACTCGATAGCCGCCTTCGACGCTATTCTGTCTTCCGGCCATCTGCACGTATCGGAAATCTGGACGCTGTTCGAAGAAGCAAAAAAGCGCGGCGTGAAGCGGCTTCTGATAAACCATCCGATGTATGGCCTGCATTTTTCCTATGAGGATATTGCTCAGCTTGCGGAATTTGGCGCACTGATCGAGCAGTCCGCTTGCCTCTACATTGATTCACGTTTCAATGTTTTTTCTCCGCAGGAATTGAAGGAGCATATCCTGGCAGCCGGGGTGGCGCATTCTTCGATCGGCTCGGATCTCGGGCAAGTGGATAACCCGACGCCCGTTGAAGGAATGCGGCAGGCAATCAAGCTTTGCCTGGCGCTTGGCTTCTCGGAGGATGATGTTCGCACCATGGTCCGCGATAATCCAGCGAAGCTGGTTGGCCTGTCGCCAGCATGATGCGGTGGACTGGGTAGGCTTTCCACCCGATAAGTCATAGTGCAGAAATCAGGTTGTTGGGAGAGAGCCCGCATGATGCAGGCGATTGAGATCGAACGTCCAGGTGGACCGGAGGTGTTGCGCAGGATCGAAATGCCTCGGCCACGCGCAGAACCGGGCAGCGTCGTGATCCGTGTTTTTGCCGCGGCGGTAAACCGCCCGGATATTCAGCAACGTCGCGGCCTCTATCCGCCGCCGCCCGGAGCGTCGCCAATTCCAGGTCTTGACGTGGCGGGTATCGTCGAAGAAGTCGGCCCGGGCGTGGAAGCACCCCGTGTCGGCGACAGTGTCTGCGCGCTCACCAATGGCGGCGGCTACGCGCAATTCTGCAGCGTTCCTGCGGAGCAATGCATGCCGATTCCGCGCGGGCTAAGCTATGTGGAGGGCGCGTCCTTGCCGGAAGTGTTCTTCACGGCGTGGAACAATATCATCTGGCTTGCTCGGCTCGCCCAGGGCGAGACGCTGCTCATTCAAGGCGGAACCAGCGGTGTCGGCATGGCGGCCACGCAAGTTGCCCGGCAGCTACGCAATGCTACCGTCATCGCAACTGCGGGTACGTCTGAAAAGCGGCAGGCTTGCCTGGATATCGGCGCTCAGCACGCGATCGATTATCGCAGCGACTGGGAAAGCGACGTCAGACGCGTGACCAATGATGAGGGCGTTGACGTGGTGCTGGATGCACAGGCCGGCGACTATACCCAGAAGCAGCTTGATCTTCTTAAGCCGGATGGGCGGCTCGTATTTATCGCCAGCCATCAGGGTGAATTTGCCGAGGTTAATATTCGTGCAATCGTAAGGCGGAGGCTGACTTTGACCGGCTCCACCTTGCGACCTCGCCCGGCAGCATACAAAGGTGCGATTGCACGAGAGCTGGTCCAGCAGGTCTGGCCGCTCATCGAGCGGGGGCGGATTGCAACACGGATTCACGCGGTGTTTCCGTGGGATCAGGTTCATGACGCGCATACCATGCTCGATCAGAACGAGCAGATCGGCAAGGTCGTTCTGGCGGTCGAGCCACAAACGGCCTCACAGGTGCCTTATCCCGGCGGTGCTGCGTGATGTTGACCGTAGAGCACGCCGCCGATTTTCAAGCCTATGCGGGCCAATCCATTGGCTCATCGCACTGGTTTTTGATCGAGCAAAAGAACATCGATGATTTCGCGCGGCTGACGGGAGACGACAACTGGATCCATATCGATCCTGACCGTGCATCGCGTGACATGCCGGGTGGCAAGACCATCGCGCATGGGGTTTATGTATTGTCGTTGATCCCCTGGCTGCAGCGCGAAATTTTTACGATTACCCGACGCGGACGGGGGCTTAATTACGGCTATGAGCGGGTCCGCTTTCTGGCTCCGGTACAGGTCGGCAGCCGTATCCGGCTTAGTATGAGCCCTGTCCAGGCGACGCGACAAGCCAGCGGCACGCGCATCGAGATCGAGTCGACCATGGAAATCGAGAACTCGGAAAAACCCGCTCTTGTCGCGCGCAGCCTCATTCTGATTGAGGATGCGTGATGGCCGCGGTCGAGGGTGGAAATCGCCTTATCGCCGGAATTCTTGCGCACGGGCTTGAACGACCGGATGAGGAAGCCTTGCAGTGTGGCGGCACGCGCCTTCTCTGGGGCGAGTTGCGCAATCAGGTGCTCGCGGTAGCCGGAACGCTCTCGCCGATCGTGCAGAATGGGGCTGGCCGCATCGGCATTTTGGGCGGTGCCAGCGTTGAGCTGGTCGTCGCGTATCTGGCGACCATTGCCGCCGGAGGTTGTGCCGTACCGTTGCCGGCTTCAGCGCATCGTGATGCTCTGGAAGGCATGGTCACGGACAGCGAGCCGGATCTCATTATCGTTCATGATGACCTCCGGATGGTTCTCGATGGAATTACCAAGGCTCCGGTCATCGACATTACGCCGGGACCGGGGATGCCGAAGGAGCTAACCGCTGCGCCGGCGCTGCAAGGCGTCATTCCGGTCTCGCCGGATGCCGATTTCAATATCATATACAGTTCGGGAACGACGGGCCGACCCAAGGGCATCGTGCATTCTCACGCGATGCGTTACGGGCAGGCGGCGCGAAGTCTGTTTGGCCTTGACCGCAATTGCACGATGCTGCTGGCCACGCCGCTTTATTCCAATACGACGCTGATGCCGTTGCTGGCCACGCTGTTTCATGGCGGGCGCGTTATTCTGATGCCGAAATTTGATGCGCTGGCTTATCTCGATCTGGCGGAAGCCGAGCGTGCAACACACACGATGCTGGTGCCAGTGCAGTATCAGCGCATCCTGGCATCTGACGGCTTCGAACAGCGGGACCTGTCTTCCTTCAAAATAAAGCAAAGCACCGGTGCGCCTTTGCAGGCGAGCCACAAACAAGCGATTGTCGAGAAGTGGCCGGGCCGTTTTCTCGAGGTTTACGGCCTGACCGAGGGAGGCTGTACCTGCATCCTCGATCTGAGCGCGTTTCCGCACAAGGCGCATACCGTTGGCCAACCGGCAGCAGGCAATGACATCCGCATTATCGATGAGGCTGGCAACCATTTGCCTGCGGGAGAGCGGGGCGAGATTATCGGGCGATCGGCAACGATGATGTCCGGTTATTTCCGGAATGAAGAAGCCAACAAGGCTTTCTATTGGCGCGATACGGACGGAACCCTGTTTCATCGCACCGGCGACATAGGGATGTTCGATGCGGATGGCTTTCTGGTGTTGCTCGACCGAAGAAAAGACATGATCATTTCGGGCGGGTTCAACATCTATGCCAGCGATCTGGAAGAAAAGCTGCTGTCCCACCCTGATGTCAGCGATGCAGCGGTTATTGCCGTGCCCAGCGAGCGTTGGGGCGAAACCCCCCTTGGCCTGATCGTGCCGCGCAGTGGCGCAAGTGTGGATCCGCAGGGCGTGCTTGCTTGGGCCAATGCGCAATTGGGCAAGATGCAACGGCTCTCGGGCGTAGAGCTACGCGAAGAACTTCCGCGTTCAAATGTCGGCAAAGTTCTGAAGCAGATATTGCGCCAGCTTTATTGGGAGGAACAGCAATGAGCGGCGAAGCTATTCCTTCATTGCCGGCTCCCAAGATCGCACTCGTCACCGGGGCGAGCAGCGGTATCGGCATGGCGACCGCGAGACGGCTTGCCGCGTTGGGAACAACGGTGGTGGTTGGCTATCATAGCCGCCAAGATGCTGCCGATGACGTGGTCCGAAGCCTTGAGGGTAGCGGACATCTCGCATTGCGCATTGCGGTAGACGAACCAGCCTCGATCCATGAAGCCGTGGAGGCGGTGGAAACAGCGTTTGGCCGTCTCGATGTTCTGGTGAATTGCGGCGGCGCCACGACGGCCGTTCCGGCTTCTGACCTCGCCGCTTTGACGGATGAGATTTTTGATCGCACCGTTACAACCAATCTGCGTGGGCCATTCGCCATGGTGCGGGCCTTCCGCCCGTTGCTGGCGCGCGGTGAAGGTGCGGCAATCGTCAACATTTCCTCCATAGCGGCGAAAACCGGACTTGGGAGCAGCCTTGCCTATCTGGCGGCAAAGGCGGGTGTGGATGCGCTGACCATTGCGCTGGCAAAGGCGCTTGCTCCTGAAATCCGCGTATTTTCAGTCTCTCCGGCAGGAGTTGATACGGATTTTGTTCCGGGCAGGTCGCGTGAGCAATTGCAGAAGGTCGCGGATAAACTTCCCCTCGCGCATGTCACCCAGCCCGATGATGTTGCGCGGGCGGTCATCGCCTGCATCGTCTATCTGACGAGCTCCACAGGTATTGTCGTGCCAGTGGACGAGGGCAGGCATCTTTAAGACCAGTGCCCGGTAAGAGGAGGGGAGCTGATGCGAAACTTGAAGTTCTATATTAATGGCACGTGGGTCGATCCGGTCATCCCGTCGTCTTTGGCGGTCATCAATCCCGCAACGGAGGAAAGCTTTGCCCAGATCAGTCTCGGTTCTGCGCAGGATGTAGACCGCGCGGCACAGGCAGCAAAACGTGCGTTTCCTGTTTATGCGGAGACAAGCGTTGCGGAGCGGCTTGGTTATCTTGAGAAGATCATTGCGGGCTTCAAGGCGCGCTTGCCGGAACTCGCGCGGGCGATGACGCTGGAAATGGGTGCGCCCATCACTTTCGCGACCGAACGTCAGGCAACTGTCGCATTGTTTCACTTCGAAGAGGCCGCGCGGGTTCTGGCCAATTTCGAGTTTGAAGAGCAACTGCCAACCGGTGTCGTCCGCTACGAACCAATCGGCGTTTGCGGACTTATCACGCCATGGAACTGGCCGCTCAATCAGGTTGCCTCCAAGGTTGCCCCAGCAATTGCGGCTGGTTGCACCGTGGTTCTAAAACCAAGCGAGGTTGCGCCGCTAAGCTCCATGCTGCTGGCCGAGGTGATTCATGAAGCCGGGCTGCCTGCCGGCGTATTCAATCTGGTTAATGGTGACGGACCGACAGTTGGTGAAGCAATCGCTGCCCATCCGGAAATCGGCATGGTGTCCTTTACTGGATCGACCGCTGCCGGGATCAAGGTTGCAAAGCTGGCGGCCGATAGCGTCAAACGCGTTGCGCAGGAACTGGGCGGAAAATCTGCGAATATTATTCTGCAGGATGCCGATCTCAGGGCATCGGTGATTGCTGGCGTACATGCTTGCAACACCAATGCTGGCCAGAACTGCCAGTCACCAACCCGCATGCTGGTTCACCGCTCCCAACGCGATGAGGCCTTTGAAGCGGCCCGTTCTGCCATAGAAAGTATCCGCCTTGGTGATCCGCTGGATCCAGCCACAACGATGGGACCGCTCGTCAGCCGGTCACAAGCGGAAAGAGTACAGCACTTCATTCAGTCAGGACTGGATGAAGGGGCGACGCTGGTTGCAGGCGGACCCGACCGTCCGGCAGAGCTGAACCGGGGCTATTATGTGCGCCCGACCGTGTTTGGCGATGTTACGCCGGAGATGACAATCGCGCGCGAGGAGATATTCGGGCCAGTACTGTCGATCATGAGCTATGACACCGAGGACGAGGCGATCTCGGTTGCGAACGATACGCCATTCGGGCTGGCTGGCTTCATCCAGTCTGGCAATCCCGAGCGCGCCCGTAAAATAGCGAACCGCATCAGGGCGGGGCGGGTTTATCTCAACGGCGCGCCATTTGATCGCAGCCTGCCCTTCGGGGGCTACAAGCAATCCGGCAATGGGCGGGAGTTCGGCCTTTTCGGGTTCAAGGAATATCTTGAAGTAAAAGCGCTGGTCGGGTTCCCGGATTAGGGAGATTCCACTTGGCGGAACGGCCGTAAGGGCTAGCTGTGTTTGAAGTCTTCGGTGACTTAACCTGCTGCCTCGTGGAGGTCAAAATTCGCTGCCGCTTGATTTGAAAGGCGGTAGCGGAGAAGGGGGAGGCCCTGTGAAGATACGTCAGGACACCATTCTTGGATCGTTTTTCGCTGTTGTCGGCATGACAGCTTTTCTGATGGCTCTCCAATATCCGATAGGAACTGCCAACAGAATGGGGCCGGGTTATTTTCCGGTTATTGTCTCAGCGCTGCTCGGACTGACGGGTGCTGCCATATTGCTGCGCGCCCGCTTTGGGCAAGCGAACCTTGTCGAGGCCGTTCGCTGGAAACCGTTGGCGATTGTTTCAGCCGCTATCGTGGTGTTCGGCCTTCTCATCGAAAGGTTGGGTCTGCCCCTATCGATCTTCGTGCTTCTTATTGTGGCTGGAACGGCGAGCCTAAAGTTTGCCTGGAATTGGCGGGCGGTGGCAGCGGCAGCGGCCTTCTCAATCGTCTGCGGCCTGCTTTTCGTACGGCTTCTAGGGCTTCCCATCCCAATGCTCGGAAGTTGGCTCCAGGCATTTGGCCTCTAAAAGATCGGCAGGTCGCAATGGACATTTTTGACGGTATTCTGCTTGGTTTTTCCACGGCCACCACATTCTCCAATTTCGCCTACTGCTTTGCCGGGGTCTTGCTTGGAACTGCGGTTGGTGTGCTGCCGGGGCTTGGCCCTGTTGCAACCATCTCGATGCTTTTGCCTTTCACGTTCGGCTTGCCGGTCGACACAGCCCTGATCATGCTCGCGGGCATTTTCTACGGCTCGCAATATGGAGGCTCGACAACGGCAATCCTGATGAACCTGCCCGGAGAAGCGTCATCGGTCGTCACCACGCTGGACGGCCACCAGATGGCCAAGCAGGGGAAAGCGGGCAGGGCGCTTGCCGCAGCGGCGATAGGAAGCTTTTTCGCAGGCACGATTGGCACGCTGTTTATCGTCATCGCCGCTCCGCTGCTGGCGAGCCTGGCGCTGACCTTCGGCCCGGCGGAATATTTCTCGCTGATCGTGCTCGGGTTGATCACCTCGATGGTTCTGACCAGCGGATCATTGCTGACGGCGTTCGGCATGGTGCTGTTCGGCATGATGCTTGGCATGGTGGGAACCGACGTCAACTCAGGCACCGCACGCTATACGTTTGGCACGCCACATCTGTTGGATGGACTGGATTTCGTGGTGATCGCCACCGGCATCTTCGGGCTGGGCGATGTTCTGGCCAATCTGGAGAATGAAAAGACCCGCAAAGCCACCATTGCGGCCGTAAGCAGCCTGTTTCCAACCCGCGAGGACTGGAAACGGATGGTCGGACCGATTTTGCGGGGCACCGGCATCGGGGTCGTCCTCGGTGTCTTGCCGGGTGCTGGCGTCTTGCTGGCTTCCTTTTCATCCTATGCGCTGGAAAAGAAGGTTTCAAAGCATCCGGAGCAATTTGGCCAAGGGGCGATCGAAGGGGTTGCGGGGCCGGAGTCGGCGAACAACGCCGCCGCGCAAACCTGCTTCATTCCTATGCTGACGCTTGGCCTGCCCGGCACCGCCACGATGGCGCTCATGATAGGCGCAATGATCGTTCAGGGCGTGCAGCCGGGGCCTGAGATCCTCACTCAGCAACCCGCTCTCTTTTGGGGGCTGATTGTTTCGATGTGGATCGGCAATCTGATGCTGGTGTTTCTGAATCTTCCCCTGGTGGGCGTGTGGGCCAGACTGATCTCGGTGCCCTACCATCTGTTGTTTCCGATCATCTGTGTTTTTACGGTGATCGGCGCCTACAGCATCAGTAATAGTGTCTTCGATGTCTATCTGATGGCGCTTTTTGGCGTGCTCGGATACGCCTTCAGAAAAGTCGGTGCCGAGCCCGCGCCGCTCATTCTGGCGCTCATTCTTGGACCGATGGCTGAAGAATATCTTCGTCGCACGCTGCTTTTGTCTCATGGCGATGCAAGCGTCTTCTTCACCAGCCCGTTGAGCTTGGGAACGTTGATCGTTGCCGGGCTGCTGGTCATGTCGATCCTGCTGCCACAGTTCCGCAAGGTGCGAGAGGAGGGGCTGCAGGAAGTTGACTAGAGCGCCGTGCGTCCTGTCGGACGCACAAAGGACGCTCTAACACTTTGAATGAGCATCGGAATAATCCGAAAGCCGCGTACACTTATCGGTCCGATGCTCTAGTGCACCAGCACCATAACAAGGAGCAATCATGCCTCAGCAGAATGAAGCCAGAGTCCAGACGGTACTCGATCGCCAAGACTTGTTTGATCTGGTGCGGCGCGAGCGTTTTGCGCGAGACCAGCGACGTTTCGACGTGATGAGCGCCTGTTTCCATCGTGACGCCTATATCCGTACAAGCTGGTATGACGGGTATGGCGGCGAGGTTTATGTAGAAGCCACCCGCAAATGGATGAGCAATACAGGCAACAGCAAGCATTGGGTTTTTCCGGCCTTCGCGCAGATTGCTGGTGACCGCGCAACGATTGAAAGTCCGGCGATGATCTTTAACCGTGCGCTACTTGAGGGCATTGAGGTTGATTTCCATGTCTTTTGCCGCTTTTTCTCGCGTGCCGTACGGGAGGCGGGCGATTGGAAGCTTTCAAGCTTCCATGTCTTTTTCGAGCGTGATGTCATGAAGCCAGTTAATCCGGCAGAGACCATGCCGATTGACTGGGAGGTGCTTTCCACCATGCGCCCTTCATACAAATTCCTGTCCTATATCCAGCACAAGCGCGGGGTGAAGGTGAACCCCGGCCTTCTGGGGGACGATCAGCCTGAGCAGCTTATGGCCTTTCATAGCGATGAAGAGCGTTGGCTTGCAGGCGAGGGCTAAGTTTTGCGCGCTGCATTCCAATCAGCGGAATGGGCGCAACCGTCGATTTTTTATGTCTGCGCGACGGGCTAGTCTTTTCGAAAGCATAAATCAATTGGGAGGAGTGACATGAACAGACGCGAACTCATCATGTTTGGCGGATCAGCCGTGGTGCTGACCTCCACCGGTATTTCTTTTGCAAATGACTGGCCGTCCAAGCCGGTTACGGTCATCTCGGCGTATCCGCCCGGTGGCACAAGTGACATCATTAGCCGGCTGGTAGCCGACCTTCTGACGGAACGTTTCGGACAGCAATTCGTGGTGGAGAACGTCGCAGGCGCCGCCGGTGCGCTGGCAGGCGGCAAGCTCGCACGTTCCGCCCCTGACGGATATACGATCCTCGTCAGCGGCAGTGCGCCCATTGCAGCCAACAAGGTGGTTCAGACGAACCTTGCCTATGATCCGCAGGAGGATTTTGCGCCGATCACGGTGGTGGCCGAAAGTCCTGCGCTGCTCACCGCCAGCGCCACTGCTCCGGCCAAGACTCTGCAAGAGCTTATCGCTTACGCGAAAGAAAACCCCGGTAAGGTGAATATCGGCAATCCCGGTGCAGGAACCAAGGGTCATATATGCGCGGCCATGATCGGGCTCCAGGCCGGCGTGGAGCTCAATCATATTCCCTATAAGGGCTCGCCGCCTTTGATGTCCGACTTGCTGGGCGGGCACATTGACTACGCACTTGATGCTCCTTCAAACTATCTTCCGCACATAAAGGACGGCAAGATACATGGCCTTGCGGTTACCTCCGCCAAGCGCCTTGAGGAAGTCCCGGAGGTGGCGACAGTCGCGGAGCAGGGCCTTGATGGTTATGAGGCAACACTTTGGTTCGGGGCCGTCGGACCAAAAGATCTGCCTGACGAAATCGCTATAGGCATACAGGAAGCGATTAAAGCGTGGGCTGATACGCCTGAGGCGAAAGAGAAGCTAAATTCGTTTGGATTGGTGGCGGTTGCCAACACGCCTGACGAGATGCGCGTTACCATCGAACAGGAAATCGCCTCGATCCGGCCTTTGGTGGATGCGGGGCTAGTCCAGCCGACCTAGAGCATTTCATAGTCAAATGGAATCATTTGACATTTATGAAAATGCGACAAAGGCAAAGCGACAGGGCGCCCTCATGCTGGGCGCCCAAAAGCGTCACCAGAAGAATACCATCCATAAATTCCAAGTAATCTGCTTCAGAGGACATAATGAACACAATTCTTAGAACCTGCGGCGTGGTACTCGGTGCCGCGCTCATGAGCGGGTCACTGCTTGCATCTGCATCGTCACAGAATGCCTATCCAGTCGATACAGTCACCGTTATCGTGCCTTATGCTCCCGGCGGCTCGGGCGATATCGTCGGTCGTATCGTCGCCGACGAGCTTGGCAAGCGGTTCGACGCCAATTTCATCGTCGAGAATATTGGCGGCGGCAGTGGTACGATCGGTGCTGAACGGGCTGCACGTGCGCCAGCCGATGGTTCGACATTATTGCTCGCAGGCAATGCCATCATCACCACGGCTCCGCATCTTGCCTCGGTCGGTTTCGACCCGCTTGCAGATCTTGTTTCTGTAGCCAATGTCAGTGAAGCGCCACGTATTCTTGTTGCCTCAAAGTCCTTGCCTGTTAAGAATTTCGAGGAATTTGTCGCCTATGGCAATGAACATCCGGGCGAACTGAATTACGGGACCGTGGGCGTTGGTTCGACAGGGCATATCGCAACCGTGGACATGCTTCGCAGCATTGGCGTCGAAGCCAATCACATTCCGTATTCCGGTGCCTCCCAGGTGGTTCAGGCCGTGCTTTCGGGTGATATACAGTTCATGCTCGATGCAGCAGCATTTGCGCAGGTGCGACAGGATGCGGTCACCCCGCTCGCGGTGCCGGGCGCCAACCGCATGGAAGAATTTCCCGACGTGCCGTCGCTGGCCGAACTTGGTCATGAATCCATCCGCGGCACTGGATTCCAGATGGTGATGGCCCCCTCCGCCACACCGCCGGAAGTTCTCGCCTTGATTGAAGCGGCTCTCAGCCAGAGCAGCGAAACGGCGGAATTCAAGGATGTACTTACCCGCGCCGGTGTAAACTCGCGCTTCATGACCGGTGCCGAACTCACGCAAGTGCTGAAGGAAGAGTACGATCATTACAGCACTCTGCTGACTGAAATGGGCATCAAAAAGTAAGCAGCCAGTCTCTTCCGGCGTGGAAGCCTAAACAGCTTCCGCGCTGGATGTTTTCAGAAGCATTCAAGGGTTCTTGATGACCAGTCTTAGCTCTCAACTGGCCGAATGGGCGGCAGGTTTTTCGCTGGACGATGCGCCGCCGAGCGTTATTGCCAATGCAAAACTACATATGCTCGATATCCTGGGCGTCATGATCGCCTCAAATGCGCATGAGACCGTCGCCGCCGCGCGGCGCGCGCAGGCGGATGCTGACGCAGGCGGTCGCGGAGCATATGCATTGATGGATAAAAGCGAAACCTCGCCTGCCGGGGCAGCCTTCATCAATGGCGTTGCATCCGCCGTGCTTGAATTCGACGACACGCATATCGCTACCAATATCCATCCCACCGGCGTCATTGTTTCCGCAGCGTTGCCTCTTGCCCAATCGAACAACGCATCGGGGCGGCAATTGCTGGAAGCCGTCATTCCCGCTCTGGAGATCCTGTGCCGGCTCGGTCTCGTCTCTCCTGTGCGGATGCATGAAGTGGGCCTTCATCCGACCAGCGTCTATGGTGTTTTCGCTGCCGCTTACTCGGTCGCGAAGCTTCGAGGTCTTCCAGTTCAGAAGATGGCTGATGCCGTTGGCACTTCCGCCAGCCTTTCTGCCGGGTCCATCGCTTCCTTCGAAGATGGCACTTCCACCAAAACGCTGCATGTCGGCTTTGCCGCGTCCGCGGCCGTGCGGGCTGTGGCGCTGGCAGCCGAAGGCATTTCCGGGCCTGGTCGCGTGTTCGAGGGCAAGTTCGGCTGGTATGCGAGCTATGTCCAGTCTAAGCCTGATTTCAAATTTTCTCAGCTGACCGATAGTCTCGGTGAAAAGTGGCATTCGCTCGACATCGCGACCAAGCTCTATCCATGCGCTTATACCTTGATGCCATTCATTTCGGCGGCTTTGGCTTTGCGCGAACAATGCACCATCGACCCCGAAAAAATCCGTGAGATTCGCTGCGAGATCATGCCGAGATCGTTCCACACAGTGTGTGAGCCGCTGGAAGAAAAGCGTCGTCCGCTGACGTCATGGCACGGTCGCATCAGCCTGCAACACACGGTTGCCGAAGCCCTGGCGCTTGGTCGATTCGACAAGAACGCCTATTCGCGGACCAGTCTTGGCGATCCGATCATCAATGCGCTCGCCGATAAGGTGGTTCACATAGCCGACCCTATTGCGGCGGCGGACACCACGCGGTCACGCGGGGTTGTATCAATTGTGTTCCATGACGGGCGGGAAGTCAGCCACACGATCGAGGACATGCTGGGGACTGCCAACAATCCGGCAACCGCTGATGTCTATATCGATAAATTCCGCTCCAACGTTGATGGCGTGATCGCGCCTGACGCTGCTGAACGGATGATCGAAAACCTTCTTAGCCTCGAGCAAGCAGCCAATGTAGACCAGATTTTTTCTTCGCTACGGGCGTAAGTACAAAGAGCTCTAACGGAAGATCACTTCCAAGCATGCAAGCGGCCGCAGCCCATCTGGCAGCGGCCGCTTCTTTTATGGTTTAAGCTTCATCAGCCTCTTCACGACCGCGACGTATGAAGGATGTTGTTGCGAGTAATATTACTGCGAAGCCGAGCAGCACGAACACGAGGCTGATCGGTCGTTCGACGAAGACCATCATGTCACCGCGTGAGATCGACATTGCGCGACGGAAGTTTTCTTCAAACATCGGCCCGAGAATGAAGCCAAGGATGAAGAGTGCAGGGCTGAGTCCCGCAGCCTTCAGCAAGTAGCCAAGCGCGCCGAAGAAAACGAGCGTGTAGACCTGAAACGGCGATGACCCCATCGTGAAGACACCCACGCAGGCAAAGGCGAGTACGAACACGTATAGCCAATGATAAGGCACTTTGAGCAACCGCACCCATAGGCCAATCAGCGGCAGGTTAAGGATAACCAGGAAGAGATTACCGATCCACATGGATACGACCAAACCCCAAAACAGCGGAGCGTGATCCGTCATCATGCGAGGGCCGGGTTGGACGCCGTGGATCATGAATGCGCCGAGCATCAATGCCATCACCGGGCTGCCGGGAATGCCAAGCAGCAGCGTGGGGATAAAACCCGTCTGTGATGCGGCATTGTTGGCAGCTTCCGGAGCGGCGACGCCTTCGACAGCGCCTTCACCGAAACGCTCCGGCTCTCGCGAAATATTCTTTTCCAGCATGTAGGCCGAGAAAGAGCTCATTGCTACACCTGCACCGGGCAATACGCCGAGCAGGGAGCCGATGCCCGAGCCGCGTAGAACCGCCGGCCATGAACGCCGAAAATCGTCGCGGGTTGGCCAGAGCGATCCGATCTTTGCGGTGCTGGCGACCTTCTGGGCACCGGAAGAGGTGTTGCTGATAATTTCCGCAATCGCGAAAAGACCCACTGCCAGCACTGAAAAGTCGATGCCATCACGCAGTTCAGGGATTTCAAAGGTGAAGCGGAACGTGCCGGTCAAAACATCTGATCCGGCTAGGCCGAAAACGACTCCGAGCAGGGCAACGCCAATTCCCTTGATGACACCGCCGCGTGTCATCGCTGCAACCATCAGCAATGCTGTAAAGACCAGCGCGGCATACTCGGCTGCACCGAAGCGCATCGCGATTGAAGCAAGAGGCGGGCCTGCCAGTGCAATCAGCAGCGTGCCGACTGTCCCGGCGAAAAACGAACCAAGCGCTGCCACCGCAAGGGCAGCACCCGCGCGACCCTGCTTTGCCATCTGGTGCCCGTCAACGCAGGTCACGGCCGATGAGGCTTCGCCCGGCAGGTTGATGAGAATTGACGTTGTGGAACCGCCATAGGAGGCCCCATAATAGATGCCGGCCAGCATGATGATCGATGCTTCGGGGGGCAAGCCGAAACTGAGCGGTAGCAGTAGCGCAATAGTGATGATCGGTCCTACGCCCGGCAGAACGCCAATGGCAGTGCCGAGCGTGACCCCCATCAAGCAGTAGAGCAGATTGATGGGATCGAAGGCAACCTGCATTCCCAGCGCAAGCAGAGACATAAAATCCATGGCGTCAGAATCCAGCGACAAAGAGCCGGAGCGGAATGCCCAAGCCGTATTTGAAGATTGCAATCATGAAGACGATTGCCGTGATCATCGCGCCAAAGATTTCCCATCTGCGCCCGCCCTTTTGAGCGAACCACGCGATGAAAGTCAGCGCTGCCAGTGCCGGTACCAGTCCCGCTCGTGTAACCAGGAATGCAAATGCAAACACGGCGCTAAGGATGAGCAGCAATGGCCGAACTTCTGAACGCGAGAACGCACGGGGCAGGATCTCGCCCCCGCGAGCCGCTCTTGTGGCGTTCAGAAACTGGACCACGCCCAAAAGGCAAAGCGCCAAGCCAGCCAATACCGGTATCGCCCCGGCACCTGGATGCGAGATATCTCCAACGTCATAATTCCAGCCTAGAATTACGGTCGCGAGTCCGAAGACAAGAAACAATGCGGCAGCAAGCACCTCGGAATTGATCGTCATTCCGATAGCCCATTTGCAGTGCGAAAATGCATGGCTTTATTTCCTCCATATAAGCCATGACTATATCGCCGAGAAAAGGCGCCGGACAATCGTCCACCACCATGATTCCGCTTGGCGGAATACTCCCTGAAGCGTCGCTCAGTTGGGAATTTTATATAGCGGCTGACGGTCGATGGCCTTCCCGACGGGTAATTCATGCGCCGCAAGGGCATCAAAATCAAGGACAACGCCATGTCCTGGCTCGGTCCCCAAGGTGTAACGGCCGTCCAGGATCTGCAAGGGCGTGGCTGTAGCGCCGAAATCAAACAGGTTGAGGCCGAAGATATTCTCGACATGCAGCGCGTTCGGCAGGGCGGCGGCCAGATGGACCGATAGTTCGGTGGCGCCATGTGGGGACAGCGGAATGCCTGACGCGGCACCCAGTGCAGCGATTTTCATGAACTCCGTTATGCCTCCGACCTTCCAGACATCGGGCTGGAGATAATCGACAGCTCCGGCGCTGACATAGTTCCAGAACTCGTAGCGATTGCAGAGCTGTTCCCCGACGGCGATGGCCATTCCCGTTGCATCGCGGAGCTTGGCATGACCGCCGATAGTATCGGATAAAAGCGGCTCCTCGATGAAGAGTGGGCCGGCATCAAGCAGACTACGTGTGCGCAATATAGCTTCACCAACCGTCCATTTCTGGTTGGCATCGAGCATGAGCGTACATTCGGGCCCTATAACCTCACGCACAGCAAGACAGCGGTCGCGATCTTCGTGAAGTGGCTGGCGTCCAACCTTGATCTTGAATGACTTGTAGCCTTCCTCCCTTTGCTGGCGCGCCTGCTCTACCAGAGCTTCCTTGGAAAGATGGAGATTGATTGCGCTGGCATAGACTTCGACGCTTTGCCGCGCGCCACCCAGCAGCCGGTGCAAAGGCTCTCCGGCGGCCTTGGCCTTCAAGTCCCAGAGCGCAATATCGATCGCCGCTACCGCAAGCGTGGTGATGCCGGCTGGCCCGGCTGCGTGGCACTCCATCCACAGCCGTTGCCAGATCTGTTCGGTGTTTCGAGGGTCGGATCCCGTCAGCATCGGCGCCAGATACCCGACGATCAAGGCATGGACAGCGGCTGCCCCCACACCCGCAGTCGTGCACCAGCCGACACCGCGCTCGCCTTCCTCCGTCTCGATCTCGACAAGAACGAGTTCTCGATGCGTCATCGTCACCCGGGCGGATGAGAAAGTCTGTTTCAGCGGCATTCGAAAAGCCCGGCAAGTCGTGTGACGAATCTTCATGCTGATTGTTTCCGCAATGAGTGTTGGCGCAGTTTCGCAGCATCTTGGCACGTTGGCCTCTATAAGGAGGCGCCAAGTTAAGCCGTTCCGCCAGGCGAAATGCGTAGGAAAGGCGCGTTTCCCGCGCAGCAGCAGCCATTATGGTGAACCTATGGCAATGCTGCCTCAACTAAATGCGGCTCCAGTTTCAATGCAAAATATCAAACTTAACGTCGATATTACTGCCGGAATGCTATTTATTCTTTTCGGTGGCTGGTTTTGTGCGTCATCTCTTCTCGGTCTCTCATTTGGCAGTGCCTTTCGTATGGGGCCGGGCTTTTTCCCCGCTGTCGTCGGGGGGCTGTTGCTCACGCTCGGTTTTGTAATCGCAATCAAAGGTTGGGTCGCCGCGAATGGCATGGTCGATCTTGCGACGGTGCCTTGGCGCGCGGTGGTTCTGTTTCCTGTCGGATTGATCCTGTTTGGTGCAGCCATGCGCCCGCTGGGAATGGTGATCGCGCTTCTTGTGCTGTGCTTCTGCTCTTCGCTCGCGGTCAAAGGCATGAAGCTGAGCCGGGCGGTGTTGCTTTCGCTGGCCATAACGGCCCTCTGCATCGCCGTTTTCAGCGTCGGTCTTGGTCTTAATCTGCCTCTCATCGGCGGTTGGCTGCGCTAGGAGCTTCGATGGACATTATCTCAAATCTTGCTTTAGGATTTTCCGTCGCTCTGGCGTGGCAAAATCTCTTTTTCTGTTTTGTCGGGGTGCTTGCGGGTACGCTTGTGGGTGTCCTGCCGGGTGTAGGACCGCTGGCAACCATCGCTATCCTTCTCCCGATCACCTTTTCGATGCCGCCGGATTCGGCCTTGATCATGCTGGCCGGTATTTATTACGGCGCACAATATGGCGGGTCGACGACGGCCATCCTGCTCAATCTGCCCGGTGAAGCCTCTTCGGCGATCACAACACTCGACGGCTATCAAATGGCGAGAAAAGGCCGCGCAGGCCCAGCGCTTGCGACCGCAGCACTCTCGTCTTTCTTCGCTGGCACAGTGGCTACAATCATCATTGCGCTCTTCGCCGCCCCGCTGACGCAGGTCGCGATGGCTTTTCGCCCGCCATCCTATTTTTCAATGATGGTGCTTGGGCTGATTGCGTCGGTCGTTCTGGCTCAAGGGTCGGTCCTCAAGGCCATCGCCATGGTGCTTCTCGGCCTGCTTCTGGGCATCATTGGCACCGATATCTACACCGGCACGGCACGGCTCAACATGGGCACCCTCGAACTCGCCGATGGCGTAGACTTCGTGGCGCTGGCCATTGGCCTGTTCGGTATCGCCGAGATCATGCGAAATCTGGAAACCTCACAAGCCCGCGAAGTCCTGACCAACAAGGTGAAGGGCCTTTGGCTTTCGCTCGCCGACTTCAAGCGCATCATCATGCCGTCCATACGTGGCACCGCTATCGGCTCTGCTTTGGGCATTCTTCCCGGAGGTGGCGCAATGCTCGCGTCTTTCGCCGCCTACATTATTGAAAAGCGCGTATCAAAAAACCGGACCGAGATGGGGCAGGGAGCGATAGAAGGTGTTGCCGCACCTGAAAGCGCGAACAATGCCGGATCGCAGGCAGCCTTCATTCCCATGCTTACGCTTGGTTTGCCGTCCAACGCGGTGATGGCTCTGATGATCGGTGCGATGATCCTTCAAGGCATCCAGCCCGGCCCTGACATTATCCTCAAGCAGCCTGACATGTTCTGGGGCCTGATCGTCTCGATGTGGATTGGCAATCTGATGCTCGTCCTGCTCAATCTGCCGCTTATCGGGCTATGGGTCCGGTTCCTGACCGTGCCGTATCCAATTCTGGTCGTTGCGGTCATGGCGTTTAGCGCGGTGGGTATCTACTCGGCCTCGGGCACGCTGTTTTCCATGTATGAACTGGGGTTCTTCGCGATGCTTGGCTATGCCTTCATGCGTCTGGGATGCGAGCCTGCGCCGTTGACTCTCGGCTTCATCCTTGGGCCGATGATGGAGGAGCAATTGCGGCGCAGCATGCTCATGTCACGCGGCGATCCGACAGTCTTCTTCACCGAACCGATCAGCCTCGGCTTTCTCATCGTCGCAGCTGTTGCCCTTTTGCTCATCTCCGCTCCGGCCATTGCCCGGAAGCGCGAAGAAGCGTTTAGCGAGGAGTAGACCGATGGATGATCACCAGACCATGCGTCCATTCGAAGGCATCAGAGTTCTTGATATTACTCATGTGCTCGCCGCGCCATTCGCCACCTACCAGCTCGCGGTTTTTGGTGCAGATGTCATCAAGATCGAGCACCCGACAGAGCCTGATCAGACACGGATCGACGGCAGCGATCCGGCCCTGTCGGCTGACCGCATCGGCACGCATTTCATCATCCAGAATGGCGGCAAGCGTTCGCTGACGCTCGATCTGAAAACCGAGGGCGGGCGTGAGGTGCTGCGCCGTCTGGTTCCAACCGCCGATGTTCTGGTCGAGAATTTTCGGCCCGGCGCGATGAAGGCGCTTGGATTGGGCTATGATGATCTCAAGGCTCTCAATCCCCGCATCATCTATGCTTCCATGTCGGCCTTCGGTCAGGATGGACCGCGCGGCGGGCAAACCGGCTACGATCAGGTAATTCAGGCAGTTTCGGGCTTGATGATGGTCAACGGAACAGCCGACATGGTGCCGATGAAGGTCGGCACTCCGGCGGTCGATTATGCGACCGGCGCAATGGGAGCCTTTGCCCTTGCGACAGCACTCTTGCAGCGTGAGCGCACAGGGCTCGGGCAGTATGTCGATCTATCGATGCTTGATACGGCCATGATGCTGCTTGGCGCGCATCTGACCAATTTCAGCAGATCCGGGCGCGAACCGAAAGCGGGCGGCAATCATCACGAGTTCGCGACTGTCGGGCTCTATGATACTGCCGAAGGAAAGGTCCAGATTGCTGCCATTAACATGCGCCAACAGAAACGCTTCTGGACGCTGCTTGGACATCCCGAACTGATCAAGAACAGCAATGAAGAACGCCGCGCTGATGCAGCGCGCGAGCTGGAAATCTTGTTACCCATTCTGCGCACCAAAACCGCGCGGGAATGGGAGGACTGGTTTCAGTCAAACCATATCCCCGCAGCGCGGGTGTGGACGATCCCTGAAACCCTCGCCCACCCTCAATTCGAGAGTCGCGATATTTTACACCGCTTTGTCGATGAGCCCGGAATTCCCGGGACGATTACGGTGCCCAAGGCGGCCTTCAAGCTCGATCATGGCGGTGCGCGGATCGATCGACCACCACCGCGCATGGGCGAACACACCGAGGCGTTACTCGAAGAGCTTGGTTATTCAGCCGATGAAATCGGCGCGCTGCGTGACACGGGCGCAATTTGATATTTGAATGGGAGGAACCCAAATGAAACTGCTTAATCTTATTGCATCGGCCTCATTGGCCCTTGGCGTTTTCGGCACAAGCGCGAACGCGCAAGTGGCGGACTACCCGAAAGATCTTGTCCGCATCGTCGTGGGCTCATCCCCCGGCGGTACCGCCGATACCGTCTCGCGGCTGATCGCGGATGCTTTGAGCAAAAAGTTCGGCAAGTCATTCGTGGTGGATAATATTGCCGGAGCCGGTGGCGCACTGGCCGCCACGACAGTTAAATCCGCCAAGCCGGATGGCTATACGATCCAGTTCGTTTTCTCGTCTTTCTCGATCTTGCCGTCTTTGAACCCGGGCGTCGGCTATGATCCGGTTGCTGATTTCGCACCGATTGCGGAAGTGTCGTCAGCACCCAACCTGCTGCTGGTGCATCCATCCTTTGAAGTGAAAACGCTGGCTGAATGGATCGAGAAGGTGAAAGCCAATCCCGGCACGTTCGACTATGGCAGTGGCGGTATCGGCTATAGTCAGCATCTGTCCATGGAAATGCTTCTGCAAAGCATCGATGGCGAAGCCGTGCACATCCCTTACTCCGGCAGCGGTGCGCTGTTGGGGGCGCTTATTGCGGGCGAAATTCCCTTTGCCTTCGATACGCTGACCACGGCGGTGCCGCATATCGAATCCGGCGCAGTAATTCCGCTGGCGATCACCAGCGCGGAGCGATCTGAAATCCTGCCGGAGGTGCCAGCGGTTGCTGAAGAGGTTCCCGGTTACGAGCTGACAGCCTGGAATGGGTTTGTGGCTCCTGCTGGCACACCGCCAGAAATCATTGCTGCCCTCAATGCGGCAATCACCGAATATCTTGAGACAGAGCAGGCGGCAGAATTTTTCGCTAAACTCGGCACAACCGTCAACGCCAGCACACCCGAAGAATTCGGTAAGGTGATTGCGGGTGATTATGAAAAGTTTGCTGAGGTGATTGCCAAGGCGGGTATCAAGGCTGAGTAGCCAAACCGCGCATTGGGCGATCTCATAACAAGGGGGTTTATCATGACGAATAGGAATCTTCTTCCTGCCGAAGCGCTGGGCGGATTTGTGGCCGAATTGTTCACAGCAGCTGGTCTGTCCCCAAAGGCCGCCCAGCGTGTTTCGGACGCACTGATCGAAGCCGATCTTTCCGGGCGTGGTTCGCACGGCGTGTTGCAGGCCGACAATTATTTGGCTCGCCTTATGGCGGGCGCAATGTCCACGGCTGAACAACCCAGAATTGTCAGCCAGTCCAAAGGCGCCATTGTTCTTGATGCCGAGGGCATGGAAGGACATCTGGCCGCCGAGGAGGCCATCGCAATCGCCGTTGAAGCCGCGCGCAACCATGGTATCGCCACGGTTGCTGTTCGTCGCGGGCAGCATATGGGCGTCGTCGGGCGTTATGTGCGGATCGCCGCTGAACAAGGCTGCGTTGCGCTCGCCATGGGAAATGCCAAACCTGTCATGCCTGCGGTAGGTGGTGCCGAACGGCTGGTAGGTACCAATCCCCTCGCCGTAGGCATTCCCGCGACGGAAGGGGCAATTGTGCTCGATATGGCAACCACGGCCGGAACCTACGGCCGTATCCGCCAAGCAAAGGCGCTGGGGCACGAGGTTCCGGAAGGCTGGGCGACGGATGTCGATGGCAAGCCTACGACCGACGCCACGGAAGCCATGGCCGGACTTCTGCTGCCGATGGGCGGGCCCAAGGGGTTTGCCCTTTCTTTCGTCATCGATCTGCTGGCAGGCCTGCTGTCCAGCGGGGCATGGGGGGACAAGCTGGGCGAGTTGGACAACGATACCAGCAAGCCGCAGATGTCTTCCTATCTGTTCATTGTCCTCGACATTGCGCATTTTCGGCCTTTGCCGGAATTTATCGCCGAGGCTGACGAGGCGATTGCAAGGGTCCGCAGGTCGCGCCGGGCCGAAGGCGTCGAGCGGTTGTTTACGCCGGGTGAGCGCAGTGCCGAGACGCTGGCGTCAAGTGCGGGAACAGTCAATCTGGCGCCTGCGGTTGCTTCCGCTCTGGTTGGGCGGGCGCGTGCTCTGGGCGTTGCCATTCCTGATTTTCTGGAAGGCTGAGTCTCCATGGCTGTCACTTATGAAGTGATGAAGAATACGGCGCGGTTGCTTTATGAGCGGTCGCTCAAGCGCATACCGGAAAATTCCAAGATAGCGTTAGCCGATGCCTTGAAGACGGAAACGTCAGAAGCGGCGCAAAAGACGCTCCGATTCATGCTCGCAAGCGCTGCCCGCGCCGAGGAAAAATCGACATTCGTTTGCTCAGATGCAGGTTTTCCGGTCTATTTTGTGAAGATTGGCACCGGCGTACAGTTCGGCGGTGACCTCAAGCTGGCCATAACCGATGCTTTCGATGAGCTGGTCGAAAGCATTGAGCCTCCAATTCTCAAATTCGTCACCAACCCGCTGACGGGGGAACGCAGCTATCGCGGTAAGGATATGCCGCATGTGTCGTGGGATCTTGTCTCGGGCGTCGATTATGTGGATATCACCTGCTCACCCAAGGCGCTGGGCTCCGGCCGATGGGCTGCGTTGGAAATCTTCAGCTATCCGACGCTCGAAGAGATCGAACGCTATATCCTCGACGTATCAATCCGGGCTGGCTCGCAGCATTGTCCGCCTGTCGTTATTGGCGTCGGCATTGGCGGCTCCTTCGAT
>JAEWDP010000077.1 GCA_023390055.1 Pseudomonadota bacterium | reverse complement strand
GCGTACCACCGACAACAGTGATGAGCAGCACACCGACAACGATTGCGAGTGTGTTCCAGATCGACTGGAAAAATGCCGGGTCGCTATAGAAATACTTGTAATTGAAGAGACCCGTGAAGCTGACATTGCCGGGATTGAGAAGGTTATAGTTCTGAAAGGAGAACCAGAGCGTCATCGACAGTGGCACAACCATCCAGACCAGCAACAGGATCACTGACGGCGCCATCATTAACCGCGCCAATGTTTTGGTGTTCTGCGTCGCCATTGAAGATCCTCCCCGGTTTCTCCTCGTAGCGTCTGTTCCTAAAGCCTAGTTCGAGACTTGATGGACGGATCGATCATATGCCGCAAGGACGTTGTCGACGGCCCCTAAAAGTATTCCTTCAGCCGTCATACCAGATTTCGCAAAACCGGGAAGGAACTGGTGGAGAAGCGGAAGCGGGATCGTCCGGCCTTTGAGCGCCTCAAGAAGCTTTTGCACGGCCAAAGCCGCCTGCGGACGGTTCCAATAGTACCGAATTCGGTCGCTGTAGCTGTAGTGACGCTGCAGCCGGAGCATGCCCTCATCGCCATGGTAGTGGCCCTGCCAGTCTGCTGGGTTATCAAGCATTATCCGCTCCATCGCGGCTGCCAGCGGACGGTCCCCATAAGAAGAAACCAGTTCCGACGCAACTAAATCAAGAGCATAGAGAGCTTCGCGATAGGCAAAGGTCAGCCCCGGACCGACCTTCAGGATCGCAAAGCCGTCGCGTACGAGGGCGCCAAGCGCCGCCTCCGACTGATAGTCGGTGGAGTGGGCCTCAAAGACGAGACTATCGTAGTCGTTCAGCACCGCTTTCAGCGCGCAAGCTTTCACAGGATCGTACTGGACGACGTTTTCAGAGCCAAATTCGACCCCCGGCTGGACGACAAACGCAAGGACCCGCTCAAACGCCTCCTGCAATCCCGCAGCCAGGAAGATTTCCCGGTGGATTGCGATTGTGTTTCTGGCAGCTTCGGGCGACGTGGGTTCAACCGATTCAAGCACATGATCCGCGCCTCCAGGAACCGGAACCTCCGTTCCGAGCACATAGACGGGTGGAGGAAGACCGGCCGCCTTCGCTGCAACCTCGGCCACACGGCAAAGGTCTGCGGCCCGCGCAGCGATCGTCCGATCATCCAGCGCTTCCGGTTCCCCGCCACAGCCCATGGAGGTGTCCAGATGGATCTTCCCGAACCCTGCCGTCACGTAGGCGCCGACCATGTCCTGCGCCTTCTTGAGGGCCACGTCGGGCGGTTCCCTGCGCCACGGATTGGGACCGAGGTGGTCTCCGCCAAAGATCAGAAGGCTTCGATCCAGCCCCTCTTCCACGGCAATCGTTTCCACCAGACCAACGAAATCTGAGGGCATCATGCCGGTGTAACCGCCGAATTGATTGACCTGATTGCAGGTCGCCTCGATCAAAACCGGTTGTCGCGTTTCGAAGGCCCGACGCACGCCCGCACGGATAACCGTCGGATGAGCCGAGCAGACAGAGGTTATGCCGCATGGATGCCCAGTACGGCGCGCTGTTGCAAGGTCGAGCAGACGGCTGCTCATATCAGGCCTCCAGTTGGTTTTCTTCGATGAATTGATCGAGTTCGGCAAAGGTCGAGACACCCCCCATGGGCCCCTGCGTCATGACAGTTCGCGCACCTGCGGCATTCGCGTACCGGAGGGAAACTGCCGGGGAACGGCCTTTTCGGCGGCAGGTTACATAAGTTGCACCGAAACAATCACCTGCTCCCGTCGGATCCAGCTCGTCTACCTTGAAGGCGGGGCAATCCCCGCGTTCACTGCGCCTATAGAAAGACGATCCCGACGGGCCCCGCTTCAAAACGATCTCCAAAATACCCCGCGATAGAAGCGCCTCAACCGCGCCCGCCTCATCGTCGATCCCTGCGGCGACCAAAAGCTCCTCATCGGAAGGAAGAAGGAGGTCGGTGACCGACAGGATCTCGTTGAAACGCTCCTTCACCTCGCCCTGCCCCGCGACCAGCTCCTTGCGCACGTTCGGATCAAACGAAACCGTTCCTCCCCGCGCCTTCACGGACAAGACCGCTTCAGACAGGATCCGGCCAATGCCGGGAATGGCGAACGAAGACCCCATCACATGCACGTGGCCGGCACGCGAGATGAGATCTCTTGCAGCGTCGGTCATTCGGACCTGTCCGGATGCGGACCTGGCGATGTTGAACACGAAGTCGCGCGCACCGTCGCTGCGGTAGCGCACGAATGCGCTGCCGGTTGGAGCATCCGGGAGAATATCGATTGCGGACACGTCCACTCCATCCCGCTTCAGTCGTTCGATATTCAGGCGCCCGAAATCATCGTCGCCGACAGCCGAGATGATACCCGCGGCACCGCCGAGCATCGCTACCTGGTCAATGAAGATTGCTGGTGCACCACTGGGAAAAGGCCCCACCAGGGGCATCGGTTCGAGAAACCCGTTTCCAATGGACGTCGACATGATTTCGACCAGGATCTCTCCCGCAGTAATCGTCGGACCCAGATCCTCCGGAGCAAGAACAGATACGTCTCTCATGGCTCCTCCGAGATGCTCGCACGCCTCCGGACCTGCCGGAGATTGCGAATGATTAGGAAGCCGCACCTCAAATGTCAATAAATTTATCGCGCGTAAAGTTTAAGTTCCGCCACCTATGGAATGCAATGATAGAGGCACCACGTAACTACAGGTAATAGCTGTAAAATGCGCCTGCATTAACGATGTTTTGCTGCAGCGCAGCACATTTTGATCAGGGTGAAGGTGCCGCCAGGCGCTTGACAGATCCCGCCTGTAAGCGCCATAAAAGTTTACGCATGTAAGTTTTTATGCGTGCCACACTTGCAATGGAGGAGATTGCCATGAGTGTCAAAGCCAGCATCTTTATGTCTTCCGCCGTGGGCTTCGGCCTGATCGCAGGCCTCGCTCAAGCCGAGGAGATCTCGGTGGCGACCGTCAACAACGGCGACATGATCATCATGCAGAAACTGTCGAAAGCCTGGGAACAGGAGACCGGCAACACCATCAACTGGATCATCCTCGAGGAAAACGTTCTGCGTGAACGCGTCACGACGGATATCGCCACAGGCGGCGGCCAGTTCGACGTCATGACGATCGGTGGCTACGAAGCCCCGATCTGGGGCAAGGCGGGCTGGCTAACGCCCGTCGACGACCTCGGCGACGATTACGACTACGACGACCTGCTCGAGCCCATCAAAGCCGGCCTCACCGTGGATGGGAAGCTCTATGCCGTCCCGTTCTATACGGAAAGCTCGTTCACGCTCTACCGCAAGGACCTGTTCGATGCCGCCGGTATCGGTATGCCCGATCAGCCTACCTACGACCAGATCAAGGAATACGCGGAAAAACTGACGGACCAGTCGAAGAACCAGTATGGCATCTGCCTTCGCGGAAAGCCCGGCTGGGGCGAGAACATGGCATTCCTCGGCACCATGGTGAACACCTATGGCGGGCGCTGGTTCGACATGGACTGGAAGCCGCAGCTCAACACGGAGCCGTGGAAGAAGGCGATCACCGACTACGTCGACCTGATGACCAAGTACGGTCCTCCGGGAGCCACGGCGAACGGCTTCAATGAGAACCAGACGCTGTTCGCGTCGGGTCAGTGCGCCATGTGGATTGACGCCACGTCCGCTGCCGGACGCGTCTATGATCCAAATCAGAGCCAGGTCGCAGACAAGGTCGCCTTCACCCGTGCACCAGTGGAAGAAACGCCGGCGGGCTCGAGCTGGTCTTGGTCCTGGAACCTTGCGATCCCTGCAAGCACCCAGAAGACTGAGGTCGCCAAGTCCTTCCTGAAGTGGGCGACTTCCAAGGATTACGTCAAGATGGTGGGCGAGTCGGAAGGCTGGGTCGCGGTACCTCCGGGAACCCGCAAGTCCACCTACGCTCTGGCGGAGTATCAGGAGGCTGCTCCTTTCGCGGAGACGGTTCTCGAGGCGATCCTCTCGGCCGACCCGTCGAAGCCCACGAAGGATCCGGTACCATACACCGGCGTCCAGTTCGTAGCGATCCCGGAATTCCAGGCAATCGGCACGTTTGTTGGTCAGCAGATCAGTTCCGCACTGGCGGGCCAGAATTCAGTGGACGCAGCTCTTGAGGCAGCCCAGGACCAGGTGACCCGGGACATGACGCGGGCCGGCTACATCAAGTAGTACTTAGCCGCCATACACGGCGGCCCTCCCGAGGTGCCCGGCGGCTCATGCCGTCGGGCACTGAACAGAAAAATCAGAACAACCGCCTCGTGCGATGAGACGGAACGTCGGAGACCGGACCATGAGACTGAAAGACAAGGTTGCCTTCATCACCGGCGGTGCGCGGGGTATCGGCCTGGGCTTCGCCCAGGCTTTTGCTGGCGAAGGCGCAAACGTCATCATCGCCGACATCAACATCGACCGCGCCACCGAGGCGGCGAGAAGCATCGGCGAGGCTGCAAAGGCGGTGAAGCTCGACGTGACCAATGTCGCCGATATCGACAGCGTGGTGAAGGAAGTGGATACGCAATTCGGCGGCATCGACATCCTGGTCAACAATGCCGCGATCTTTGACATGGCGCCCATCAACGACATCACCGAGGAGAGCTACCAAAACGTCATGGACGTGAACCTCAAGGGTCCGCTCTTCGTCATGCGCGCGGTTTCCAACGTGATGATCAAACGCAAGCGCGGCGGCAAGATCATCAACATGGCAAGCCAGGCCGGCCGTCGCGGCGAAGCCCTCGTCACCCTATACTGCGCCTCCAAGGCCGCGATAATTTCCGCCACCCAGTCGGCCGCACTCGCCCTCGTGAAACATGGCATCAACGTCAACGCGATCGCACCTGGTGTCGTCGACGGCGAGCATTGGGACGTGGTCGATGCAAAATTTGCAGAATGGGAGGGCCTCAAGCCCGGCGAGAAGAAGGCGCAGGTCGCCAAATCCGTACCGATTGGCCGGTTCGCGACGCCCGACGACATCAAGGGCCTCGCCGTATTCCTCGCATCTTCAGACAGCGATTATATCCTCGCCCAGACGTACAATGTCGATGGCGGCAACTGGATGAACTGATGGGAGCGGCGAACACATGAGGGCCATTCAGTTTATCGGGAAGGGACAGCCTGTGCTGACCGACCTCCCTCTCCGCAACGAGCTCCCGGACGGACATGTCCTGATCCGTGTCAAAGCCTCAGGCCTTTGTCATACCGACATCGACGTGCTGCACGGCCGATACGGTTCAAGTGCTTTTCCTGTCGTTCCGGGACACGAATACGCGGGAGAGATCGAAGCCATTGCTGCCGATGTGGAAAATTTTCAGGCAGGCGACCGCGTGGCAGTCGATCCGAACCTTCCCTGCGGGACATGCCCTTCCTGTCGCAAGGGACTTAAAAACCTTTGCAAGGACCTGAAAGCCTACGGCGTCACACATGACGGCGGCTTTGCAGAGTACAGCGTAGTCCGTGCTGACCAGATCCACGCAATTGGCGAACTCGCCTTCGACCGCGCGGCCCTGGCGGAGCCTCTTGCCTGCACTCTCAACGGATTGTCGACCGCGGGCGTCGCGAAGGATGCGCCAGCACCCTCAAATGCAATGATCTTCGGCGCCGGACCTATCGGACTGCTCATGGCGCTCTCCCTGCAGGCGAAAGGTGCGCAAAACGTAACTGTGGCGGACGTGAACGAGGAGAGACTGGCTTTTGCCTCCAATCTCGATCTTAAGACAGCCGTGTCCGGTTCACAAAGTCTTTCTTCGAGCCAGCATGCCTTCGACTTCGTGGCCGATGCGACCGGAGTGCCGACGGTGGTGGAGACAATGATAGATCTGGTGGCCGATGGCGGAACTGCGCTTTTGTTCGGTGTCTGCCCGCCCACGGCTAAGGTCGCCATCCACCCCTTCGAGGTGTTCCGCCGCCAGCTCAAGATCGTCGGCTCGCATTCGTTGAACCGCAACATTCCGGAGGCACTTGAACTTCTGAAAGCCGACGATGGACGAATGGCGCGGCTCGTCAGCCATAGATTGCCGCTTGACGAAATGCTCCCGTATTTTCTAACGAAACCTTCCGATCCGGCGACGATGAAAGTTCAGTTCATATCTTCATGACGGCTAACGAGGCCGGAGCCGGGCTTCCAAGATCTGATCCCGGTGATAGAAGAGCGTGCCACGGGCAGCGACGGAGGGGATGTGTCAAAACCGATCAAGACGATGGAAGAGTTTTCGGAGTTTGTTGGGCTGTCACGCCCGACTGTCTCGAAGTACTTCAACGATCCATCATCGGTGCGAAAGAGAACGCGCGACGCCATTGAGGAGGCACTGCGCAAGTCCGGCTTCAAGCCCAACCTGTTCGCCGTCAACCTGAACCGCCGCAGAAGCAACATCATCGGAGTGATCATTCCGAACGCGCTCGATCCTTTCTACATGGCATTGACCCGTCGCATCCAGTCGATCGCCGCTGAAGCAGGCTTTTTGGCGTTTTTGTTGTCCTCAGACGGTCGGCCGGAGATCGAAGACGACGCGGTGAGCACATTGCAGTCGATGAACGTCGCGGGAGCAATCATCGCACCCATCGGCACCACTTCCAGGAACTCGGCCCTTAAGGCTCTGGCAAGGGACATACCGCTCGTCTACGTGGACGCCCCTCCAGATGAGGAGGCTTCCTTTGTCGGAACCGACAACCGGCAAAGCTTCGGTCTCATCGTCGATTATCTTTGCCGGTCCGGCGAACCTCCCTGCTTCTTCGGAATGCCCGAGGTCAACCGGAACGCCGGTCACAGACGCGAAATCTATATCAAGGCCATGGAGACGGCCCGGCTGAAGCCTATGGTCCTGGACATTTCGGCAGGCGACACCTGGGACTTTGAGCGCTTCGCATTCGAAGAAGCCTCGCGCCTGTTCGAGCGTCCGGAAGAATTGCCCACACGTACCATCGTGTGCGCAAATGATCGTCTCGCCTTCGGTGTCATCGCCGCAGCCTGGCAGAAGGGGCTGAAAGTCGGTCATGGGACGGCATACGACATCAGGGTTGCCGGTCACGACGACCATCCCCTGTCCCAGTACGCCTGCCCTCCAATTACCACCGTCGCACAGAACTACAATGAGATCGGACGGCTTGCGATCGGGTTGCTCCTGAAGAAGTTGGGAGAGGCCGACGACGCGGAGGACCTCAGGCTCCGTCGGGATCAGATCCTGCTGAAGTCGGATTTGATGCTGCGCGCATCTGCCTGATCAACCGCGACATACCGTCTGTGATCCGCAATTAATACGGTTAGGCGCAGGATCGGATGTGCGTATTCAGTAATAATGGACAGCTGTACCGGCAATTCGTGGACAGTGTTGGATTTAGTGAAATGTCCGCGAATTGCTGAAACCCTCAATTGGATGCGCGTGTACTGAGTTAAAGGGGCCTGAAACAGGCCCCTTTATCTGTCCTCAATTGGCAAGCAAGTTCCTTCGCCCGTACATAAAATTGGCATAGATGGAACGACCACTTTGGAGCTGTTTACGGTCGGTCCGGATTGGGTTCGGTATGAGCAATCTTTAGTCGGCAGCCGACCCCATCTCAGACATTCAAGACGCATCGGAAATGCTTTCTTCTGAACTTGAAGCGATCGTTGCCGCTTCTGCACCGAGAAGCTTTCCGGTCTTGTCTAGCAATTTGAGTTTTTGATAGGTATGTTGTGCCAAGCAAAAACGGAAAATGATAGGCATGACACCACTCAGCAGCATCGCGATGAGCGCATACACCGATTTGGTGCGCCTCCTGAGGGACGACGCAGTGTCGGGCGTCGGAGGAAAACCGACCCTGAAACAGCGCGGCAAAAAGGCTTACTGGTACGCTGCGCGGCGCGTCGGATCAGAGATGCGCTTCTTCTACATCGGCGAAGACAGCGACGAAACCCGCGCGCGCATCGACCGCATCGAGGCACTGCATGCGACAGCGAAGGAGCGGCAGGCTGAGCGGTCGCGGCTGGTCCGTCTGCTACGGGCGGAGAGCATGACACCGACCGACCGGGCGACCGGTTCCATCCTGTCTGCCATGGCGGACGCGGGGACGTTTCGGCTGGGCGGCACCATCGTCGGCACGAACGCGTTCCGTCTTTACGAAGGTGAGCTTGGCATCCGCCTGCCCTTGGGCGGGATGGCGAACACCGGCGACATCGACATTGCCCAATTCGAGAAGCTCAGCGTCGCTCTGGAGGATCAGGTCGACCCGAGTCTGGCCGAGACGTTCTCGGCGCTGAAGTTTACCCCCCTACCTGGGCTCGGCCCGGGCCGCACGTGGCGCTGGACACAGGGCGGCAGCGGCCAGTTGGTCGAGTTTCTCACCCCGGCGTTCGGTGAGGAAACTATCCGCGATCTGCCCGCACTGGGCGTCAGCGCGCAGGCACTGAACTACCTCAATTTCCTGATCGCAGAACCGATCCACGCAGCGGCCGTCTATAGATCTGGCATTCTGGTACAGGTGCCTCGCCCCGAGAGGTACGCGATCCACAAGCTGATCATCGCCGATCGGCGGCGCGATGGTGCGGGCAGCCTCAAAGCGTCGAAGGATCGGGAGCAGGCAGCGTTTCTAATTGAGGCTATGGCCGAAGACCGGCCCGACGATCTGCGCCGAGCCTATGTCATCGCAATGGACGTCGGCGCTCGCTGGCGCGAACACATAACGAAGTCGCTGAAGCGCATGCCTGACACGATGGAAATCCTCAACAGTATTTAGTGGCGAACGTCGTGGCGGTGATCGTGGTCTTTGACCGCCTTCAAGTGCATCCGGACGAGGCTTGAGACAATGGCTGAAGCGGGGCCGTAAACTGCCTGTCAGGTTCTGGCCGAAAAACCGAGAAAGCTGTCATTCCGCAGCCGACCCCATTACGGTCGTTCATTGGCTTGATCGTGTTATCGCAAACCGGACATAGTAAGACAGCGGAATGCTAGTAAGTTAGGAGTTGCGATGCTGGACGGACTGTTGCCTTGGCTGCCGGGATTCGGTGCTGCCTATGCTATCCAAACAATGGCCGTGGCATCGCCCGGCCCAGGTGTCGCGCTGTTGCTAGGGTTGGCGCTTTCACAGGGACGGGCATCGGCGCTTGCGGCGGCACTAGGTATTTCGATCGGGGCGGCTGGACTTGCTATAGCAACCACACAAGGCCTCGGCTTACTGATGGAGCGGGTAGCATGGTTGTCAACGGCGATCCGCTTCGCTGGAGCCTGCTATCTTTTTTGGCTGGCGATCAAGGCCTGGAAACGGGCTCACACCCCGCCGACCATCGGAATCTCATCATCATTGGGTAAAGGTGGACTTTGGCGATCCTTCGCAACCGGACTTGCCATGCAACTGACTAATCCGAAAGCCATCGTCTTTTGGTTGGCCATTTCTGTCGTTGGAGCCACACAGGGTGCACCGGCAGGTGTAGTCGCGTTCTTTGTTGCCGGAGCGTTCGCGATTTCGCTGATCGGCCACGCTGCCTACGCAGTCTTCCTCTCATCGCGTCCTTTCCGGCTAGCTTATCATAAGGCACGGCGATGGATCGAAGCAGGGATTGGGGTCGTGCTGGCAGGGTTTGCTTTCCGTATGGCGACTGAGAAGAGCTAAGTTCCATTTGCTAACGGTCTCTTCGCAGAACGACTTGAACCTGTGACACACCAGAGGGGCCGCATCCGACCCCATTTAGGCCGCTCCCTTGGCGCTTGGGATCGGGTCAGCGCCCGGCGCTCCCGTCTACGGCAGCGTCGGGGAGTTGCCCTTAGACCGTCCTGATCGTACCACCGTCGATGACAAACTCAGCGCCATGGATCGCAGTAGCGCGGTCGGAGGCGAGGTAGACGATGAGGTCGGCCACCTCTTCTGGCTCGGCTCCACGGCCGATCGAGATGCCCCCCAGGGCATCCAGTACGGACTGCCGCGCGTCCTCGATCGTTCCGCCGTTGGCATCGCGCAACATTTCGAGAAAGTCGTCGGCGGCCTCGGTCATGATCCAGCCCGGCGAGACCGAGTTGACCCGCACGCCCTTGGGACCGAGCTCTTTCGAGATCGACTTGCTGTAGGTTCTGAGCGCCGCCTTCGCGGCGGCGTAGCCTGTCGTCGATTCAGGCAGCGGCAGCACCGACTGGATCGAGGTAATGTGCACGACATTCCCTGCGCCCCGCTCTAGCATCTGCGGGATCAGAAGCCGATCGAGCCGAACTGTCGCCAGGAGATTGAGGTTAAGCTCGGCAAGCCAGTGATCGTCTGTCAGCCCCGCAAACCCGCCCGCCGGAGAAGCCGAGCCACCGATCAAATGGGCAAGGATGTCGATGCCGCCCAAACGCTCAAGCGCTGCCTTGACCAGAGTTTCGCCGCCTTTCGCAGTGGTCAGGTCCGCCTCGACGTATTCAACGCCCTCGATCGGATTCGTGATCTTGCGTGCAGCTGTGATGACGCGGGCGCCGCCGGCAACAAAGCGCTCGACGGTGGCGCGACCCAAACCCTTGGTGCCACCGCTGACGAGCACGTGCTTGCTGGCGAACTCGGTGGGATTTGCCTCGACACTCATACTGAGACCTTCAGGGTCTTGATGGCGTTCTCTGCCAGCGTGAAGCGATACATGAAATGGATAGGGCTGCCCGGGAAGTCGCCGTGACCGGGACCTTCAAGCACGACTTCGCCGTCTTCTTCCCGCGCCGTTTCAGGCGTAAAAATCGCCTTTACCGGGAGAACTTCTTTCTCGAGCAGATGGCGGATCGCCGCTTCTCCCTCGAAATGCTTGCCGTTGTCGATGAAGACGGCATCGGGCCCCTATGCTTGGCTCACCAGTGCAGAAACCATATGAATTCATTGCGGCGATGGGTTTCCATCGATGTCCTTTTATAAAGCGGAGGAACCGGTGGCCTCAATAGCTGGCATGGGCCATTTTCCAATCGACGATATTTGACCAGGTCAGGGGCAGTTTTCCCAGCATAGCCGCCCAAAACCTGCCAGCCAGCTTCCCACCCCCAATTCGCCACTGAGCGGGCTGGCCAGTAATGTCCGCTACTGGTGACGAGCCAATGTTCGTTTAACGGCCGGAATTGGGGCGCAAAGCTGTCGGACACTGGAGCCCTCCTACCAACGACTGAAGCTGACTAGAGCACAGGTGCTGCATCCAGGATCCGCAGCTGTATCCGACGATTGCCGCGCCACTGGTCACTACTAAGGCAGCCAGCCACATGCAGCTGTCTGCCGCGCGCGTTCATGAGGAGCTGTCCAAGAGGCATGTCCGCACAGCGAAAGGCGATGCCCTCAACCCGGGTGCCATCGGCTGCCTCGAGCGTGACCTTGACATGCGCCGTACCAACGGGCCGCACATCCCGGATCCTGTGCGCGGGGACAGCCAGCACTGGCTGCGGATGACCGGAGCCATAAGGTCCAGCCTTCTCCAGTTGATCAAACATATCGAGCGTTGCGCCAGATGCAGAGAGGGCACCATCGATTTTCAGGACATTGTTTGCAACGAGCGCTGGAACCGTTTCACGGCCAACCTCCTCGAAAAAGGCACGCAGTCGTCCAAGAGATTGCCGTTCAACGGTGAGCCCTGCCGCCATGGCATGCCCTCCCCCTTTGATCAGCAGACCTTCAGACACTCCAGCACGGACCATCTTGCCGATATCGAAACCGGCAATCGACCGCCCGGATCCCGTCCCCTTGCCGGATGGATCGAAGGCCACGGCAAAGGCTGGCCGCCTGAATTTTTCCTTCAGGCGCGCAGCGAGCAATCCGACAATTCCAGGGTGCCAGTTGTCACGCGCCGTCACGATAACGGTCGCTTGCGAGCCGTCCCCGTATTCCGCCATGACTTCAGCTTCCGCTTCAGCCAACATGGCAGCCTCCATCGCCTGACGCTCACGGTTCAGGTCATCAAGGCGCCCAGCGATTTCTTCGGCCGTGGCGGCATCGTCCAATGTAAGCAGGCGACTGCCAAGACCCGCATCGCTGATACGTCCGCCTGCATTGATCCTGGGCCCGACAAGGAAACCGAGGTGATAGGCCGTAACCGGCCCACCAAGACCAGCCTTCTTGAAAAGGGCAGCAAGCCCAACATTGCCCATGTGACGCGCAGCCAGCAAACCCTTGACAACAAAGGCCCGATTGAGCCCTTTCAACGGCACCACGTCACAGACGGTTGCCAGAGCGACAAGATCGATCCACCCAAGCAAGTCAGGCATCTTGAGGCTAATGTTTTTCGCCTCTCGCAGCATTCGGGCAACTGCAACGAGAACCATGAAGACCACTCCGGCCGCACAAAGGTTCCCCTGCCCCGAAAGGTCATCATCCCGGTTAGGATTGACGAGTGCCAGGCACGGAGGAAGTGTCTCTCCAACCTGGTGATGGTCAATCACCACCACATCGCAGCCTTCTTTGGCGGCTGCTTCAAGTGCCTCATGGCTGGTCGAGCCGCAATCAACGGTTACGATCAGTCGGGCTCCATTTGCGACGAGCTGGCAAATTGCCGCCGCGTTGGGGCCATAGCCTTCAAAGATACGATCAGGAATGTAGATTTCGGCCGGAACCCCAAAATGCGAAAGAAATCGATAAAGCAGCGCGGAAGACGCGGCACCGTCGACGTCGTAGTCACCGAAAATTGCGACCTTCTCCCGGCGTTCGATGGCAAGCGCTATCCGTCTTGCCGCCTGTTCGCAGTCGGTAAGCGTGAGAGGGTCCGGCATCAACGATCGGATGGTCGGGTCCAGAAATGCAGGCGCTTCCTCGAGACCAACACCGCGTCCGGCCAGGACGCGCGCCACAAGGTCAGGCAAGCCGTGAACCTGGGATATGGCAAGCGACCGGTTTTCACCAGCCTGATCAAGCCTTGCGACCCAGCGCTGACCGTTGACCGAACGTTCCACACCAAGAAATGCCCTTTGAACCGGGTCGACCGGTGTGTCGTTCGTGTTCAAGGTCGAAAAGCGTCTGGCCGTCATGTTGACTTAGTAGCGCATCATCGCCGAAAGCGGTATCACTTCGTTTACGCCATCCACCGCCTCGGCTTGCCTGCCGGATTTCAACTGTGAAGCGCCATCAATCCTCGAGCCAGTTATCGGTCACAAAGAACTGACCGCCACAAACCCGGGCAACGATCAAAAGGCTCTGGGTCGCTCGATACGGATTACCTGTGGCTCCCCGACGAGGTAGTCTTCCGTCTTGATTGCCGCAACGGCATTGCGCACGGATTCTTCCGTGGTTGCATGGGTCACAAGGATGATCGTCTTCGCATTTGTCACAGGTGCGATGGAGTTTGCCCTTTGAACGATGGATTCAAGCGAGATCCTGTTTTCCGCCATGCGGCTCGCAACGCTTGCGAACACCCCTGCCCGATCTGCCACGGTCAGACGAATGAAGTAGCCCCCTTCGTGACTGCGCATTCTGGCGCGCTGATAGATGGAAAGACTTGCAGCTGGTGAGCCAAGTACTGGCACCCGCTGCTCGCCAGGCCGGCTTTTGGCGATATCGGCGATATCCCCGAGGACAGCTGATGCCGTTGCATCACCACCAGCACCCGGACCAACCATCAAAAGTTCACCAAGGATGTCGGATTCGATCGCAACGGCGTTTGTAACACCATCGACCTGTGCAATGACGCTGTCGCGTGGCACCATCGTTGGATGAACGCGCTGTTCAATCCCGGTATCGGTCTTTTGCGCGACACCCAGGAGCTTGATGCGGTAACCGAGATCTGCAGCCGCTCCGATATCCTCGATCGAAATGTTGCTGATGCCCTCGAGATAGATCTCATCAGCGGCAATGCGGGTACCGAATGCAAGCGTCGTGAGAATGGCGAGCTTGTGGGCTGTGTCATTGCCCTCGATATCGAACGTCGGATCGGCTTCGGCATATCCGAGCCGTTGAGCTTCCGCCAGGCAGTCTTCAAACGAAAGCCCCTCCTTTTCCATCCGTGTCAGGATGTAGTTGCAGGTTCCGTTCATGATCCCGTAGATGCGGGAGATCTTGTTGCCGGTGAGGCTTTCACGCAATGCCTTGATGACCGGAATGCCACCTGCCACCGCAGCCTCGAAATTGAGGAGAACACCTTTCTCCTCCGCCATTTTCGCAAGTTCAACGCCGTTTGCGGCAAGCAGCGCCTTGTTGGCGGTGACGACATGCAGTCCACGCGACAAAGCCTTGCGAACAGCCTGGTCGGCAGCGCCGTCGGCACCACCGATCAGTTCGACGAACACATCGATATCCGCTGTTTGCGCCATCTCTTCAGGAGAGGAGTACCATGTCATCCTATCAAGATTGACGCCACGATCTCGCGAGCGGTCACGCGCACTGACAGCCTTGACCTCGATGGCCCGCCCGCACGTAACGGCAAGTTCTTCTGCCCGCTTCGTGATGATCTTGACCAGCGAGGCGCCAACGGTTCCGAGACCCGCAATGCCGACCTTAAGGGCATCTGCCATGACTTGTATCCTGATTGTAGAGAGTTTGGCGGTCCGGCAGGACCGCCTGAGGTGTCGACTTTGAGATCAACGGTGAGCGTTCAACGAAACCACATTGTGCATCGTCCGATCGGCCGAGGAGAGAAACTTCTTGATGTTTCGGGCGGCCTGACGGATCCGGTGTTCGTTTTCGACAAGCGCAAGACGGACATAATCATCACCCATCTCGCCAAACCCGACGCCTGGTGCGACAGCGACATCCGCCTTCTCGACAAGCAGTTTGGAAAATTCCAGAGAACCGAGATGGCGGAAGGCTTCCGGGATCTTTGCCCAAGCAAACATCGTCGCAGCAGGTGGTGGCACTTCAAACCCGGCCTTCGCAAAGCTTTCGACCATCACGTCGCGGCGACGCCTGTAGACATTGCGAACATCGGCGATATCCGAACCATCGCCATTGAGGGCATGTGTGGCTGCAACCTGGATCGGCGTGAACGCACCATAGTCCAGATAGGATTTCACGCGCGTCAAGGCTGCAATGAGCCGTTCATTTCCGACAGCAAAACCCATGCGCCAGCCCGGCATAGAGAAGGTTTTCGACATGGAGGTGAATTCGACGGTCACATCCATTGCGCCAGGCACTTCCAGGACGGAGGGCGGCGGTGAATTCTCGTCGAAATAGATTTCGGAATAGGCAAGGTCGGACAGAACGATCAGATCATGCTTCTTCGCGAACGCAATGACTTCCTTGAAAAATTCGAGTGAGGCGGTGTGCGCCGTCGGGTTGGACGGATAATTGAGTATGAGCGCCAAAGGCTTGGGAATGGAATGGCGCACGGCACGCTCAAGTGGCGGAAAGAAACTGTCATCCGGCTCGACCGACATCGAGCGAATGACACCGCCGGCCATCAGAAATCCGAACGCATGGATCGGATAGGTCGGATTGGGGCAAAGGACAACATCGCCGGGCGCCGTTATGGCCTGGGCCATGTTCGCAAAGCCCTCCTTGGAACCAAGTGTTGCCACGACCTGCGTGTCCGGATTGAGTTTCACGCCGAACCGGCGCGCGTAATAGCCCGCCTGGGCGCGACGCAGACCCGGGATCCCCTTCGACGAAGAATATCGATGTGTCCGAGGGTCCTGGACGACTTCGCAGAGCTTGTCGACAATGTTCTTTGGTGTTGGCAGGTCAGGGTTTCCCATGCCGAGATCGATGATATCGGCGCCGCCCGCTCGTGCGCTGGCCTTCAGGCGATTGACCTGCTCGAAGACGTAAGGTGGCAATCTGCGGACTTTGTGAAACTCTTCCATAACTCTCCCCGTGGAAGGACGCGCTGCCATTGAAGCAGCGCGGGGATAATGCCAATCAGCGATTTGGTGATGTGCGGCGAAATGGCCCGAAACGCAAGTGTTAATTAGCGATTGCAGCTTCTGCGTCGCGCCCGTGCTCCAATCCCAGCCGGCGCATTTCCGCCAGACGACGCTGATATTCGGCCTCTGACACGCTGCCATTGTCGCGTGCCGCGGCAAGTGCGGAGAGGCTCGCTTCCGTCCCCGCCGCCTCGTCATCTGCAATTTGTGTGTTGGCGGCTGTCAGTTGAGGTCCAAACGTTGGATACGTGCCACCCTCCCGCTTTTCGATCGGTCCGGTGGGCGGCGGCGGTGCATCTGAAACGACGGTTGCCTTTGGCGGCGTATTCGGAATTCCATCATCGAGTGCAAAGCTGTTGCAGCCACAAAGCAGTACCGGCAATGCGCCGAGCCCGATGATAAGCGGCATGCGGGCCGCGAAAAAACTGATCTTGTCCATAACCGTTCGCCTGTTTCCGGCATCTGCATTGCGGCGCTTTCTTGCGCCGACCGCTGGCACTTGTATTCGTTTTCGGGCACAATGTACAAAGGAAATCAATGAACAAATACAGTCCCGTTGGAGGTGCATTTGGTCGACAAGAGGCAAGAAGGGGGCGCAGGGACCGGCCCCTTTCCCGGTTTTGATCCCAAGTCGGTCGAATCTTATGTCTTCAAGGATCCTCAAGCGCTGACTGTCAATCTGGCACGTGCATTCGAACACCTGGGTCAGGCAGCTTCCGAATGGCTTGGCGCACATGAACGCAAAAACGATGACGATCCACCGGCTGACCCGCTCACCGATCTTGTGAAGACCATGTCGCAGGTGATCCAGTATTGGGTGGCCGACCCCAAAAGAACACTGGACGCCCAGACGCTCCTGTTTTCAAGCTATATGGGTATCTGGACACAAACGATCTCACAATTTACGGGAAATCCTGTCTGCGACGACACCACCAAGCCAGGGGACAAGCGTTTCCTTGACGAAGACTGGGGCAAGAACCCTTTCTTCGCATTCTTGCGCCAGACCTATTCCGTGACAGCTGCGTGGGCGGAGAGACTGGTGGCAGAGGCCGACGGAATGGACGATCACACCCGTCACAAGGCCCAGTTTTACGTCAGGCAGCTCACGGCGGCACTATCGCCCGCCAATTTCGCCTTCACCAACCCCGAGGTCTATCGTCAAACCGTTTCGACCAGCGGCCAAAATCTGGTTGAAGGCATGCGCATGCTTGCCGAAGACGTCACGACGGGGAGCGGCCATCTGCGTCTTCGTCAAACCGATGACAGCCAGTTCAAGGTAGGCAAGAACCTTGCCACCACGCCGGGCAAGGTTATTGCCAAGAACGAAATCTGCGAAGTCATCCAGTATGAGGCCAGCACGCAAACGGTGCTGAAGCGTCCACTTCTGATTGTCCCGCCCTGGATCAACAAGTTCTATATCCTCGACCTGACCCGGCAGAAGAGCTTCATCAAGTGGTGTGTGGATCAGGGACATAGTGTCTTCGTGATCTCCTGGGTCAATCCGGACCGCCGGCACGCGCTGAAAGGCTGGGAGGCCTATATTGACGAGGGCATCGAGTTTGCGCTGAACACCGTGCAAAAGGCGACCGGTGAACGAAAGGTGAATGCGATCGGCTATTGCGTCGGTGGCACGCTGTTGGCTGCCGCACTGGCCCTGCATGCAAAGCGAAAGGACCGGCGCATCGCTTCTGCCACGTTCCTGACGACGCAGGTCGACTTTACCTTCGCTGGCGACTTGAAGGTCTTTGTCGACGAAGAACAGGTGCGGGCCATCGAAAGGGAGATGGACAAGGCAGGTTTTCTCGACGGTGCAAAGATGGCGAATGCCTTCAACATGCTTCGCGCGTCGGAGCTGATCTGGCCCTATGTCGTCAACAATTACCTGATGGGAAAAACCCCACCGGCATTTGATCTTCTCTACTGGAATGCCGATTCAACCCGCATGGCGGCCGCCAACCACGCATTTTATCTGCGCAATTGCTATCTCGACAACAGATTGAGCCAGGGCCGGATGGAGCTTGCCGGTGACATCATCTCGCTCAAGGATATCAAGATCCCCGTCTTCAACCTGGCAACGAAGGAAGATCACATTGCTCCCGCAAGGTCCGTCTTTCATGGATCCGCATTCTTTGGTGGCCCGATCGAATTCGTTCTGAGCGGATCTGGACACATTGCAGGCGTGGTCAATCCGCCAGACAGACATAAATATCATTACTGGACCGGTGGTGCACCAGACGGCGACCTCGACCATTGGCTGGAAAGCGCCCGGCAAACGACCGGCTCATGGTGGCCGCATTGGCAGGCATGGATCTTGAAACGCGGCAACAGGCGGGTTCCGCCGCGGATCCCGGGTGGAGAGGCGTTGACTGCGATCGCTGATGCGCCCGGCACCTATGTTCTTGACCGGATCTGATCCGACCGATGAACTTTTCGTCTCCACTCGTACCGGCCACACTCGTCCAACGCTACAAGCGGTTTCTTTTCGATGCGCTCCTTGATGACGGCACACCGATTACCGGTTTTTGTCCCAATACCGGCTCGATGCGCGGATTGACGACACCGGGATCAAGGATCTGGCTTTCTAAGCACGACAGCACGACACGCAAATATCGTTACATGATGGAGATTGTGGAGGCGGACGGAACACTTGTCGGTGTCAATACTGGCCTACCCAACCACATTGCCGAAGAGGCGATTGGCGCCGGTCTGGTCCCTGCCCTCGATGGTTACGGTACGATCCGCCGGGAACAACGCTACGGCCTGGGTTCGCGGATCGATTTCCTTCTCGAAGAACGGGGGCGCCGCAATGTCTATGTCGAAGTGAAGAATGTCCACTTCTCGCGAAAGCCTGGCCTTGCCGAATTTCCCGATACAGTCACGAAGCGGGGAACAAAGCACCTTGAGGCACTGGCGGACATGGTTGCCGCCGGTCACCGTTCGGTGATGCTATACATCATCCAGCGGCACGATTGTGAACGTTTTTGCCTTTGCGGCGATCTCGATCCGGGGTATGCCGCTGCTTTCCAGCGTGCCGTGAGGCGCGGCGTCGAGGCCTATGCCCTGCGCTGCAGCATTACGACCGAGGAGATCATTGCGACCGACCTCGTCGCAATGGAGGAATTACGGTTGCGGGCAATATGACCCCAGAACTTGCGAGTATGATCGGATGGTAAACTATATCGACGCGGTATCGGCCCCACTGAAGAATACAGGTGCAATCCGCCTCTACACGGCCGAAGATTTCGTCGCGATGCGCAAGGCAAGCCAGTTGACGGCACGTTGTCTTGACGAGCTGGCCGCGATCATTCAACCGGGTGTGACGACGCGCGAAATCGATCGTTTCGTCTTCGAATTTGCCATGGACCACGGCGCCCTGCCGGCGACCTTGAATTACAGGGGCTACAAATACTCCGTCTGTACGTCCATCAACCATGTCGTCTGCCATGGCATGCCGGACGACAAACCTCTACGTGAAGGCGACGTCATCAATATCGACGTGACCTATATCCTGGACGGCTGGCATGGCGATTCCAGCCGCATGTATCCCGTTGGCCAGATCAAGCGGGCAGCCGAGCGCCTGCTGGAAGTGACCTATGAATGCCTGATGCGCGGGATTGCCGCAGTACGCCCGGGGGTCCGTACAGGCGCGATCGGTGAGGCCATCCAGACCTATGCGGAAGGCGAAAGATGTTCGGTCGTGAGAGACTTCTGCGGCCACGGGGTCGGCAAGCTTTTCCACGATACGCCGAACATATTGCATTACGGTCGTGCCGACGAAGGCCCCGAACTGCGCGAAGGCATGATCTTCACGATCGAGCCGATGATCAATCTTGGCAAGCCGCACGTAAAGGTCCTGTCAGATGGCTGGTCCGCGGTGACACGCGATCGCTCGCTGTCGGCACAATATGAACATGCGGTCGGCGTGACGGCGACCGGCTGTGAAATATTCACCCTGTCGCCGGCAGGCCTCGACCGCCCGGGCCTGCCGCCATTGCCGCAGTAGGCGCCAGCCTTCGACCGAATACGTTCATTTGTTTATCATAATATAATCAATAAATTATGATAGATTCCTAATGTATAAGTCGAAGACCCCTGGACCATCAATCACATTGCGAGATCGACCTCCCGGTCAATCGTCTTTTCCCTGGCCCTTGAACGGGAGGCAAGCATCCGCTCATGGGCATCGACCTGCTGGGCGAAACGCAACAGGGGCCAGGCCCGTTTCAGCTCGGCCCTTTGCCATTCTGTCAAGTCTTCGGTGAACTTCATGAAGATCTCGCCGCTTGCGTCACGCGCATGCATCGACAGAAATGTCTGGCTCCCAAACCGCCTGGAAACGGCCCGGACAAAGCCTTGAAACTCTGCCTTGGCCTGTTGCAATGCCTGGCGATCACCTTGCATTTCATCATGCCCTTTCACAACGAAGGTTTTAGCCATCCGCTCCACCAGTCGTTCCGTTCCAGGTGAAAGCCTTGGAACCTCAATGGCCATGGCTGTCCGTCTTGCTCGCTCCTCAATCTTGATCTGGTTGGTGACAGACTTACGTTCGTTGACATAGGTCTCGATGTCTCTGGCAAGAGACTGCCCGTTCAACTCGGCGCGTCGGCGCTCCGTGCGGGCTTCCCGACCTGCCATGAAGCCCGCCTTTCCCTTCAGAGGGCCGAAGACATCTGCGCCATCGTCAAGCAGGGCAATGACTTGCCTTGCGACCTTTACATCCTTCAGCATGGCGTCACCGTTGGCGGCTTTGAAAGCGGCTTCTGGATCAGCATAGATGCGCTGGAAGGATTGCCGCAACTGATCACGTCTGTATCTGAGCCCGGCATGATTTTCGCATCTGTCTTGAACGGCATCTTCCACGGATCTTGCAAACTGCGTAATCCCGGCAATCAGAGGGCTCTTCTGCGTGACCTTAAGGTCGCGCGCAGTTTCAAGCCTGATTGTGCTGCCAAGGGAGACAAGGCGCTCAGCCAGGAACAACAACTTGTCCTTCTGGTGCAGGATCCATTTGACCCTGTCGCGGGCAAGGCTTCTTGCCACCTGCATCGTATGAAGGCCACGGAGTTCGGCGAACTTCAGCGCCTGACGGCAAAAGGACGCCTTGTCATGAGCGGTCTGCCACCTTGCAGGCTTCGGTCTCGACAGGACGGCAATCTGGTCTTTGGGATCACGCGGTGATCTGATTCCGCAATAGATGTGGAGATCGTGCCGGTGGCGCGTCATTGCGATCGAGGTCAATTCCCGGTCGAATGTCGAAGAGGCAAGAACCTTTACACGTCCAGCATGCATGCCCTGCGATCTTTGGATAGTCATCGCATAGCCATGTTCAAGGCCGCCACAGGTTCGGTGATCGACCATGACCTGACGAGAGCCGTTCTCGTCTGCAACCGACATCACCAGCCGGTCTGCTGATGCTTCGCTCACCTTGCCCCGCAGACCACCTTTCAGACCGAGCGATGCCTCCGCCTTCAGGAAGACGACACTGTCACCTGCAGAAAAATCACGCATTCCGCGTTCGGTCTGGAACGCAAAGCCTTCACCGATTTCGCCCCGTGCCAGGAGACGCTCACGCGCCATCCCGTTCAATAGCCTGACATCGCGATCAAGATGGGCGACCATCAAGGTGTCGCCACCTGCCCCATCACCCCAGTCGGCAATCATGTGCGCCATGGCGTCATCCCTGGTATCATACCCGATCAACCGTCCCTTACCGTCATAGGCTTGAAGTGCACTTGCGACATTGCCCTTCATCAGGTCGGCAAAAGCATCATGCATCCAGTCGTCATACTGGCGTCCCCGGCCGGAAAGCTCGAAACAGCCGATACCCTCCACGATTGCCCGAAATGTTGCTCCGACTTCTCCCGGCTGCAACTGGAGCGGATCGGCCAGCATGACCAGCTTGGCCCCGGAGTGCACCACGGCCTCCAACAGGTCTGCATACCGGTGCAGCGAGACCAGTCCGGCTTCGTCGAGCAGGAAAACCGTCCGCCGTTGAAGATGGCCCTCTCCCTTCTTCCATTGCGCCTCCAGATTTGAGAGAAGGTGGACACCCAATCCGACATCTTTCCCAAGACGTGAGAGCGTCGCCGGACCATAAGCTGCGGCTACCACATGAAAGCCATCCAGTTGCCATGCGTTGCATGCGGCCTTCAGCAGCTTTGACCGACTTTCATCAGCCTGGCCGACAACAACGGCAATTCTGGATGCTCCCGTGAGATAGGTGAAGGCAAGTTCCTGTTCGGGGGTCAAAGCACCGTCACGGGCAAGGATGGCCGTCTGTATGTCCTCATCGACAGGAAGCCCCTCAGAGGCAGCGGCTGTAGACGCCTGTGCGACGACCCGGGCCTCGAGAAGGACGACATCACGGGTCGTGTAAAGCTCTAGCGCCCGGTCAGACAAGCGAGCCTGCGATCCTCTGTCATCCAGGCAGATCACATCCGGATGAGAAAGAACAACGTGCACAAGGTCTTCAAGTCTTTCTGGATCATCGACATAGCGATCAAGGAGCTTGGTGACGTCTTGTTGCATAAAGACGGGCCTGTCACGGCTGATGGCATCAAGGGCAATTTTCGGCTCGCTGATGATGCGCTCAGCATTGCGAACCCGCACGGCATCACGATGCGTGAGCGGTCCGCCTGTCGATCCGGAAACGCCGGTATCGCCTGTTTCCAGCACCCCGGCAATATCCGGCACCGTCAATGCCTGTCCGATATGCCTGCTCGTTCGGCTCACATAAAGGTCCGAGCGCACGAAGGGCTCAAGCAGGATCCCCTGCTCGCGAAACGAACGGGGATCTGTCTGGATATCCAGGCCGGCCATGGCGAGGTGCCAGTTCTGGCAGGCATACCAGCCCTCGCGAAGGGCGTTGAAGTCGTTGAGATTGCCGATCCAGGGGGTACGATAGATGTGACCGCACTTGAGCCTTCTGGGTTCACCATCTTCGCCAACCACGACCAAAGCCTTTGGACCAAACCCGTCTTGCGTCAACGGTCGCCGGGTCGTCATCAGATGCACATGCGGATTTCCGGGCCGGTCATGGATCACCCAGTCGGCAACCCCACCCCTGCCCGTTATCCAGGTTGCAATGAATTCCCGGGCCAGTGAAAAGTTTTGATCCCATGTCAGTTCCCGTGGCAGCGCCAGGGTGATTTCCCTGGCAAATACTGCATTCTTGCGTGTTTCAAACCCTTCGACAAAATTCCAGAACGCTTCGCAGGCACTGGCGACCGGCAGGCCAGCCACGAGATTGTGCACCCATGCCGGGGCATCGTCTGGAAACAGCAGCTCTTCATGAGCAAGGTCGGGCTTTGTCGTGTAATCGACGACACAGTCCAACGCTTCGATCGTCATGCGCGCCCGGTGGCGGTATGCGGCCGCGTTGACCGCACTGCTTCCCTTGCCCCTGCTGACCGTCGTCACATGAAAATATTTCGTAGCCATCACGATACCCTCCCGTCGAACATTTCGAACCGAAGGGCCTCTCCCGGGAAACGGCGTGCAGACGTGACATGCGCCACCGTCATCTTGCGGCATGCAGGACGCGCATCCCAAAGGGGGAAGCCATTCGCTGGTCAGGGAGAATGCAAGGTCACGGGGACATATGGTACTGGCACAAGTGTCAGGTTGCCCGGAAAAAATGCAGTGGCCGCATCGGAAACGTCAGGACAGATGTCTGGTGGCAAGGATCGTTCTTTAACATGTTGACCTGGCGCGAATGTCCGTCGCGATGAAACCTAGACAAACATCGGCGAACGGGGCAAGGCCTTCCGCTCAGTGCGCCATTCCGACGGCCGGCAATGATGACCGGCACGGAAAGCCCGTGCCGGCCAAAATGTCAGAACTGGCGGCCAAGCTTGGCGTCAACCGAATGGATATTGGATCCTCGTACCGCAAAATAGATGGTCATCGCGACCCACAGGATCGACTTCTCTGCACCGGAATAGCCCTGCCCCAGTGAGACCCAGTGGAACCAGACGGTAACAAGAAGTATGATTGAGGCAGCAACGGCGGCAGGCCTGGTAAACAGGCCGATGACGATCAAGACACCGGCAAAGAATTCCGTCACTGAAAGAAGCGGTGACCAGAACACGCCGGGATAAAATCCCAGACCCTCGACCATGCCGGTGGCCTTGAACGGATCCATGATTTTCGGAAAGCCGTGTACGGCAAGAATGGCGCCGCAGATTACGCGCATAAGCGTTTCTGCAATCTCGTGCAGCGCGCAATAGACAGGGCGAAGAGCGGGGATGCGCTCGGGAATACGGGTATCGGTTTTCGACATTTTTTCTCGTCCAAATTGACCGCACAATCAAGATCGGCATGGTTCGACCAGCCGGTCGGGCGGTCCTGCAACTGTTGAAGATGACTTGCCCCAAGGGGCGATCTGGAATGTCAAAGTTTCGGTGGCCGCTCAATTCCGTCGTTGAAACATCCTGACATGACGCGGTCGTTGGCAGACCGCAACGTCATGAGCAACGGTCGGTTCGGCGCTGAAACGGCAAGGGTCACCATGATGGCCTTGCCCGTGCAGGCGACCTCTGGAACTGAATGAGAAAGGGCACGCGGACCACCGGGATCGACCGGGCAAGATTGCAGGCTTGTCCGCGATGGGCACGAGGCGGCATCAGACATCCTGGCGTTCACGGGAAGCGCCAGACTGACAGCAAGAACCAGCAGGATGGTAAACCGCACAATCATGAAAACGTCTTATAATGCCGGCTTGATCAAGGAGCAACTGCTCAAGATCGACCGATCGCGTCAGTCCTGACATCTTCCCGGCGCTGAAGGGCGCGGAACGCCTGACGGCCTGCGTTCCGGCACTTAGAGCCCCGTCGATGTCGATACTGTCCGATTATCTGCCAGCCAGAGATGAAAGGTGCCGGCTTGCGGCATCGACCAACTGGACAAGCGTCAAACCACGTGACCTTCACTCACTGCTATTGTGATGAAAACCTGTCACATGTGCCAGTTGCGGCCCGCAATCTATCCTGCTTCGATGGCGCCTGTTTATTGCAACCCCACGGATCACCCCTAAACCGGGATGGACGCAAGGAGGCTATCGATGGGACGGTCAAAAACGACAGGAACGGCCTTCAGGAATATGATGCTGGCAGCATTTCGCGACCCGGTGTGGGCAATTTCGGCAATCGTCCTTTCGCCATTGCGCGTTATCAAAGCGCTTGCTCGCCAGCTCATCGTGCTTTTTGTCATAACACTTGTCATCGGAACGGGCGCCACGTTGGGGCTCCAGTGGCTTGGCGCAGGTGAAAGTGCCGCTGCGAAACTGGCGCTGAATATCGGATTGTCGCTCCTTTTCCTTGTTGTCCTCTTCAAGATGATCAGCAATCCCATGGTCATGCAGTTCGGGAACACGGATAGCGACGCCCATGGAACGGCGCGCTTTGCAGGATCAAAGGATCTGCGTCCATTGAGAAGCAACAGATCCGGTCTCTTGATTGGCCGTGATCCGAAATCCAGGCAGTTCCTGCACTATGATGGCCAGGCCCATCTTCTGACGATGGCACCGACGCGGACCGGCAAGGGGGTCGGCACGATCATTCCCAACCTTCTGACTGCGGAACGCTCCATCATCTGCATCGATCCGAAGGGAGAAAACACCCGGGCGACGATCCGCACCCGCAACAAGATCGGATCTGTTCACGTGCTCGATCCGTTCGCGGTGACAGGGCTGGCATCAGCGTCGTTCAATCCGCTCGCCAAGATGGATCTGAACGATCCAGACATTGTCGACGACGTGGCCGTACTTGCCGACACCCTCGTCTTCGACGATCAAGGCTCGTCGGGCGACAACCACTGGAACGAGGAAGCAAAGGGACTGATCGCCGGGCTGATCCTCATGATCGTCGCCTGCGAAACAGAAGAACGCCGCAATCTTTCGACCTTGCGAGAATATCTGACCAGCACTCCCGATGATTTTTCCAGACTGTTGGAGGCGATGCAGAAAGACACAAGATGCAATGGCCTCATTGCCCGTGCTGCCAACCGGCAACTTGGAAAGGCCGAGCGGGAAGCGTCCGGGGTTGTCTCAACGGCGCAACGCCATACCCACTTCCTCGACAGTGCCCGCATGTCGGCCGTCCTTCAGCATTCCAGTTTCGACTTCGCAACACTCAAGGAGAAGGTTGTAACGGTATTCCTGGTCCTTCCCCCCGATCGTCTGTCAAACTACGCCAGATGGCTTCGCCTGATCATCGGCCAGAGCCTGACCGTCATGTCTTCGACAAAGACCAGGCCGGCCAAGCCCGTCTTGTACCTGCTCGACGAATTCGCATCGCTTGGATATCTGGCACCGATTGAACGGGCCATGGGTCTCATGGCCGGCTATGACGTCCAGCTATGGCCAATCCTGCAGGATATTCATCAATTGCAGGCGACCTATGGACGACGAGCCGGAACCTTCCTGTCCAATTCCGGTGTGCTGCAGGTCTTTGGCGTCAATGATCGCGAAAGCGCACGTCTCGTCTCCGATCTCCTCGGCCAGGAAACGGTTGTCTTTTCTGCAATGGCGCGCACACTGGGTTCGATCAGATCCGATCTATCCGTCAGCCAGCACCATTCGCCTCGACCGCTCTTGACGCCGGATGAGGTCCGCACGCTTTCGCCCGACGCGCAATTGCTGTTTCTTTCTGGCCAACGACCGATCCTGGCCGGAAAGCTCGTCTATTTTCGCGATCGTGAATTCGCGGGATTGTACGACCCATCGTGAAGACGAGACACCTGATGAACTGTGCCCACTCAATCGTCCAAAGTCGTAATAGGCGTATAATCCCGGGCCACGGTTTGCGTAACTTCTGGAGCCGCCGCCGTAGCACGATGACAGGTTTATCAGATGACGGGTGGACGCTGGCCAACAAGGGCACTGCTCGCTCGACCTGCTCGAACAGGCTTTTGAGCATAAGGATCTCACGCGGGCACCGGCACTATAGCCAGGACCTCTTTTCATAGCTCAAATCCGCCAGCCGCGAGCCGGTTTCCGGGGCGAGCATGGATCTGGAAGTCTCCAGGATCCAGGATGCCGGCAGGTGCTGAGCTCGGGCATGAGGCCGGACGTAAAAAGAAAGGTTCGGTCCTCAAATATCGCTTGCGGCAACATATAGAGCGGAAAGTGCCTCAATGCCTGTGCGATCTTCTGGCGTGAACCGGTTCGGATACGGGCTGTCGAGATCGAGTACACCGATAATCCGGGAACCGGCGGCAAGTGGCACGACGAGTTCGGAGCGCGAAGCACTGTCGCACGCGATATGGCCGGGAAAGGCCATGACATCTTCAACCAGAAGGCTGCGACCTTCGGCAACAGCGCGGCCGCACACACCCTTACCGACAGGGATACGCACGCAGGCAACCTTGCCCTGGAAGGGGCCAAGCACCAGTTCTTCTGATGACTTCAGGAAGTAAAAGCCCGCCCAGTTGAGATCGGGAACCAGATCGTAGATCAGGGCCGAAAGGTTGGCGGCATTGGCGATGGCGTCACGCTCGCCATGCAAAAGGCCCTCGGCCTGCGCAAGCAGTTCGCGATAAAAGCCGGGTTTGTCTTGTGCGTCGATTTTAAAAACTTCATGCATGATATCTTCCTTTGACCAGGACCGTGGATTACACCGGCAAGGCAGAAGGCATCAAGACGGCAGCACAGTTGCAATGATGTTTCGATCGAGCGCCTCATAGTCATAGTAACGGATCAGATCATAAAGCTCTGATCTCGTCTGCATTTCAGAAATGAGGTCCGCGGGTGTTCCGTTAGCGCGAATTCCTGCATAGAGCGCCTCTTGCGCCTTGGCCGCAATCCGTAACGAAGAGACCGGCCAGATCACCATCGCATACCCAAGTTCCTGGAACTCGGCGGCTGTAAGGGACGGTGTTCTCCCGAACTCGGTCATGTTGGCGAGAAGCTTCACACCTGGCAGCCTCTTTGCCATTTCCCTGAACATGTCAACGGAGGTCAACGCCTCTGGAAAGATCGCATCGGCGCCCGCTTCCATATAAAGCTTTGCCCGCTCGACGGCACCGTCAATACCTTCACTTGCCGCAGCATCTGTCCGGGCGATGATGATAAGATCCCGGCTTGCCCGCTTGGCCGCATTGACCTTCGCCGCCATGTCTGACGGCGAGGCAAGTTGCTTGTCATTCAAATGACCGCACTTCTTCGGCAAGAGCTGATCTTCGATCTGGACCGCACCGGCACCGGCATCTTCAAAGCACCTGACCATGTGCATGACGTTTAATGCTTCACCAAAACCCGTATCCCCGTCCACGAGGATCGGAAGCTGCGAGGCTCGAGAGATCTGGCGGATATAGAAACACACGTCATCGATGGTCAAAATCCCAAGGTCTGGCAGGCCCATGGATGCACTGACTGCGGCACCGGAAAGATAGACCGCCTCGAAGCCGGCATTGTGCGCCTGGATGGCGGCCATTCCGTTATGTGCACCGGGAATTTGCATGATCTGCGGTCTTGCGAGCAGGTTTCTAAATCTCGAGCCGGCTGAAGTGGTCGGGAGATTGGCAGCGACGAGATACGTCATTTCAGTTCCTTTGGGTCAGATTTCGCTGTCGGCCAGTTTGGCAACCCGGCGGCGAAGCCGGGGAGCGATCATCGGCAGAACAAAGGCTGCAAGCGCAGCAATCCAGATAAGGACAGCGACGGGGGAGGAGAACAGGATCATCGGATCACCATCCGACAGCGACATGGCGCGTCTGAGGTTATCTTCAAACAGGCGGGCAAGAACAAATGCGATCAACAATGGGATCAGCGGAATTCCGGCCTTGCGCATGATAAAGGCGACGAGACCGAGAAGCACGGTCAGTACCAGTTCGAATGACGAGTTCGTTGCGGCATAGACGCCTGCAAACGATAGCGCCAGGATACCGGGAAAGAGGATCCAGGCAGGCACCAGCAGGAGCCTTGCAAAAAGTCCGACGAGCGGAAGGTTCAAGACCAGAAGCACGACATTGCCGATATACATCGATGCGATAAGGCCCCAGGCAATCTCTGGTCGCTGCGTAAAGAGCAGAGGTCCAGGCGTCACGGAATACATCATCAGGGCGCCCAGGAGCACGGCGGTCGTTCCTGAACCGGGAATTCCCAAAGCGAGCATCGGCACCATGGAAGCGGTCTGTGCCGCATTGTCGGCGGTTTCCGGGGCCGCAAGGCCACGCATGTCACCCTTGCCGAAAGTACCCCGGTCAGAGATCCGCTTTTCGACGGTATAAGACAGCGCCGACGCAACGGCTGCACCGGTGGCTGGCAATATTCCAAGGAGAAAGCCCAGACCCGTCGCCCGCAGCATTGCCGGCATGCAGTAGCGGATCTCCGAGAACTTGAGCCGTTCGCCGCCGGAATAGTCTGAAACTGCACCGCTACGCAAACCCTCAACG
>JAEWDP010000035.1 GCA_023390055.1 Pseudomonadota bacterium | reverse complement strand
GTGCTATCAGGATGGCATCGACACCTTGTGCAATGAAGCCACGGATTGCCTTGATCTGGTTTTCCTGCTTCTGCTGTGCATCAGCAAATTTGAGATCGATACCGCGTTTTTCGGCTTCCTGCTTGGTGACGGCCGTTTCGGCCGCACGCCAGCCCGATTCCGAACCGATCTGTGAAAAGCCGACAGTCAGGGACTGAGCCGAAACGCTGGTCGCCAGACATGCGGAAAATGCGACGGTGATCGCCGCCAGTGTCTTCTTCATCGTAAAACCTCCCAGAAGATATTGGTCGTGTGACGCTCGAACATTTTCCATATTGTCATACTTTTGCAAGCGTTTTTTAGCAGAGATGGCTGGATGCAAGCCTTTGATGAAAGCCAATATGCATATTTTATAGTAATACTATCAGTTGGTTATATATTCTCGGAGAGCGAGTAAAATCAATGTGTAGTGGCGTGTCACTCCCTTGACAAAATGGCCTCTAGTTCAATAGTCGTATTATTGTTCCATACGCCCACAGCTGCTATGGGAGGGGTCCGCTGCAATGTGCAGCGTCAGTTCAGGTGCATCGGTAGAGGTACAATGCTTCGAATTCTTCAAGTGCGCGATGGCGACAGCCTGAAGGTTGTTGTCGCTGATGGTGCGGCCGCTGGCCGTGTCGTTTCCGGGGTCAAGTCCAGTTATGAACTCGCATGGGGGGCGATCAAGGCCGGTCGATCCTTGGAAGAGCAGGTGGCAGCGCTTGGTCATGACGACGAAGAGGTCGATCTTGCAAAAGCCGCCGATGAAGGGCGTCTTGCCTTGCCGGTTTCGCATCCGGATCCAGCGCATTTCATCGTTGCCGGTACCGGTCTTACCCATCTCGGTTCCGCCGACGGGCGTGACAAGATGCACAAGGCCGCCCAGGCGGCGGAAAAGCCGACGGATTCCATGCGCATGTTTCTCATGGGTGTGGAGGGTGGAAAGCCGGCGGAAGGCCAGGCTGGCGTGCAGCCGGAATGGTTCTACAAGGGTGATGGGTCGCAACTGCGTGCGACGGGCGAGGATCTTGTCTCTCCCTCTTTCGCGCTTGATGGCGGTGAGGAACCGGAACTTGCCGGCATCTACCTTATCGGACCGGATGGCACGCCCTATCGCCTCGGGTTCTGTCTTGCCAATGAATTCTCCGATCATGTTACGGAAAAGGGCAATTATCTCTGGCTTGCCCATTCAAAGCTGCGCCATGCAGCACTTGGCGCGGAGCTTCTGGTCGGTGCGCTTCCGGATCATGTCGAGGGAACCTCGCGTATCCGCCGTGGTGACAAGGTGATCTTCGAAAAGCCGTTCCTGTCGGGCGAAGCGAACATGTCGCATACCATCGCCAACCTCGAGCATCACAACTTCAAATACGATCTTTTCCGTCGGCCGGGCGATCTGCACGTCCATTTCTTTGGCACCGCGACGCTGTCGTTTTCGGAAGGTGTGAAGACTGAGCCGGGCGACGTCTTCGAGATTTCGGCTGCGCCTTTCAGACTGCCGCTTGTCAACAAGCTGGCTGTTGCCGGAGAGACCGCCGTTTCAGTTCGACAGCTCTGAGGTCTGGATGACAATTCGTCTCGCAATCGTTGGACTGGGAAAGATTGCAAGGGATCAGCATCTCGGAGCAATTGCAGCAACGCAGGGTATCGAACTGGTTGCCGTCGCAAGCCGTAATGCCGGACTTGATGGCGTGCCATCCTTCCGCGATGTCGATGAACTGCTTTCCTCCGGCATCGCCATTGATGCCGTATCGCTTTGCACTCCGCCGCAGGGTCGGTTTGCCCAGGCGAATGCAGTGCTTTTGGCATCGAAGCATCTGATGCTGGAAAAGCCGCCCGGAGCAACCCTGTCTGAGGTCCATGCCCTGGAAGCGCTTGGCCGGGAGAGGGGGCTGACACTCTTTTCGACCTGGCATTCACGCGAGGCTGCAGCCGTTGAGCCTGCCCGATCACTTCTTGCCGGCAGAACCATCAAAAGCGTTCATGTCGAGTGGAAGGAAGATGTCCGACACTGGCATCCCGGTCAGGCGTGGATCTGGGAACCAGGTGGTCTCGGCGTCTTTGATCCCGGCATCAATGCACTGTCGATTGTGACGCGCATCATGCCGGATCGCTTCCATCTGACCGCATCCGATCTTTATTTTCCGGAAAATCGCGGCGCACCGATTGCGGCCCGCCTGGCTTTTGAAACTGTCGACAGGATTCCGGTTACGGCTGAATTCGACTGGCGCCAGACAGGTCCTCAGACGTGGGATATCCGCGTTGATACGACCGAGGGGACGATCGTTCTCAGCCAGGGTGGCAGCAGGCTTGCCGTCGACGGAGAAGAGAAAATCGTTGAAGAAGATCGTGAATACCGCAACCTCTACAAGCACTTTGTCCAGCTGGTGAACGAGCGGCGCCTCGACGCCGATTTTTCGCCGCTGGTTCATGTTGCCGACGCGTTCATGTTGGGACGTCGGCATGCAGTCGAACCTTTCGAGGACTGACGATCGTCGACTGTTACTGTCCTTCTGTCCGTTTGAGAACCAGATCATGACCAAATCAGAGAACCAGCCTTCTACCGATATTGCCAGAACTACCTTAAATGAGGGTGAGGTGCGCACCAGACTGCGTTCGCGAGCGTGGTTCGATAATCCGGCGAATGCGGACATGACGGCGCTCTATCTGGAGCGGTACATGAATTTCGGGCTCAGCCAGGACGAACTGCAGTCCGACCGGCCGATCATCGGCATCGCCCAGACCGGATCGGACCTTTCACCTTGCAATCGCCACCATCTCGAGCTTGCCAAGAGATTGCGCGAAGGCATCCGCGAAGCAGGCGGCATCGCGATCGAGTTTCCGGTTCATCCGATCCAGGAGACAGGAAAGCGCCCGACCGCCGGACTTGACCGCAACCTTGCCTATTTGGGACTTGTCGAAGTTCTCTACGGCTATCCGCTCGATGGCGTCGTTCTCACAATCGGCTGCGACAAGACCACGCCGGCCTGTCTCATGGCGGCGGCGACCGTCAATATTCCGGCCATCGCGCTGTCCGTCGGGCCGATGCTGAATGGCTGGTTTCGCGGCGAACGAACAGGATCCGGCACTATCGTCTGGAAGGCGCGTGAACTTCTTGCCAAGGGTGAAATCGATTATGCCGGCTTTGTGAAGCTTGTCGCATCGTCGGCGCCATCCACCGGCTATTGCAACACGATGGGGACCGCAACGACCATGAACTCGCTTGCCGAAGCACTCGGCATGCAGCTTCCTGGGTCTGCCGCGATACCCGCACCTTACCGCGATCGGCAGGAAGTCTCCTATCTGACCGGCAAACGGATCGTGGAAATGGTGAGCGAGGACCTCAAACCTTCCGACATCATGACACGCGAAGCCTTCATCAACGCCATCCGGGTCAATTCGGCGATTGGCGGGTCCACCAACGCACCGATCCACCTGAACGGTCTTGCGCGCCACATGGGTGTCGAGCTTTCGGTCGACGACTGGCAGACCTATGGCGAAGACGTGCCACTCCTCGTCAACCTGCAGCCGGCCGGCGAATATCTCGGTGAAGACTACTACCATGCCGGCGGTGTTCCAGCCGTCGTCAATCAGTTGATGCGCCAGGGCCTCATTCACGAAGATGCCATGACCGCCAATGGCAAGACGATCGGTGACAATTGTCGCGGTGCGGTCATCGAGGATGAAAAGGTCATTCGTCCGTTCGAACAGCCGATCAAGGAACGTGCAGGCTTCAGGGTCCTGCGGGGGAACCTCTTCTCCTCGGCGATTATGAAGACAAGCGTCATCTCGCCGGAATTCCGTGACCGTTATCTGTCCAACAAGGACGATCCAGATGCTTTCGAAGGTCCCGCGGTCGTCTTTGACGGACCGGAGGACTACCACAAGCGCATCGACGATCCGTCACTTGCAATCGACGAACATACGGTTTTGTTCATGCGTGGAGCCGGACCGATCGGCTATCCAGGTGCTGCCGAAGTGGTCAACATGCGTGCGCCCGACTACCTGTTGAAGAAGGGGATCACGTCGCTTCCATGCATTGGCGACGGTCGCCAGTCCGGAACCTCGGGCAGTCCGTCCATCCTGAATGCCTCGCCGGAAGCTGCAGCTGGGGGTGGGCTGGCGCTTTTGAAAACGGGTGACCGGGTGCGCATCGATGTCGGGCGCGGCAAGGCAGATATCCTGATCTCCGACGAGGAACTCATGGAGCGTCGTCGAAAGCTGGATGCCGAAGGCGGCTACCGTTATCCGAAAAATCAAACGCCCTGGCAGGAGATCCAGCGCTCGGTCATCGGCCAGATGGAGACTGGTGCTGTTCTTGAGCCGGCCGTGAAATACCAGCGGATCGCGCAAACGGAGGGTGTCCCGCGCGACAACCACTGAGAAAACAGAAAGGGGCGGGGCAAAACTGCATTCGCCCCTTTTTAAAGGGCCGTGAGGAGGCCCATCCATAGGAGGAGAAGACATGAAAATCTTGAAATATGTGACGGCGGCAGCGATGCTGGCGTCAATGACATTTGCCGTCCCGGCGACAGCCCAGGACAAGGGTCTTGTCGGTGTCGCAATGCCGACGAAATCCTCGGCACGGTGGATTGCCGATGGCGACAACATGGTCAAGGTTCTGCAGGAACGCGGCTACGAGACCGATCTGCAATATGCGGAAGACGATATTCCAAACCAGCTTGCGCAGATCGAAAACATGATCGTGAAAGGTGCAAAGGTGCTGGTCATCGCCTCGATCGACGGCACGACGCTTTCCGACGTTTTGCAACAGGCTGCAGACCAGGGGATTGAGGTCATTGCCTATGACCGTCTGATCCGTGACAGTCCGAATGTCGACTACTATGCGACCTTCGACAATTTCCAGGTGGGTGTCCTTCAGGCGCAGTCGCTTGTCGACGGGCTTGATGCCTCGGGCAAGGAGGGCCCCTTCAACATCGAGCTCTTCGGTGGTTCGCCGGACGACAACAACGCCTATTTTTTCTATGATGGTGCGATGAGCGTCCTGCAGCCCCTGATCGATGAAGGCAAGCTTGTCGTCGGCAGCGGCCAAACCGGCATGGATAAGGTTGCAACGCTTCGCTGGGACGGTGCAACGGCACAGGCCCGCATGGATGCGATCTTGAGTTCCACCTATAGCGACAAGCGTCTCGATGGCGTTTTGTCGCCTTATGATGGACTTTCGATCGGTATCCTGTCGTCTCTGAAAGGCGTCGGCTATGGCAGCGGCGACATGCCGATGCCGGTCGTTACCGGCCAGGACGCCGAAGTGCCGTCAGTTAAGTCCATCCTGGCGGGCGAGCAGTATTCCACGATCTTCAAGGATACCCGTGATCTTGCAAGGGTGACGGTCGACATGGTCGATGCGGTCATGAGTGGCAAGGAGCCGGAAGTGACGGATACGACAACCTACGACAACGGCGTCAAGGTTGTTCCGTCCTATCTCCTGAAACCGGTCGTGGTGAATAAGGACAACTGGAAAGAGGTCCTGGTCGATAGCGGTTACTATAGCGAAGACCAGATCAAGTAAGGCCCATCAGAGGCGTCCGTTCAAGACAAGCGGACGCCTTTCATTCAAGATGGAGATCCGGATGCCTGCACCCGTGGTTTCAGCGGACAGACCGCCCATTCTCGAGATGCGGGGCATCTCGAAGTCCTTTGGCGCCGTGAAGGCGCTTTCCGATGTCAGCTTTAGCGTTCGCGAAGGAGAGATCCATGCCCTGGTCGGCGAGAACGGGGCCGGCAAGTCAACCCTGATGAAGGTGCTTTCCGGTGTCTATCCGCACGGCACCTATGAAGGCTCCATCCTGTTTGACGGTGAGGAACGCCAGTTTCGCGACATCAACAGTTCCGAAATGCTCGGCATCATCATCATCCATCAGGAACTGGCGCTCATCCCGTTGATGTCGATTGCGGAGAATATCTACCTCTCCAACCCGCCGGCACGTTACGGTGTCATTGATCGAAGTGCCGTCCATGAACGTACCAAGGGTCTTCTCGACAAGGTCGGGCTTGGTGAGGGCCCCGATACGTTGATCACCAATATCGGGGTCGGCAAGCAGCAGCTTGTCGAGATTGCCAAGGCCCTGTCCAAGGATGTCCGGCTCCTGATCCTTGACGAGCCGACGGCAAGCCTCAACGAGAAGGACAGTGCGGCGCTTCTGACACTCTTGAAGGAATTTCGTACGCTTGGCATCACATCGATCCTGATCTCGCACAAGCTCAACGAAATCTCGGCGGTCGCCGATCGCATTACCGTCCTGCGCGATGGCCTGACCGTCGGGACGCTGGACTGTCATGAAGGCGTGGTCGAGGAAGACGAGATCATTCGCCGAATGGTCGATCGTGATCTTGAGAGCCGCTACCCGAAACGCCAGCCTAAGATTGGTGACATCATCTTCGAAGTCGAAAACTGGTCCGTCTATCACCCGCAACATGCCGAGCGACAGGTGGTGAATAACGTCTCCATGAATGTCCGTGCCGGCGAGATCGTCGGCATTTCGGGATTGATGGGAGCGGGCCGCACGGAATTTGCCATGAGCGTGTTCGGGCGTGCCTGGGGCAGGGACATTTCCGGTACCATCCGCCTCAACGGCAAGGAACGTGATGTCTCCGATGTCCACCGTGCGATCAAGGCGGGGCTTGCCTATGTCACCGAAGACCGCAAGCAACTCGGGCTGATCCTGCAGGAGGATATCCGCAAGAATATCTCGCTTGCCCATCTTGGTGGCGTCTCGTCTGGCGGGGTAATCGATGACATGCGGGAAATGAAGGTGGCGCAGGAATTTCGCACCCGCATGCGTATTCGCAGCCACAATGTCTACCAGGAGACCGGCAAGCTTTCCGGCGGTAATCAGCAGAAGGTGGTCTTGTCGAAATGGCTGTTCACCGGGCCGGATGTCCTGATCCTGGACGAGCCGACGCGCGGTATCGATGTCGGCGCAAAATACGAGATCTACACGATCATCAACGAATTGGCGGATGCCGGAAAGGCTGTCATCGTGATCTCGTCGGAAATGCCCGAGTTGATCGGCATATGCGACAGGATCATGGTGATGCATGAGGGCGATTTCGTCGGTGAGGTGGCAGGAGAGGAAGCCACCCAGGAAAACATCATGCGTGCCATCATGCGCCGCAAGGAGGGAGAAGAATGAGCAACGCGCAGAACACGATGGCCAAACCGCAGAACGGGGCGGGTTTCTGGAAGGAGAACCTGCGTGAATACGGCATGCTGATGTCGCTGGTTGCAATCGTCATATTCTTTGCCATCGCGACCGACGGCGTGGTCTTAAAGCCGCTCAACCTCACAAACATCATCTTGCAAAACAGCTATATCGTCATCATGGCGCTTGGTATGCTGATGGTCATCGTGACCGGGCATATTGACCTGTCCGTCGGATCTGTTGCCGGTTTTGTCGGGGCCGTTGCTGCCGTCTTGATGGTGCAATATGAGATGAACTTTGTGCTGGCGGCCATCCTCTGCCTGGCCCTCGGCGGCCTGATCGGCGCGGTACAGGGCTTCTGGGTCGCCTATTTCAAGATCCCTTCCTTCATCGTCACGCTGGCCGGCATGCTTGTCTTTCGCGGATTGATGATCGCGGTCTTGAGTGGTCGTTCGATCGGGCCATTCCACCCGACCTTCCAGAAGCTTTCATCCGGCTATATTCCCGAGTTCCTCCGCCTGGAGAGCGGTCTTTATGCGACCTCGCTCATCCTCGGGCTTCTGCTTGCGGCACTTCTCGTATGGCAGAACTTCAAGAGCAGGGAGAGACGCATTTCTCACGATGTGGAAACCGAACCGTTCGGCTTCTTCCTCGGCAAGAACATCGCCATCTTCGCCATCATCGGCTATATCGCCTTCCTGATCGCGTCCCATCGCGGCATGCCGAACGTATTGATCATCATGGCAATCCTGATCGCCGTCTACGGCTTCTTCACCAATCGCACAATCCTTGGACGCCAGATCTACGCCGTCGGTGGCAATGAGAGGGCGGCTGCGCTGTCCGGCATCAAGACTGCACGACTGACCTTCTTCACCTTCGTCAACATGGGCGTGCTTGCAGCCCTTGCCGGCCTCGTTTTTGCCGCCCGTCTCAATACCGCGACCCCGAAGGCCGGTATCGGCTTCGAGCTGGACGTGATCGCTGCCTGCTTCATCGGAGGTGCATCGGCCTATGGTGGTGTCGGCAAGGTGACAGGTGCCGTCATCGGTGCCTTCATCATGGGCGTGATGAACAATGGCATGTCCATTCTCGGCGTTGGTATCGACTATCAGCAGGTGATCAAGGGGCTGGTCCTGCTTGGAGCTGTCTGCGTCGACGTCTACAACCAGCGTCGCTGAGAGGTTTAGAGCAGGGCCCGTCCGGGTCTTAAGGGTTTGGCGATGGACCTTAAGTGGTCCAGGCCTGCCCGAATGCAGTTGATCTTGTTGATAATCTTCGAAAAGCCGCTGATATGGCGGTGAAAGATGTTGATCATTCTGAAATCGCCTTTCGCTACAATTCGTCAAGGCTTGATCCGGAATGGGTGTGAGGCAATCCTCCGCCGCGGAACTGGCCAAAGATCGTTGCGTTTGCCGATCAGCCAGGGGATGGCCCTGATTGTGGTATGAAGCGGTTGTCAGGAGCAGGAAACGAATGAAATTCCTCAAGCAGGCTGCAAGAAGAAGTGTCCGTCTGATCGGCGGGTACGAGCCCGCAACGCTCATTATCCTCGCCATTGCGGCAGGCGGGATCTTTGTCTTCGTGCAGTTGGCGGAGCAGATCATCGAGGGAGAGACGCACGGGTTCGATGAGCGCCTGCTTCTTCTACTTCGCAATCCTGAGGAACCGAAGATCCCTATTGGCCCATACTGGGTACAGCAGGCCATGGGCGACATAACGGCTCTTGGCGGCACAACGGTCCTGACGCTGATGACGGTCATGGTGACAATCTATCTGGCCCTGGCCAGGCGCCGGGAGCTTGCCATCTTTACGCTGCTGTCGGTGCTGGGGGGCTGGATATTGAGCGCAACCTTGAAGATCGGCATTGCCCGACCACGACCGGATCTCGTTCCGCATCTGGTGGAGGTGCATGATCTCAGCTTTCCGAGCGGTCATGCCATGCTTTCGGCAATCGTCTATCTGACGCTTGGAACATTGTTGGCGCGTGTGCAAAAAAGCCGTGCAACGAGACTTTATATGATTGGTGTTGCCGTATTTCTGACGTTTATCATCGGTTTGAGCAGGATCTATCTCGGTGTACACTACCCGACCGATGTTGTCGGCGGATGGTGCGCCGGTGCTAGCTGGGCGTTGATCTCATTCATGATCGCACGGCGTTTCATCGCACCGACACCGGGTTGAGATTGGCCGCTCGGTCGTGGATAGTGGTGTTTCGCCTTGAGGAGTGCGTCGGCAACCACTAGGACAGGTGGCTGAACAAGGGCTGGCCGGAAATCAGGTGGGACACGTTGATCGATCCATACGAGACCCTCGGTGTTGCGCGTGAAGCAAGTACCGCACAAATAAAGACAGCGTATCGCAAACGCGCCAAGAACGCCCATCCGGACACAGGTGGCGACACGGACACGTTCGCCAGGTTGAACACGTCCTACGAGATCCTCTCGGATCCGGTTCGCCGCAAGATTTTCGACGAGACGGGATATGATCCGACCCTTGCCGATACGAAGGACCTCGAGGGCCTGGTCGTCCTGGAAACGCTGATCAATGAATTCATTCTCGATGAACGCGAGCCAGGAAGCTTCGATCCTGTCTCGGCAATGCGACGCAAGCTGACCGACAAGATTGTCAATGTCCGCTTCCATATCCTTGAACTCGAACGCCACCGGGCGCGGATCCGCAACCATCTGGACCGCATCGGCAAACGGCCCGAAACGGATTTCCTGGGGAGCATGATGCGGGCGCGTAGCGGCTCCATCACCGATGCCATCACCAAGGCGGAGGCTCAGATCGCCACGATTGAGCAGGCATACCAGATGCTTGATGGCTATTCCTACGAACTCGAGATCGAAACGAGAAACGCTGCCGAATAGGTGGATGGATTATCCGGTCCGTTGATTGAGCATGCTCGCGTGCATGGATGTTCTGGAATACATCCGACGATCCGCCCTCATGGGCCGTTTTCGAAGCCAGGCAGCGTGAGCGGAAACCTGCCGTTCCTGGTCGCACGCACGTTCCGAACTGACTGCTGCAATATCAGTGAAACTGAAACTGCCCGACAATTGTTAATGGTATTTAGCTAATATATGTTAGGTAAATACCGAACAACCTGAAAGGCTCCTGATGAAACCGGTCGAGAATGAATTGAAGGCGAAACTTGCAGGAAACCGCCGATGTTTCGGGACATGGATACATTCCGGCTCGCCAATCGTTGCGGAACTTCTGGGTGCCATAGGGCTCGACTTTGTCCTCATCGATCAGGAGCATGGGCCCGGAGATCTGCAGGACCTGGTAGCAATGATGCAGGCGGTTGCAATCTCCGGCACAACGCCGATGGTCCGTGTCGCGTCAAGTGATCCTATCCATCTGAAGCGCGTGGTAGACGCAGGAGCGCAAGCGCTCCTCGTGCCGATGGTCGAAACTGCCGACGAGGCCCGCTCGATCGTCGATGCCTGCCTTTATCCACCATACGGAAAGAGAGGCAATGCCAATACAGTTGTACGGGCTTCACGATATGGCCTGGTCGAGAACTACCTGGAGAACGCCCATCAACAGATGCTTATCATTCCCCAGGTCGAAACTGTCGCCGGTGTCGACAATGCAGCCGAGATGGCTGCCGTGCCAGGCGTCGATGCGGTGTTTATCGGTCCCTCTGATCTTTCCGGCAGCATCGGCCTTCCCGGCCAGACGAATGCGCCCGAAGTCGTTGCCCTGATCGACAAGGCCTTTGCTGCAATCGCCAAAGCGGGAAAGCCTGTCGCGACCGTCCCGCGCAAGGACCGCTCGTGGCAGCAATTGTTCGAAGACGGGTTCAATCTGGTTGTCGCCGGTAGCGACATTGCACATGTTCGCGAGGCGGCAGTCGCTCAAAGAAATGAGTGGGCAAAATGGCAGTCGACACAGAAAGCGCGGTGAGTTCGAACGACATTGCCGAACTGCGCTCGCGTCTGACCATGCTGGCGAGACGGCTTCGACGGGAAGCTCGAAATGATGCCTTGTCCTGGTCGAAAATGCTGATCATCAGCCTGGTCGACCGACTTGGGGGCAGGGCGACCCCGACGATGCTGGCTTGCGCCGAAAACATCTCCTCGGCCAATGTTGCGGCTCTGCTGAGGGAACTTGAATCTGGCGGGCTGATCGAGCGATCCCGAGATGCAGCCGACGGGAGAAAAATATGGATAAGCCTGTCCGAACGTGGAAACCGCGTCCTTGCCGATAGCCGGTCTGCACGAGAACGATGGTTGCTGCGCGCGATGGAGGAAACGTTGAGCCCCTCCGAACAATCCAGGCTCATCGCGTCAGGAGAGCTCATCGAGCGCATCGCGAAATTCGATCGACCATAAAATGTGGCACTTGAACGCCGACGTCCGCGTCATTACACGGCGAGAGGTGATCTTCGCAGGCAGTCAAGAGAGATGATCCCGCTGATCGCAGCTGTCGATACGTCCGCTTGCCGGATCGACAACTTCGACCATGGCTGCAGTCATGCCGTCACGATGATTGTCGAGCCGGAACGCACGCGATCATGAAGATCGATTATGTCCTGGTGCAGCAGGCGAACGCACCCAGAAGAGATCGCCTTTCCGATCGTGTGCACCTCTCCCGTTCCATGGAGACGGTACAAGGTGTCACGATTGCCCTGATGGATATAGAGGGCTCTGGCCCCCAGGGGGTTCGTGATGCCTGGTGGCTGCCCATCGCGCCACCTTTCCAGTTGTGGCTGGCGCGCAATCATGTCTGACGGGGGTGTCCATACCGGCCATTCACGCTTGTAGGCAATGTGAGCCCTGCCAGACCAGTCAAAGCCGCTCCTGCCAATGCCGACGCCGTATCGCATGGCGGTGCCTCCTGGCTGGATGTGGTAAAGGTAGCGTTCGGTGGTATTGACGATCACCGTACCGGGCTTTTCGGGTGTCGGGTAGTCGACGATCTGACGATAATACCGTGGTTCAAGCTTGCTGAGATCGACAGCTGGAATGGGAAAACGTTCTTCCGGCATGGCACGATACATCAGCCGTGCACTGTCCGGAATTACTTTTTCGGGAGGCTCCGCCACAGGCGTTGGGGTGAGCGGGGCAGGTGCTGGTGGCGACTTTGTTGCGCAGCCTGTTGCAAATGCTGCCGCTGCAAGACCCACAGAGTTGAGAAACGCACGACGACCGACAGCCGTTCTTGTAAATGTCATGGTTGGTCTCGTTGTTGAGAGTGTTCTGGAAATTGCTGTTTTTGCCGGTAAGAAACCGTACCGGCACAACGTGCTCGGACACGGCAGGGCAGTTTCACAAGTGCATTTGCCAACGTCTGGAATTCCATCCGCGCAAATGGTGATCAACGCGCCGGGAGATCCTTCGGGGGATGAAAGATCTGGACTGTCAATTCATGGCAGACCTCGAAAACCGGCGGCATGCATGGCGTGGGACCCTTTCGTCATCGGCCTTGAGGTTTCCGGGGTGATTTTCCTCCGGCGGTCGTTGACGACACTTTCCCACACGCCTTTTGTTTCACATTATAATCTTTGGGCTCCTGGAGTGCGTACATCCATGATTGTCACAGCGCATACCCGAAGCTCCTTTTCCTCTTATGAAGCGCCATTAAGCATTAAGTAAGGCATTAATGCAACATAAATTGCGTTAACGATCAGATTTCCTGCAACACCAGCATGAGGTGACCTGTGAAACTGGCCGCAGCGGCAAGGAGAGCAGCCTTCAATGATTTCTCGTATCTTCAGGCGCAAGAGCCGTGCGCACCTGCGTGTTAAAGGACGTGGCCGTGGCGTTGGTGACATTGCGGGCTGCAATGGCCGTGTTGGCCGACACAGGCTTGGTTTGATCATGGTCGTTGTGGCCGCCGTATTTCTGGTGATGGGGGCGAGGCTTGTCCAGTATGGCCTGGTCGTTCCCGAGACGACCGGCTCCATCCACGTTATTGCACCACCTGCATCTCGCCCGGACATTCTTGACCGCAATGGCAAGCTACTTGCCACCGATCTCAACATGGTGTCCCTCTATGCAGAGCCGATCCGGATCGTGGATGCTGACGAAGCCGTCGAGAAGCTCGCAACGGTTCTACCTGATCTTGACTGGAATGAAGCTCACCGCAAGCTGCGGTCGAAAACGGCATTCCAGTGGCTGAAACGGCAACTCACGCCGCGACAGCAGGCCGATATCCTGGCGCTTGGGATACCTGGAATTGGCTTTCGGCCAGAGAAACGACGCTTCTATCCTGGTGGACCGACTGCTTCCCACATCCTTGGACACGTCAACGTGGACAATCGCGGTCTGGCGGGTATGGAACGCTATATTGACAGTCTCGGTCTTGCGGATCTCATGGAAGCGGGAATGACAGGCAATATGCCACTGGAGCCCGTGCGGTTGTCGATCGACCTGCGCGTCCAGAGCATCGTCCGCGACGTCGTCGAAAATGCAATGCGCTCCTATCGGGCGGAAGCTGCAGGTGCCATCATTCTTGATGTCCATACCGGCGAGGTT
>JAEWDP010000039.1 GCA_023390055.1 Pseudomonadota bacterium | reverse complement strand
GATACCAGCGGACGCAAAGCAGGATCACTGACTGATCGAAATGGCGACCCTTGAACATCACAACTCTCCGGCAAAATGCGGTCACCCATGGCACGCCGACCGTAAGCGAAAAGTTTGCAACACAACCTACGAGAGTGGCTGATGGAACGTGGCACCAAGCCATTCATTCCATCTCATAAGAACCGTAAAATCCAATACGGTTACGACCGAGCCATCCACAAACAACGAAACGTTGTCGAACGCATGTTCTGTCGCCTCAAGGACTGGCCACGGATCGCAAAACCGCTTCGACCATAACGTCAAAAATTTCATGGCCGCCAATCAGTCCCGTCGTTGCCCTCATCTGGTGGCTGTAGTGAGACCGGGCCCTAAACACCTAGCTCCTGATGTAACCATACCGTCATTACAATATTTTGGATGCATCCGGATGGACACGACCACGCAGCCCGGGAAACTTGCCATACCACCCGACTATAAAGGTCAGCTCGCCCTTGCGTCAACGCGAATTAGGTATACTGAATAAGGTCTCCGAAACGGATTTGGCATCCTAACGGGCCTGCTGAGTGCATGCAACGAATGCGCCGACCATGAGGATCATGATCTCTCCCGTAGGCATTCCAGCCTCCACTACGCACGAACAGATTTAGAAAAATATCAATATAAACAACCAGTTTGTTACACCTGCTGGCCCAACCCAACAAGCTGAACTCGCAAGAACTGACCGCAGGCGACTTTGGAGGGTTTGCGCCACACTGAAGATTCATGATTGACAGTCAGTATACTTATTGTAGCATGAGCAAGAGTTTATTCGATGATGCCCCTTGGCCGCTAGGCGTCCTTCAGGGATTTCGACTTACACCTGCCTCCGACAGAACAATGTCGCCCGCGTTGCGATCGCGCATCAACGAATACGTGCAGAGCTAACATAGATTATAGGGAGAGAGTATAATGATGGCGTCTGGTGATATTGATCTGGCACCTCGACCTCGAATGGATGTGCTCAAGGCACTGCCATCTTCATTGGGCATCGATGCCGTCATCGCCATGAATCCTGAAAACTTCACCTATGCCAGCGGCGTTTTCGTGCTGACGATGCGCTTCGTTCGCGCACGCCAGGCATATGTAGTGTTCCCGGCGTCCGGTGAGCCAGTCGTCATCGCTTGCGGCATTGATGGCCCGCAAATCACGGAAGCTACGTGGATCGACGACGTGCGTACCTATGAGGAATTCGTGCAGCAACCGGTGGACATTCTGATTTCGACGATCAGGGATCTCGGGTTGGAGAAGGGCCGCATCGGCATCGACTTCGACTACCTGCCCGCCTCAACATTCCAAACGTTGACTCAGGCTCTGCCCGGAGCTTCATTTATCGACACCTCCCCGCAGCTCGCGGCAATCCGCTCGGTCAAAACTCGACAGGAGATCGCCGTCCTTGAGCGCAATGCGAAATTGACGCATCAAGCGGTCCTTGTCGCGATGGAATCGAGCGTTGCCGGGGACACCGAACGCGTTATCGCGAACCGCATTGCGACACAGATCATTGAACACGGCGCCGACACGATCACGTGGATCTCATTCCCCTGCGGCGACGCGGGCAAGCAAGCACATGGCCACCCCTCCGAACGACGGGTCGAGCCAGGCGAAATCATCCGTTTCGACGTTGGCGGCACATACGGTGCGTGGGCAAGCGACTTCGCCCGCACATATTCATCGGGCGCGCCGACCGCCGAGCAGCGCGACGTCTATGCGAAGCTCGTGGATATCCAGGCTGAGGTCATCGGCATGATGAAGCCCGGCATCGCCGCACAGGAAATCTTCACCTTCTGCAAGAAGAAGACGCTGGAACGTGGTCTGCCGTTCCTGCTGCCGCATATCGGGCACAGCTTTGGCATCGAGATCCACGAGAGGCCACTGCTGCGGCCCGGCGAAGAGATCATCCTGGAGGAAGGAATGGTCTTGAATGTCGAGCCCCTTACGAGCGACTCGCAGGGCATAATGTATCACGTGGAAGACTTGGTGGAGATCACGGGCAGCGGCACGCGTATCCTCTCCCTCGGTCTTGCCCCGCGGGAACTGCCAGTAATCGGCAAGCCGATTTCTGGCTGAGCTCCCACGCAAATCCAATAGGGAAGGAGAATGACAATGAGGAAAGTTTCGCTTGTGGGTATGGCGTTGTGCTTCGCGATCGCAGCCTCCTCCGCCATGGCCGAGACAATGCTAAGGCTTTCGCACCATCACGCAGTTGATGGTGCCGTCGACAAGACTGCCAAGCACTTCGCCGAACTCGTCAACGAGAAGACCGGCGGCCGAGTGACTGTCAGGGTGTTCCCTGGCGCTCAGCTGGGGCAGGAGCTCGAAGCATTCGACCTTCTCAATCAGGGCGGACTGGACATGACCGTCACGGCCGTGTCTCAGATGGAATCGGCCTACCCGCCAGTCGCTGTCACGTCGCTTCCGTTTATCTTCCGCGACTGGGACCATGTCCGAGAGGCCTTTTCTGGGGAGTTTGGCGATCGACTCCGCAGCGAACTTCGCGACAGGAGCCAGGTAGAAATCCTGTCCTATTTCGGGCTGGGTTTTCGTGACATGCTGTTCATCGGCGAGCCCGCAAAGACCGTAGAAGCCATGTCGGGCCTAAGGATGCGTTCACCTGAAAACTTCATCTGGATTTCGATGTTCGAGAGCCTTGGCGCGCGGCCGACCCCAATCACCTGGGGCGAAGTATATACTGCCATGCAAACCGGCGTTGCTGACGGCCTCGACAGCCCGGCTGCCAGCGCGATCGACATGAAGTTCAATGAGGTCACGAAGTCTCTCGTACGCACCCGTCATATGTACAGCGCCATGTCACTCAGCGCCAACAAAACGACATTCCAGAGACTGTCCCCCGAAGACCAGCAACGCGTTCGCGAGGCCGCGCTGGAAACCGGCATATGGGCGGACGCGGAAATCGCCATTCCCGGCGAAGAAGCCGCTTATAAAAAGCTGGCCGAAAGCGGCGTAGCGATCCACGACGTCGACAACATCGAGCCGTGGCAGAAGGCGGTAGCTCCTGTCTGGAAGATCGTAACTGACCGACAGGATGGCTCCGAACAGCTTATCGATATGCTGACTGGCGGAAAGTGATCCCACTATGGAGTCGACGCAATCGGTCAAGAACAACGCTTTGAGCGGGCGCAGTGTGCGTGCGCTCAACGCAATCGGGGTCGTCGCGCTGGCTCTGACGATCGCCCTCACCTTCGGCCAAGTGGTACTTCGATATATCTTCAATAATCCTCAGGCGTGGGCGGAAGAAATCTCCCGCTATCTGTTCATCTGGATCACTGTAATCGGCATCGCCAGCGCCTATTACAATGACACGAACATCAAGATCGATCTTCTCTCCGGAATAGGCAGGAAATCACTCAAAAAATACGTTTCGATATTCAGGAATATTTGCGACATGTTAGCAGCAATGACGCTATGCTATTCTGGATATATCGTCATGATGAACAAGATTGGAACAAAGTTCTTTACAGTTCCTGATCTACCGCAGACGCTTTTACATATTGCGATACCTATATGTTTCTTCCTTTCAGTTTTATGCATCGCGACGAGAATAAAGACGCTTATCAATAAATAAAACCGGTGTAATTTCTGGAGGAAAAGATGGACGCCCTCGTCCTAATATCAATATTTCTATTTATGCTCCTGATCGGCGTATCAGTCGCTGCTTCGATGATACTATCGGCAACGATCTATCTCCTCACATCCGGTATGCCTCTGGTCATCGTAGCAGAACGCTTCACAGCCAGCATAAATTCATACACGCTGATGGCGGTGCCGTTCTTCATCCTTGCGGCCATCGTCATGAACCGCGCAGGCGTTACGTCGCGTCTTCTCGACGTCGCAAGCTGCATCGTCGGCGGCGTCAGAGGAGGCACCGCGCAAGTGAATATTTTGGGCAGCGTTTTCTTTGCCGGCATGTCGGGATCAGCAACCGCTGACGTGGCGTCTCAAGGCAGAATGCTGATCCCGCGTATGGTTGCAGAAGGTTACGATCGCAACTTCGCAGCCGGCGTTACCTCCGCCGCATCGATCGTCACTTCGGTCATACCACCTGCCATCATCATGATCATTTACGGCTCGGTAACGTCAGTTTCTATCGGTGCCCTGTTCTTCTCCGGTATCGTTCCCGGCCTGCTGATGGCTTTGGTAATGATGGCGATTGCAGCCTGGATCTCGAGACGCCGCAACTATCCCAATAGCCCAAAGATCGATCGACGGGACTTAGGCGGACTTCTCCTCCGCGCAACACCGGCCTTGCTTACACCGATCCTTATTTTGGGCGGAATTCGCTTCGGCCTGTTCACACCGACAGAAGCAGGCGTGCTCGCTTGCGTCTACGGGTTGTTCCTCGGCCTTTTTGTCTATCGCGAACTGCATTTGAACGACATTCCGGGCTTGCTGCTCGAGTCTGTCGAAGCGACTGCTCTGCCGATGTATATCATCGCTTCCAGCGCGGTATTCGGCTTCGCGCTGACAGTTACAGGCTTTGGCTTCCAACTTGAGATGTTCCTCAAGTCGATTGCTTCAGACCCGACAGCATTCATCGCATTGTCCCTCGCCACCATCTTCATCGTTGGCCTTTTCGTCGAGGCGACATCGGCGCTGCTGATCTTCGTGCCGATGTTCGCTCCGATCGCCCGTAGCTACGGCGTCGACGAAGTGCATTACGGAATACTCGTGATCATGACACTGATGGTTGGCACAATCACCCCGCCAGTAGGCCTACAATCCTTCATTGCATCCAATATCGCGGGCATTCGGGTAATCGATGCGGATGTATGGCCATTCGTTATCGCCGTTTTCGTGCTGATCGCGCTGATCATGTTCTTTCCGGCGATTTCCACGTTTCTCCCTGGCATGGTTTTGTAACAGGTGGGTTTAGAAGATGCACATGGGACGTCTAACTACCGACGTTTTGGGCTCTTGCGGGGCTATGGCATGTGCTAATGTGCGTTGTCTGGTTTGGTTTCGGTATTTTGGCTAATGCTGGTTGCTGATTTCAGCGCCGTGGCGGCTGCTTTCGCCATCTCGCCATCACGCTGGCATACCTCGCCCTCGTGCCAGACCAAGCGGTGCATACTGAACCGCGCCGGGTTTGCCGGAGGCTCCAACTTCTGAGAAAGTGGAGCCGATATGAACAAGGCAACAAACAAATTTTCACCTGAAGTCCGCGCCCGAGGGTTGTGTTGCAAACTTTTCGCTTACGGTCGGCGTGCCATGGGTGACCGCATTTTGCCGGAGAGTTGTGATGTTCAAGGGTCGCCATTTCGATCAGTCAGTGATCCTGCTTTGCGTCCGCTGGTATC
>JAEWDP010000149.1 GCA_023390055.1 Pseudomonadota bacterium | reverse complement strand
GTATATTGGCGCGCCACACCACAGGAGGCATGACCCTGTTTCAGAAAGCCGGTTTCATCAATCACCAGAACGGCCTTGGGATCCGCCAACGTTTCCAGCACATAGTCGCGCACGATGTCGCGTAAGGCATCGGCATCCCAGGGAACCCGACCGAGGATCGCCTGCTGCCGCCAGGGGCCCTTGTCGCCAGCGGCTTCTGCCCGCATCCAGCCCGTCTTGCGCCGCTCATCGCCCAGCAGGCCATCGAGAAACTGACCGGCCGATGCCGCAACCCGTTCCTGCGTGAACAGCACCCGCATCCGCGACTTCACCTCCCGAAGCGACGAAGCCCACAGTTCAAGCGTTTCCTCGACAGCTAATCCCGACATCCATGACCCCATTCAAATCATGGTAGCCCAGTGATTCAGAGATCAGATGAAAACGCAACTGTAATGCTAGTCGAAATGCAGGGGGGAAGACCCGACCCAGCCCGGCAGTTGGTCAGGACGAGCCGGCGCGAAGATCTCGTAATAGGCACAGCCGTCAGAACCCGTGCCGATGACCGCGTGCCAACTTCCCGAGGGAAAAAACACCATCTCCCCCGGGCCCGCCTCGATCTCTGTTCCGTCGATGACGACCAGGGCCAAGCCGCGGATCACAATCAGGATCTGCTCATGTTCATGCCAGTGCGTCTTGCCGTCGAACCCCGCATCCGAGGCGACATCAACCCTCACAGCGGACATCAGGTTGCCGCACATGCCCCGGCGGCTCGATCCGGGCCGCATGCCCCCGGCAAGCGGCAGATTGTCCCAGTCGATCTTCATTTTGCTGATCTTTCCTTAGGCCGCTCTACCTGCCGCGCCCCTCGGCCCGCCAGCCACCTGCGGCGAACTATCGGCAGGAACACGAGGCTGGCCGTCAGGGCAAGCATCGTCACCGCCAACGGACTGGACAGGAAAATTATCGGATCCCCGTCCGACATGATCAGGGAACGCCGCACCCCCTGTTCCAGGATCGGGCCAAGCACGAGACCCAGCAGCACCGGAACGGACGGATAGTCCAGCTTTCGGAAGACGAAGCCGAGGACTCCGAAGAACAGCGCCACCCAGATATCGAAGATGCTGAAATTCACGCTGTAGACCCCGAACAGAACGACGCCCGAGATCAGCGGGAAGAGGATCGACACCGGCACGAAGACGATGCTGGCAAGCACGGGAACGAACAGGATCGTCAACACGACCAGCATCAGGTTGCCAGTGTAGAAGGTGCCTATCACCGGCCAGACGAATTCAGGATTGCTCTGGAACAGCAGCGGCCCAGGCTGCAGGCCCAGCATCAGAAGGCCGCCCAGCATGATCGCGGTCGTTCCGGACCCCGGGATACCCAGCGTGAACAGCGGGATCATCGCCGAGACCGAGGCGGCGTTGTTCGCCGCTTCGGGCGCCGCCACGCCCTCGATCGCGCCCTTGCCGAATTCCTGTGGATGCTTCGACATCTTCTTCGACAGCGAATAGGAGAAAATCGTAGCGGCCGTCGCCCCGGCGCCGGGCAGGACACCCACGACAAAGCCCACGATGGCGCCGGACACCAGGTCTTTCCATGCCTTCAGCATGTCACCCAGGCGAGGCCACAGGGACGAGAAAGAATAGTTCGGGCGCTGGACGTCCGACGACTTCTCGCCGATCGAGGCGAAGACCTCGCCCAGCCCGTAAAGACCGATGGCCACAACCGAGAATTCTAGGCCTTCCAGAAGGCTGAACGAGCCGAAGTTGTAGCGCGGCGCACCGCTGACGAGATCCAGTCCAATCGTGCCGAGCCAAAGCCCGATACCAAGCGAGACGAACCCCTTGGCCGGATTCTCGCCGCCAAGCGCCGTCGCAAAGACCAACGCCATCACCATCAGTGCGGCCATCTCGACCGGGCCGAACCGGATCGCCAACTCGGCAAAGGGTGCGGCGATGAGGGTGAACAGGATGATGGCGATGAAGCCCCCCACGAACGAAGCGAAGGTCGAGACGCCAAGCGCACGGCCCGCCTCTCCGCGCCGGGCTAATGGATAGCCGTCAAGCGCGGTCATCATCGAGGCGCTCTCGCCCGGAATTCCCAGCAGGATCGAGGTGACGGCGCCGCCATACATCGCGCCATAATAGATCCCGGCAAGGCCGGCCATCGCGGTTGCCGGCTCGAACCGGACGACGATCGGCAAGAGGATCGCCACTGCCGCCGCAGGGCCAAGCGCCGGAAGGACGCCGATGGCAAGGCCTAGCACGACGCCGATCAGCGTGGCGGCCAGCATCTCGAAACCCATGGCGGCAGAGAGGCCGCTCAGAAGCAGGTCAAAGGTGTTCATGGTTCAGTCTCTCAGTTCGCGTCGGCCAGCAGCCCTTCGGGCAGCGGCACGCCAAGCGTCACATCGAATAGCAACCAGGCAAACAGGGTGAAGCCGCCCGCTGTGACGACATGTCCGATCGCCGTGCGGGCCGACCGCGGCGGCTTGATCACGCAGGCGACGGCAAATATGTAGAAGGGTGTCAGGACCAGCATTCCGATCCGCTCCATCAGCAGCAGAAAGATTACAGTGGCAATCGAGATCGCCAGCACCGGCATGACCTCGGCACGCGTCAGGCTGCCTTCAAGCCGCGCCCCGCGCCGACGATCCGCCAGAGCCCCGGTCAACCCGCTCAGAATCAGCAACCCGCTGAGCAGCGGGAAAAAGCCTGGCCCCGTGATCTCGGAGGACAGCACGCCATAGCGGCCAAAGGCGGTGGCAACGATGAAAAGCCCCAGCACTCCGATCAACACGGCGAAGCAAAGGTCAAGCTTGTCCAGTTTCATGGCAGTTCCTCTCTGGAGACCACGTTTCCATCAGAACCGGGCAGCATGTCTGCCCGGTTACGCCTCATTGCCCGACCGTCATTGGATGGCCTGGATTTCCCGCAGATAGGTTTCATAGCGCGCGGAAATATTCGGAATCTCGGCCGCAAACTGTTCGGAGTCGAGATAGAGCGGAAAGGAATTGTTCCGCCGAATATATTGCTCTTCCCATTCCGGGCTTTCGGAAACCTGCCGTAGGACATCTTCCCAGAAGGCGACTGCTTCCGGCGGCACATCGGCAGACATCATGAAACCGCGATAGAGCATCAGTTCGATCTCCGAACCCAGTTCCTTGAAGGTCGGCGTGTCCGGCAGCGCATCCAGCCGCTCGGAAGAGGTGACGGCGATCGGACGCACCCGCCCCGCCTCGATCTGGGCCATGACCTCGGACGCATTGCCGAACTGCAGGTCGATATGCCCGCCCAGAAGCGCGGTGGTCACCTCTCCGTCGCCGTTGAACGGCACGGCCCGGACCTGGACACCAAGCTCGTCGCGCAGCGAGGCCGCCAGCAGGGCCGGATCGGTGACCGGTCCCGTATTGCCGATCCGGACGCTGCCCATCTCGCGGATATCATCCAGGCTCTGGATTGTCGAATTCGCCTCGACCACCAGAACGAAGGGATCGGCCGCGATCACCGAAACCGGCGTGAAGTCCGAGATATTGGCGGGCGACTGACCCATCAGCGGCGCGACGAAGAAGCTGGTCGCCATGATCCCCAGATAATACGGATCTCCCTTACGCTGCGCGATGAAGTTATAGGCGATCGCACCGCCGCCGCCGGGGCGGTTCTCGACCAGAAGCCCGGTCGGCAACAGACCTTTTTCCTGGATGATTCCGGCCACGGTGCGGGCGATGATGTCGCTGCCGCCGCCCGGCGACGACTGCACGATCATCGTCACGTCGCGTTCGGGATAGTCCTGCGCAACCGCCGCGGTCGCCATCACCGCCAGGACCGCCGT
>JAEWDP010000143.1 GCA_023390055.1 Pseudomonadota bacterium | reverse complement strand
TGAAGGGTGTCCAAGCCATTCGATCTCTCCGTATTTCTTGCAGAATACAAAGAATCTGATTGCCGCCCTTCACTCAACCCCCTCCCATTCTTGGACAGACACTTAGAGCTTCGCAAAGCGGGCAGCGGAAAGGCCAATGCGAATGTTGTGGGGTGGCTGTTCCGCCACGATGCCTCATCATTTTGCATTTCAGTAGTAACCCTTATCGAACTGGAACCAGGAATACTGCTGATGGAACGACGCGATGTAGACCAGGGTGGTCTTCTGAGAACATGGATGAATAACCACATCCTCCCGGAGTTTTCAGATGGAACTATAACGATTGATGCAGCCATCGCTCTTTGCTGCTCGCGCCTTCATGTACCAGACCCTCGTCCGGAACGGGACGCATTCATTGCAGCTACCGCGATTGTGTACCGAATGACAATCGTAACGCGTAACGTGGCAGATTTTTCGCCCCTGGATGTGGATATTATAGAGCCTTGGAAGGCATATTAGCCTGAAATTCCTTCATCAGAAGTCAGCCTTCCCTTATCCAGCCGGCATTTGGCAAGATTTGGGCTGTCGGGTCGGCGAGGACGTGGTGAAAGCCCAACCAGAGACTTCTTCAACAGCCTGCTAGTTGCCATCGACTGCATCGGCTATGCTCAAGATTGAAGAGGAGCCAGACCAATGTCCTTTTTTCCTGGAATTGACCCGGACCCCGGCGACAGCGACGCCTGTAATGCAATAGAGAACCTGATTCTTCCACGCTCCAGCGACATCGGCGGTTTTGCAGTGCGCCGGGCGCTCCCAACGCGTCAACGTCGGCTCGTCGGACCTTTCATCTTTTTTGATCGGATGGGGCCAGCGCTTTTGCGCGCCGGCGAAGCACTCGATGTAAAGCCGCACCCTCATATCGGTCTGTCGACTGTCACCTATCTTTTCGACGGTGAGATCAAGCACCGCGACAGCCTCGGGACCGAGCTCGTCATCCGCCCTGGAGACGTTAACCTGATGACGGCTGGGCGCGGCATAGTCCATTCGGAGCGGACGCCGGAAAAACTGCGGGGAAAACCGCATTCCATCTCCGGCCTGCAAACCTGGCTTGCACTGCCAGATGATCGTGAAGAAATCGATCCGACCTTCTCCCACACGGGTGCCAACGTCATGCCGGCTATCGACAGTGACGGCGCCAGCGGGCGTATCGTGATTGGCAGCCTGGCCGGTCTCTCCTCACCTGTTCCGGCCTTTACCGACACATTGTTTGCCGAAATCACGCTGAGGCCCGGCCGACGTTTTCCGTTTCCTGCAGAACACGAAGAACGCGCTGCCTATATTCTGGCCGGCCAATTGTCCGTTGCTGGCGATCGTTTTACGGCAGACCAATTGCTTGTCTTTCGACCAGGCGATGAAATCACCCTTCAGGCAGGAGAAGCCGGCTGCCATCTGATGTTGTTTGGAGGTGCTGCACTAAATTCCAAGCGCTATATATGGTGGAACTTCGTGTCGTCTTCGAAGGAACGGATCGAACAGGCCAAGGAAGAGTGGCGTACCGGTCGGTTCGACATCGTCCCAGGAGACGGGGACGAGTTTGTCCCTTTGCCCGGGCAATGAAATCCGATATGGCAATTACTTGAAAAAGCCCATTTCTTCCGCTTTTGGAGGAAAGCAAGCATTCCGGAAAGAGCAAAAAAGGCCAGACTCCGTGACACCCCTTCCCAATACTCCACTGCTCGACACGGTCAACTTCCCTTCTGATCTGAAAAAGATCGAGGACCGGGACCTGCCGCAACTCGCCCGAGAACTTCGCGACGAGATGATCGACGCAGTATCGAGAACGGGCGGCCATCTTGGCGCAGGCCTTGGTGTCGTGGAATTGACAATCGCCATCCACAAGGTTTTCAACACCCCGGATGACCGGTTGATCTTCGATGTTGGCCACCAGTGTTACCCCCACAAGATCATCACCGGGCGCCGTGATCGGATTCGCACGTTGCGTCAGGCGGACGGACTTTCCGGGTTCACCAAACGAACCGAAAGTGAATATGACCCGTTCGGGGCGGCGCATTCGTCCACGTCGATCTCAGCTGGTCTTGGCATGGCTGTTGCTGCCGAACTTTCCGGTTCCAAGCGCAACGTTATTTCCATCATCGGCGATGGTGCACTATCGGCAGGCATGGCCTACGAGGCACTGAACAATGCCGGCGCCCTGGACGCACGGCTGATTGTCATCCTCAACGACAACGATATGTCGATTGCGCCTCCGACTGGCGCGATGAGTGCATATCTGGCCCGCCTGGCTTCCGGCAAGACCTATATGGGGGTTCGCGAGATCGGCAAAAAACTGACCGCATATCTCGGCAAGGGCCTTGATCGCGCGATCACGCGGGCTGTCGAACATGCGCGCGGATACATGACCGGCGGCACGATGTTCGAAGAGATGGGATTTTACCATATCGGTCCGATCGACGGACACTCGTTTGAACATCTGCTCCCCGTTTTGCGAAACGTGCGCGATCATGCACACGGTCCGGTGCTCATTCATGTCTGTACTCAAAAGGGCAAGGGTTATCCTCCGGCGGAAGCAGCAGCCGACAAGTATCACGGCGTCAACCGGTTTGACGTGATCACAGGTGCACAGGCAAAGGCAAAGCCCAACGCCCCGAGCTATACCAGCATCTTCGGAGATGCGCTGGTCCAGGAGGCCCGCCTTGATGACAAGATCGTCGCAATCACGGCCGCCATGCCGAACGGAACCGGTATAGACAGGCTTGCAGAGGCCTTTCCATCACGCACCTTTGATGTCGGGATTGCCGAACAACATGCGGTGACCTTTGCTGCCGGACTGGCAACAGAAGGATACAAGCCCTTCTGCGCTATCTACTCGACATTCCTGCAGCGTGGCTATGACCAGGTTGTCCATGATGTTGCCATCCAGAAGCTGCCGGTACGCTTCCCGATCGACCGGGCCGGCTTTGTCGGCGCAGACGGCCCGACCCATGCAGGATCCTTTGATACGACATTTCTTGCGACACTACCGGGCATGGTCGTCATGGCGGCCGCTGACGAGGCGGAACTGAAGCATATGGTTCGCACGGCGGCAGCCTATGACGAAGGGCCAATTTCCTTCCGCTATCCACGAGGTGAAGGCGTGGGTGTCGAACTGCCCGAACGCGGTGAGATCCTTGAAATAGGCAAGGGACGCATCATCAAGGAAGGTTCCAAGGTGGCCCTCCTGTCGTTTGGAACTCGGCTCAAGGAATGTCTGCTCGCGTCAGAAGATCTCGATGCAGCAGGCCTTTTTACAACGGTGGCGGATGCACGTTTTGCAAAGCCGCTCGACCACGAACTCATTCGTCAGCTTGCCCGTCACCACGAAGTCCTGATCACGGTCGAAGAAGGCGCCGTGGGCGGTTTTGGCGCCCATACCCTTCATTTCATGGCTTCAGAAGGAATGCTCGACCAAGGCCTCAAGGTTCGTACGCTGGTCTTGCCGGATATCTGGATGGATCAGGCGAGCCCCGATGCCATGTATGCCAAGGCCGGACTGGACCGGGCAGGTATCGTATCAACAGTATTCCAGGCGCTTGGCCAAAAAGGGCTCGGTGTCGGCGCGGCGGGCTGACATAAATGCGCCTTTGGCCCAGCTGTCGCTTTTCTCGATCGTGGAATGATTGACAAAGTCCGGGCGCAATACTGCGTCAGAGCGCCACGCGACTTGAGGCAGTAATGCCCCCCGATTGTCGAATACCACAGTGATCCCGGATTCGATGCCACCGAGCTGGTCGAATATCTCTATGAGAAGATATCGGAGACGATCCGGATCGACTTCAAGGATCTACAAGACGCGATACGCGACGCATTGAACCATGGATATGATACTCTCCACGACTAAAGCCGTGTGGTCCTTTCTCCTTCACCAACAGCTGAGCGTTGACCAACCGGCAAACGCCGAACTGCGGATGGCAACCAATCCTGCGTCTGTCGCTCCGTGGCTGACATATCCTTGCAATTTGATGTTCCTTGATACATATATTATGGACTTTATGTATCAGAGTGCATGAAAATGACGATCTGGAACTCGATCAAGCGATTTCGCAAGAATCTGGGAATGTCACAACGGGAACTGTCCGAACTCTCGGGGCGCGATCAGGGCTACATATCCCGTCTTGAAGCGGGAAAGATCAACGCCGAGACCGCGACACTTACTTCGATTGCAGCGGCAGTTGATGCCGACCTGATGCTGGTCCCCAAATCGATCGCTGCCCGGGTTGCCACAATGATTGACACGGAAATGCACCCGCAATCTGCCGTGGCTACCGGCAACCGGCTCTCATCGGTCTTCGATGACGTTTTCATCCCTGATCCGGACGAAAATGAAGACGACGACGATCCTCCTACTGGCGGGTCGCAGCCATGAAGGTTCACTACGACCGTCTGTCCGTCTCAATGGGAACTCCCGGCGGTGAAGTCGCCATCGGCACGATCACCCCGCGACACGTCCGGATTCGTCAAGTTCGAGGTGGATGAATCGTACGTACATCTAGGACCTAACAGGCCCGTCCTGAGCACGGCATGGATCCACGTCGACGACGAGCAGAAGACGATCGAGCGACTGCGTTCTGATCAAGGCAAGATCGGAGGACACGGTCAGCTTCCCCCTGGTTCTCGGGCCTTCTGCCTGAAGGAGCGCTGCGCGCACTCATCGAAGCCGGAATGCCGACCGGCATGACGAGTGATTTCGACGTTCTGGAGTGGTTGGGAGGCGACCTCCCAGGTGCTGTGGTCCTCAGGCGCGATGGAGAAAAGTCGCATGTCCTGTCCAGGTTGTCTTCGGAACCGCCATCCACGGCATCGGTCAAAGGAGTAAGGTTCTCCCTGGCAGGCGTGCAGATGAAGCTTTCGATGTTGAAAAGGAAGAAGAGCCTGAGCCTGCCGGCAGACGGCGAACTCGGAGCTGTCATTGCCAAACTGCCAAGCACAAGGATTCCATGGTTGCCCGAGGTTGAGTACACGTCAATGAAGCTCGCTGCGGCAGCCGGGGTGGCAATTCCGGAACTTGAACTCGTGCGGACCACAGCTGTCACAGGCATACCGGATGACCTGCTGAAGTCAGGCGAGTTCGTGCTGGCGGTCAGGCGCTATGACAGGAGCCAGGCCAGTCGTATTCATTCGGAGGACTTTGCCCAGATCATCGGTGCTGTCGGTGATCGCAAATACACGATGGCCAATGAAGAGACCGTCATGAAAATGGCCACCATGTTCTCGCAACACCGCGCCAAAGGTTTCAGAGAGGCGGTTGCCCGCATCACGGTGAACATTCTTCTGGGAAACACGGACGCTCACCTCAAGAACTGGTCGCTGATTTACGGCGACGGCATGACCCCGGAACTCAGTCCCGCCTACGACATCGTGGCATTCGCAGCCTACGACAATTCCAACCAGATGGCTCTCAGGTTCCGCGGCACCAAGGACGCGAAAATCATCGGCATGAGACGCTTCGTCAAGGCGGGCGCCTTGTGTGACTTCGGAGAGCTTGAAACGCGCAAGCACGTTCTTCGCACGATCGAGAAAGCTGCTGATACATGGCCCGGGCTCCTCAAGGATTTGCCGATGCCCGTGCCGTTCCAGCACTCACTTGTCGAGCGACTACACAGTTTGGCGCTATGGCAGGAAGCAGGGCTCATCTTACAGCGACCCAGGCCGTTACTTCAAATCTGATGTATCTTGATACAATTATAGTATAAATCTTGTATCAAGATACATGGCATTAAGGCCTATACGTGGGGTCCAGGACCTTCGATTAGCCATTCTGCTGGCGGCCTCAGGTTTCAAACCGACTGCCCATGGACCGTTCCTCAACGCCCCAATTCCAGCATGGTTCGCCTCTTCTCATTGCGCTGCCACCACGGTTGACTGCACAGGTGCAATCCGTGCAGCGCAGTACTTGAATTCCGGGATCTTGCCATAAGGATCCAACATCGGGTTCGTCAGTCTGTTTGCCGGGCTCTCGTTGAAGCAGAACGGCATGAAGATCATCCCGTCTGCAACCTCCCGGTCAGCCCGCAGGATTGCCTCCACACCCCCGCGGCGCGTTTCGACCTCGATGACATCACCAGCCGACAAGCCACGCCTCTCGATCTCGTAGGGGTTCATTGCGGCAATTCCGTAGGGTTCGATGGCATTGAGAACCCCCGCACGGCGCGTCATGGCGCCTGTATGCCAATGCTCGAGGATACGCCCGGTCGTCAATACGAGCGGATAATCTTCGTCTGGAACTTCATCGGGTGCAAGAAGATCTGTAGGCACAATACGACCGCGACCATCCGTGGTCGGAAATCCGGAGGAAAAGACGATCTCGTTTCCAGGCACATCCGGCCCATCGGCCGGATAGATGACCGAGCCCTCACGCTCGATCCGCTCCCAGGAAATATGTTTGAGGGACGGCATGACCTGCGCCATCTCGCTATAGACTTCCGAGACATGACTGTAATTCCAGTCGAGCCCCATACGCCTGGCAAGTTCAATGATGATGTCGAGGTCCTGGCGTGCGTCGCCCGGCAATTCCAGAGCTGGTCGGCCAATCTGAACCTGCCTGTTGGTATTTGTATAAGTCCCCAGCTTTTCGGCATGCGCCGACGCCGGCAACACGACGTCGGCATGCCATGCCGTTTCCGTCAGGAAGATGTCTTGCACCACCAGATGTTTAAGCTTGGCCAGGGCAGCACGGGCATGGGTCTGATCCGGATCGGACATCGCCGGATTTTCACCCATGATGTACATGCCCTTGATTTCATCCGAATGAATCGCGTCGATGATTTCAACCACCGTCAACCCGCGCTTCGGATCAAGTGTCTGACCCCAGAAATTTTCGTACTGGCTGCGAATATCAATGTTTTCCACCGACTTGTAGTCGGGATAATACATCGGAATGAGGCCGGCATCCGAGGCGCCTTGCACATTGTTCTGGCCTCGCAACGGGTGCAGGCCGGTTCCCGGGCGCCCCACATGGCCGGTAATCAGCGCCAGCGCGATCAGGCAGCGCGAATTGTCGGTACCATGCGTATGCTGGGAGACACCCATGCCCCAGAAAATCATGGAACGCTCGGACTTGGCATAGGTGCGGGCAACTTCACGCAACGTCGACGCCGCAATTCCGCAGACTTCCTCCATCGCCTCGGGTGAGAAATCCTTGACCTTTTCCCTTAGGGCTTCAAATCCTGTCACATTGGCCTGGATATACTGCTCGTCATAAAGTTTCTCTTCCACGATCACATGCAGCAGCGCATTCAGCATGGCCACGTCACTGCCCGGCCTGAAGCGCAGCGAATACGTCGCGTGACGCATCAGATCCTGGCCACGAGGGTCCATGATGATGAGTTTTGTTCCCCGCTTGGCCGCCTGCTTGAAATAGGTTGCGGCAACCGGGTGATTGGTTGTCGGCCGCGCGCCGATGATGATCACGCATTCTGCGGCCATTGCATCCATGAAGGGGGCCGATACCGCGCCGGACCCTACCCCTTCCATCAAGGCTGCAACCGAAGATGCGTGACACAGCCTGGTGCAGTGATCGACATTATTGGTGCCAAATCCCAGACGGATGAATTTCTGAAACAGATAGGCTTCCTCGTTGGAGCCCTTCGCCGAACCGAAACCTGAAAGAGCATCCCCGCCATTCTCTTCAAGAATGGATTTCAGGCCATTGGCCGCACGCTCCAGGGCCTCCTCCCAACTTGCCTCGCGAAAGATCGTCAGCGGGTCGACATTGCGCATGTCGATATCGCCGGCCTTGGGCGCGTCGTCACGACGGATCAACGGCTTCGTCAGGCGCTCCGGCGACATGACATAGTCGAAACCGAACCGCCCCTTGACGCACAGACGGTTCTCATTTGCAGGGCCATTGCGCCCGTCGACCTGGACGATCCTGTTGTCCTTGACGGCAACAGAGGTCTGGCAACCTACGCCGCAAAATGGACAAAGCGTATCAACGACCTTGTCGAATTCGGGAATAGCGCGCGTTCTGCCAGACGGATCCATCAACGTCTTTTCAAACAATGCACCGGTTGGACAGGCCTGCACGCATTCACCACAGGTCACACAGGTCGACAGTCCCATGGGATCGTGCATGTCGAATACGGGGACCGTATGGCCGCCGCGATCGGCCATGCCGATGACATCGTTGACCTGAACTTCACGGCATGCCCTTACGCAGGCGCCGCAGGCGATACAGGCATCGAGATTGACGGAAATTGCCGGGTTGGAAATATCAAACTCGGCCGGCTGAACGGCATCAAACTTGGATGGGAAGCGTCCACTGCCCGAAATGGCCATCGATGATGCCCATTCCCAAAACAGCGACTGATTATCGGGACCAACTTCTGCAGGGCGCATATTGCTGGCCAGCAGTTCAAAGACCATCTCGCGTGATTTTTCAGCGCGCTCCGTATCCGTCCTGACGACCATGCCAGCTGTCGGCTTTCGAATGCAGGAGGCAGCAAGAACCCGTTCTCCTTCGATATCCACCATGCAGGCGCGACAGTTTCCGTCTGCGCGATAACCTGGCAGATCGACATGACACAGATGCGGGATATTGGTTCCTTCGCGCTTTGCCACGTCCCAGATGGTCTCGCCGTCGTCGGCGCTGACCATCTTGCCATCCAGCATAAACTCCAATCTGTCTGCCATCTCAGAGCTCCTCACGGAAGTATGTCAACAGGTGGTTGACCGGGTTGGGCGCGGCCTGGCCGAGCCCGCAAATGGAGGCGTCACGCATCACCACCTCAAGGTCGCGTAATCCTTTCTCATCCAGTGTACCGCTCTTTTGCAAGAGTGCCACCATTTTGCCGGTTCCTTCACGACAGGGCGTACACTGGCCGCAGCTTTCATGCTTGAAGAACTTCAAAAGATTGAGAGCAATCGCCTTTGCATCATCCTGGTCCGAGAAGATGACGATTGCATGCGATCCGACAAAGGCACCATGCTTGGCAAGTTCACCACCAAAATCGAGCGGAATATCTCCCATGGATGCCGGCAAGATACCGCCGGAAGCGCCACCCGGCAGATAGGCCTTGAAGACGTGGCCGTCCGCCATGCCACCACAATAATCCGTGATCAGTTCCCGCACGCTGATCCCGGCCGGGGCCAGCTTCACGCCAGGCTCTTTCACGCGTCCCGAAACCGACCACGAACGCGCACCCGAATGGCCGGTTTTTCCAAGCGCGGCAAACCACTGTGCACCTTTTTCGACAATGTCGCGGATCCACCACAAAGTCTCGATATTGTGGTTGAGGGTCGGGCGGCCAAACAAGCCGACCTCGGCGATATATGGTGGCCGGTGGCGTGGCAGCCCGCGCTTGCCTTCGATCGATTCCAGCATCGCGCTTTCCTCGCCGCAGATATAGGCACCCGCCCCGCGGCGCAGTTCGATAAAGCCTGTCTCGACGAGCCCGGCAGCTTCAAGCGCAGAAATTTCAGAACGCAGGATGTGCAGTACGGCGGGATATTCATCGCGCATATATAGATAGATGCGCTTGGCCTCCACTGCGTGGGCGGCGATAAGAGCGCCCTCCAGCGTGCGGTGCGGGTCGCTCTCAAGATAGATCCGATCCTTGAATGTTCCAGGCTCGCCCTCGTCGCCATTGATCGACATCAGTCGCGGACCGGCATAGGAACGCACGATCTCCCATTTCTTTCCGGTTGGAAAACCCGCTCCACCCAGACCTCGCAGGCCAGCACTCTGCATGGTCGCCATGAGTGCATCAGGGGTCACCTCCCCTGTCCGCACTTTTTCCAGAAGCTGATAGCCGCCTTGCGCCCGGTACGCGGCAAGGTCGACATAGGTGGGACACTTGACCCCGGTGTCGCCCGTGCGCACCATCTCAAGCAGCTGCCCGACGGAAGCATGATCGACTTCATGATCACCGACGCGCGCGGCCGGTGCCCCCGCGCAGCGGCCCATGCAGGGTGCGCGCACAACCCTGACCAGTCCTGAAGATGTCTTTTGCTGGAGATCTTCGACAAGGGCGTCCGCGCCGGCCAGCATGCAGCTTATCGAATCGCACACCCTGATCGTCAATGGCGGCGGCGGCACTTCTCCTTCCTTGACCACGTCGAAATGGTCATAAAAGGTTGCGACCTCGTAGACTTCCGCCTGTGCAAGCCTCATTTCATGGGCGAGAGCCCTGAGATGAGGTGCCGACAGATGTCCGTATCGGTCCTGAATGAGGTGCAGGAATTCTATGAGAAGGTCACGGCGTCGCTCCCTTGAACCCAACAGCGCGCGAACGTCATTAAGCGCGCTGTCGTCCATCTGCCGACCCTTTGGGCCACGATCCTTTCGCCGCCGTTTTTCCATATTCATCTTGCGACCCCCAACCACAAAGCAGTTTGCCCATAACAACATCTTCCGACATCACCGCTGTTGTCCATGAGGCACGATATTGTCTTTGCACGACGCATGCGAGCCATCAAACCATGAAAATCCCGTTTGACGCCAGACCCTGCGTTATCGATCGTTCTCGCCTCGTTGTTGCCAGGCAACAGTTCCCAGTCACTGACGTCAACTGCAGCACCATGTCTACAAGCAGGTTGTGATTGCGTTATCGTGTCTGATCGACGTTCGACGACCGGAAAATGCATCTGGAAACCATATGCTTGAAATTGGCGAAAGCCGTGACGGCACATGGTGCCAATCTGACGCGCTATCGTCAATCAATGCCTTGCCCGCAGGTGCCTTTCGAAATCCTGGTGGCCTTGAGACCGCGCAACACGTCGACATCCAGCACAAGGACCGCAGACATTGGTTACGGGCGACAGGCGGCAAGTGCGACATTGCGCAATGCCACCTACAAATCAGACAGCCCGGCGAAATCCCGCCTGTTCCAGAGCCTTTTGCATTTCTGGCGATCCCAATGCTTCCAGAAATGACTTGACCGCTTGACGTTCCCTGCGATCCGAGACAAGCGCGAAATCGTAATGTTCCTCGGTTAAAGGCATAAATCCAAGTCCGTTTGCCCGCGCCACCGGTAAAATCGTAATCCCCCAGTCGGCACGATTTTGAACGATCGCTGCGGCCACGGCATTATGCGAGCGTGGTTGATACCAGTAGCCATCGGGGCGTTCCGGTCCGAGCAACTGGTCGATCAGGATGCGCGTGCCTGCTCCCTGGTTGCGATTGACCATCATGCAGTCAGGATCAGAAAGGACCGATTGGACCACCTCATGCACATTGTCGCCTTCAAAACGTCTGTCATCGGCGCGGAACACCAGCCCCTGCATGCGCCGCCAGCCGGGCACGAGCTCGAGACCGGCATCTAAGAACGGGGCATTATAGATCTGGCTTTGTGGATCAAGCAGATGGATGGGTGCCAGGTCGCACTCGCCGCGTTTTGCAGCGGCAAGTCCTGCCAGGCTTCCCACAGCCAGCGAACGTACCGAAACACCACCGCGCGACAGCGCACTCATGACAAGGTCAAGGCCGGTGCAATGACTGCCGATGACGACGAGATCGGGAATGCGCACCTGTGGCGTAAACAATGTCACCGGCACGTTGACGCCCGCCGGCAAATGGTCGGCCAGTGCCTCGATACGGATGAAGCCGTCGGCCTGGGTAAAGGAGGTAACCGCTCCCGATCCCTTGCCCGTTGCATAGGCAACAAGGCCATCGCGACCTTCAACCAGCGAGACCATCGCGAACTCGGTACGCCCGAGTTCGGATGGGATGCGGAAGGGAAGCCGCGCATCGATCTGCGTGTCAATGCGGGGCGGAAAACCTGCCATGCGTCGCAGAACGGGTACCACCATATCGTGAAACGTGAACATGGCCGAGGTCGGGAAACCGGGCAGGATGATGACCGGCTTTCCGTCGCAGACCGCCAGACAGAGCGGCTTTCCGGGCTTCAGCGCAACACCATGGGCAATGATGCCAGGCTTACCAAGGCGGTCGATGATGCGGTGGCTGACATCGCCTGCACCCTTTGACGTACCACCGGACAGGATCAGGACGTCATGGGTCAGAAGCGCTTCGCGCATGACATTTTCAAGGGTCGCTTCGTCGTCGGGAACAGCCCCGAGAAAATGTGCGTCTCCACCGTTTTCCTCGACCGCTGCCCGGACAATCGGTCCATTGGCATCATAGATTGCGGCAGCACGTAACGGATTGCCCGGCTGAACAAGTTCGTTTCCGGTCGACAGGACCGCGACACGTGGCCGGCGCACGACTTCAACCTTTGCAACGCCGCAGGCAGCAAGCATGCCGATCTCGCGTGAGCCGATGACGGTTCCGGCGCGAAGGAGAACCTCCGAGCGCGCCATGTCCGATCCGGCACCGGATATGAACTGGCCGGGCGAAACGCTGCGCTTCACTTCGATTGCACCGTTTTCGACCGGATGAGTGTGCTCCACCATGATCACCGCATCAGCGCCGCGTGGCAGCGGGGCTCCGGTCGCGATCGGGGTCGCTGACCCGGGCAGTACGGGCAGTTGCGGCGCCACGCCACAAGTGATGGTTTCCGCATTGAGGGCGAGCCGAACCGGCCGCGCCTGCGAGGCTGATGCAAGGTCCGCCGCCCGCAGCGCGAAACCATCGACATTGGATCGATCAAATGGCGGCACATCGATCGGAGCCTTGACATCTTGCGCAAGCGGCAGACCGAGCGCGTCATCCAGAAGGCACTCTAAAGTCGCAAGCGTCCGGGGAAACAGCGCGGACTGGAAACGAGCCAGGGCATTGTCGCGCGAAAGGACCGTCAGAAACTGCTCCTGTCCAACATCCGTCTGGTTTGAAGAGGAAGATTTCGTCATTATGGGAAGCTCAACTCAGATCGTGCAACAAGGTGGCGGCAACCAGTGCCCCGGTGGCGTATCCTTCGCTGGTGCCTGGAACAGCAACCCAGGCATCCGCACGACGCATCGCATCGAGAGAAAAGTCTCCGACGGCCAGAGGCATCCAGCAGCGCTCCTGCATTTCAAGCAGGACGACCTCGCAAAGTCCTACCGTCGAGGCAATCTTGCGGGCAAGCGGCAAGGACATGTCCTTCGGTCGTGACCGCCCCGACAATCGCTCGAGGACGGGCCGGACAAGTGCAAGCAAACCGCCAAAGGCCTGGTCAGGCAATCCGGGCAACGCAATCACGGGCACGCGATCAACACGGCCAATCGCCGAGGTCGTGCCCGGTCGCAATGCAATGCCGTGTGCGATCAGCGCATCATGTGTGGCAAGGGCTGCGGCAGTACCATCACCGTGGCCCTCGCCGGTGCCGCCGATCAGGAGCAACAGATCGCAGGTTTCGCGCTTAAGCGCCGCTGTGACCGCGCCAGGATCGCGTGATCCGGTCATGGCCACGGAAACGGTTGCGCCCAATCCTCGCAAGGCATCGCCGATCAAAAGCGTCGTGAAATCATATTCGTCATCAGACCTGATATCGATGATGGCGACTTTCGGAATGCGTACCGAAATCGTTGCGAGCCCCGCCTTGCGTGCAAGCAAGATGTCGGCTGGCCCGATGATGCGTCCTTCGATGGTCAACGGACTGCCCTTTGCCACGTCCTCTCCTGCCCGGCGCACACCATATCCAGGTGGAACTTCATCAATGGCCTGGATCAGCGGCGTACTTCTATCAACCAGATCGGCCTGAAGGACGCAGTCGCAGCCTTGCGGCATCACCTGAGAGACTTCGACCCAGGTCGGAGCGGCCGGCAGCACCGCCGGCGAATAGGATGTCGCGCCGAGGAGATCAAGGGACCGGCATGCCCAGCCGTCGACCACGGCCATGTCTGCTGCAGGCTCTGCCAGGTTCGACACCGACATCGATGCTGCGACATGCCCGAGAGCGCGATCAAGTGGTAAAAGGGACGGCATAACCGGCGACACACCGTCGAGCAACGCAGCAAGCGCTGCATCGACAGTGGTCAAAGTGCCTGTCGCGGAAAAAGGTGACGGTCTCGCCATGCCTTTGATAATGGACAGGTTGGCATGCCTTTGCAACGGGCGTGAAGCGCTTATCCCGCGTTGGGGAAGAAGAGCTGCTGGCCGTCGATCTTGTATTCACCGATGAGTGCCTGGCCTTCCGGAGAGATCAGCCAGTCGATAAACTGCTGACCAGCTTCAACGTTCACGCTTGGATGCTTTTCGGGGTTCACCAGCATGACGCCATACTGGTTGAACATGCGCTCATCACCTTCGACGACGATCTCAAGCTCACCGCGGTTCTCAAACGACAGCCACGTGCCACGATCGGAAAGGACATAGGCGTTCATGGCGGATGCCGTATTGAGTGCGGCCCCCATGCCTTGCCCGATTTCCTTGTACCAGTCTCCCTTGGTGCTTGCGATGTCGATGTCAGCGGCCTTCCAGAGCCGCAATTCGGCTGAATGGGTGCCCGACTTGTCGCCACGCGAGACGAATGGTGCCTCCTTTTCGCTGATGGCTGCCAATGCAGCCGCAATATCCGACGTACCACTGACGCCTGCTGGATCATCTTTCGGGCCAATCAGAACGAAGTCATTATACATCACATCGAAGCGCTCTTTTGCGAAACCCTCTTCGATAAACTTTTCCTCCTGCGCCTTGGCATGGACGAAGACCACGTCGGCGTCACCTCGACGGCCGGTATCAAGAGCCTGTCCGGTTCCTTGCGCCACAACCTTGACCTCGATGCCCGTCTTTTCCTTGAATACAGGCAGGATGTGGTCGAACAGGCCGGAATCCTGCGTTGATGTGGTCGACGCGACGACGATCGATTGCTCCTGTGCAATTGCGGGGGTGCCCCCGGCCAAAAGCAACGTCATGAATAGGCTGGTAAACGTACGGCGGCTCAGCATGTCAAACTCCATCTGCTTGTTTAAAGAACGAGATCGCCGCGTACGAAGGCTGCGGCCTGTGGTGTTGTTGGACGATCCAGAAAATCGCCGGCATCGGCATGTTCGAACAGACGCCCGCGGACGAGGAACAGCACGTCTTGGGCAAGCCTGCGTGTCTGTCCAAGATCATGTGTGGTCATGATGATCTTCGTGCCCGACTGGGCAGCGAGAAGTATGATTTCTTCGACGAAGCGCGTCGCGGCCGGATCAAGACTTGCCGTCGGTTCATCGAGAAGGAGGACCTCCGGCTGGCGTGCCAATGCGCGTGCAAGTGCCAGCCTTTGCTGCTCGCCTCCGGACAGGCGGCGCGCCGGACGTGCCGCAAGGGAAAGCAGGCCGACCTGTTCAAGCAGTTCTTCTGTGCGCTTCTTGCGCAACCTGCGCGGACAACCCGCCTGGGCAAGTCCATAGGCGACATTGGCTTGAGCGGACCTGCGCAACATGATGGGCTTTTGAAACAGGATTGCGCGACGACCGGGCCCGCGATCCGTCCTGCCACCCCAACTGACAATCCCGCTCGTTGGGCTGACCAGCCCCATGCAGATGCGAAGGAGCGATGTCTTTCCCGATCCGTTCGGACCGAGAATGAGCGTTGGCCCGCCGGACGTGATCGTCAGGTTCAGCCTGTCAAGTATGGCGGTCTTGCCGGCCATCAGCGAAACGTCATCAAAAACCAGGGGAAGATCGCTCAAGGCAGCCCGCATCGTTATCCCGCCCGCTGTTCCGACCACACCCGCACGCCCCAGGCCGCGGCATTGATCGCCAAAATCAGGAAGATCAGGACAAGACCGAGGCCCATGGCCAGCGGCAGATTGCCCTTGGAGGTTTCAAGAGCAATGGTTGTCGTCATGGTCCGGGTGAAGCCATCGATATTGCCACCGACGATCATCACCGTGCCGACCTCGGCTGCAGCCCTGCCAAAACCGGCAAGAAGCGCCGTGACGAGGCTGAAACGGCTGTCCCACAAAAGCGTTGCGATCTGACCGACCGGTCCGACCCCCATCGCACTCAGTTCCTCGCGATATTCACGCCAGAGGTCTTCGACGGTCTGGCGTGTCAGGGCAGCAATGATCGGCAAGACCAAAAGCGCCTGCGCAAAGACCATGGCAGTCGGGGTAAACAGGAGCCCAAGCTGTCCAAGTGGCCCGGAACGGGAGAGCAGGAGATAGACCGTCAGGCCCACGACAACTGGGGGCAGGCCCATGAAACCGTTGAGCAAGACGACAAGAGCAGAACGACCCGGGAAACGGCTCAGCGCGAGAATGGCACCCAGTGGCAGTCCCACAACCAGTGCGAGCGCGACGGCCATCAGACTGACAGCCAGCGACAGCCGGACAATCGCAAACAGTGTCGCATCACCTGACGCAATGAGATGCCATGCATCGACCGTTTCTGGCATTCAATATCCCCCTATGGCGTCATGTTCACGCATAGTCTCCCAAAAAGTCAAATTCTTGAATTTACGCATGAATATGCATATACTTGCAGGATGGATCTCTTAACCACCTCTGAAGCAGCCGACTATCTGCGTATCGGCGAACGCAAACTCTACGAACTCGTGGCAGATGAGCGTATTCCGTGCAGCAAGGTCACCGGCAAGTGGCTCTTTCCCCGCCATGAACTTGATCGCTGGGTCATGTCCGGACTGGCGCGTCCTGCAGGCATGGCCGCTAACGAGCCGCCGCCGATTATCGGGGGAAGCCAGGATGATGTTTTGGAGTGGGCCCTGCGGCAATCAGGTTCAGGTCTCGCCTCACTGACAGAGGGTACCAAAACTGGTGTCACGCGCCTGTTGCAAGGTGAATTGGCCGCAGCGGCAGTTCACTATCACAGCAGTGCCCTCGACCCGAATGTTGCCGCAGTTGCCGCGCTGACATCGCTCCACGATGCGGTCCTGATCGGCGTGGTGCGCCGCGAACAGGGCCTGTTGCTGCCTGCGGGCAATCCAAGGTCTCTGCATAGTCTGCAAGATGTCCTTCAAAGCGGCGCAAAAATGGCTGTTCGCCAGCGTGGCGCTGGCGCCGACATGCTGTTGACCATGCTTTTGGATGCAGCCCAGGTAGAAAAAAACAGCCTCAACCGGCTGGAGCCTGCATGTCTGAGCGGCCCCGATCTTGCAACAGCGATACGCACCGGCCGGGCTGATTGCGGCATCGCCACGCGCGCAGCAGCGCGCGCGTCAGGCCTCGACTTTCAACCGCTCGTGTGGGAAAATTTCGATCTGCTCATGCGCCAGCGGACCTTCTTCCAACCGTCACTTCAGGCGCTGGTACAGTTCATCAGGCAAAAGACCTTTGCCGAGCGCGCAGCAGAGCTTACGGGATATGACCCTTCTCCCGCAGGCGAGATCCGGTTTTTCAAGTAGGACGGGACGTCTGACGGCGACAGCCACGCCCGAAACTTTGCCATGGTCCTCGTTCGTCAAAAGCAAAGGCGCGGGCACGGCAATAGATGCGACCCCGACCTTATTCAACCAAGGTCGATTTCACCTTCCACAACGTGATTCAGGCCGATGCTTTCCGCCGTGATGACGGCCTTTACGACCAGCCGCCCGCCCTGCCCTTTCAGGTTTTTCTGTTCGACCATTTTTTCGATTTCCTGCTGCGAAGTGACGCCAACCTGTTTCAAGAACTTGCGCATGGAGATATTGAAAGCGTCGGTTTCCATATTCTGTGCCATTATGTTCACCTTAAAGTTTGCAACTTGCAGCCTCGACAGGGCAAGCTCTCCCGAGATTGGTCGTGGAGCACCCGTAAGGTGATCATGGATCAGGATGCGATGCAATGGAAACTATACGCGCAATATGTCTGGTAGTCATTGCCGTGTTCTTCTGTGCCCCGCGCGCAGATGGTGCGGAATTGCGTGGTCATGGCGGCCCGGTACGGGCGATCGCCGTCAGCGCTGACGGCAAGACCGCAATAACCGGCAGCTTTGACAGCAGAGCAATCATCTGGTCACTTGAAACCGGTGAAGCCAAAGGCGTCCTGCAATTTCATGACGACCAGGTCAACGCAGTCGCGGCGTTACCCGATAACCGTTTCGCCAGTGCCGGCGCAGACGGCCGCATTGCACTGTGGAGGGCGGGCCAGAGCGCGCCTTTATCCATTCTTGAAGGTCACACCGGGCCGGTTGCAGCACTAGCCTTATCTCCCGACGGATTGAAACTTGCATCCGCCTCCTGGGATGGAAGTGTCCGCCTTTGGCCACTGAACGGTGGCAAGCCACGTGCCCTTCAAGGACATCAAGGCAATGTCAACGCGGTTGCCTTCCTGCCGGATGGAACACTCGTCAGCGGCGGCAATGACGCAACCGTCATCATGTGGGCTGACGATGGGAGAGTGCTGGGTCGGATTTCCATGCCGGCCCCGATCACCACGATCGCTACGACTTCGACAGGCCGCCTGTTGATTGGCGGTATCGACGGGGTTTTGCGGACACTTGAGAGAAGCGGTGCCATCGTGAAGGAGGTGAAAGCGTTTTCCGGGCCGTTGACTGCACTGGCCATTTCGGAAGATGACAGCCATGTCGCCGTATCCGCAATCAGGGGTGCAGTTTCCCTCTTTTCCACCGATGACCTCGAATTCGTGAGGTCCTTCGACATTGCGGGCGTTGCGATATGGTCTCTCGCCTTTTCATCCAAGGACCGCACTTTGCTTGCTGGTTGCGGAGACCATATCGTGCGGGAATTCAATGTCGGAACCGGCCGTCGGCTCAATACGACATCATCGGACGAGGCTGATCCGATGATGGCATTTGCAGGCAATCCCGATGCGGAGGTCTATCGCGCCTGCATAGCCTGTCACACGCTGGATCCAGACGACGGCAACCGGGCCGGCCCAACACTCAGCGGAATTTTTGGCCGCCGGATCGCATCGGTTCCGGGCTATTCCTACTCCCCTGCCTTTCGCGAAATGGACATTATATGGACCCCGGAAACGGTGTCGAAACTGTTTGAACTTGGCCCGGCCATCTATACGCCTGGGACCAAGATGCCACAACAGACGATCAACGACAGCGAAGAGCGCGCAGCACTCATCCGGTTCCTGAAGGCCGAGGCCGGCGACGAATAAGCTCAACTTGAGCCGTTCTTTGAACTGTCGCGGGCCTGCAGATAATCCTCCGTCATCCGCGGCGCAGGACGACCTGATGCTTCATAAGGATCGAAACCTTCGTTCATGACAGCTTCGACACGGCAATTGTCACACATTCGCACGACGTCGACCCGACGAGCATTGTCACCGGCAAACATCCAGTGATTGCCTTCGAGCTTGGCGACAATGCGCTCGATAGTACTTTTCGTTCCAAATGGCGTATTGCAGCGAATACAGTGGAAAGGTTCTTCCTCCTTGACGACCCGGCGGGGCTCCTTCCAGGCCAGAAAATCCAGTTGTGGCGCAAGCGTGATTGCTTTTTCCGGACAGGTCGCAACACAAAGGCCGCACTGTACGCAGGCACTTTCAGCAAAATAAAGGGCCGGTCGCTCTTCATTGTCGCTCAAAGCACCGGTCGGACAGGCCGCGACACAGGAAAGACAGAGCGTACAAGCATCAAGATTGACATCGAGGCCGCCAAAGGGTGCCCTTTCGGGCAATGCGACACGGTCAACCGGCGCAGGCGCTGCACCATGAAGTTCGCTCATCGCACTTTGAAGCAGGCTGCGGGTGTTGCCGAGCGGCAGGAACGTCGAAGGCTTTCGTGCATCCGTCCCTGGATTGATATCATCTAGAGCCGACATCAGGACATCCGGATCATCGGCCTCGATCACCGCACAAACCGTTGAACCGTAGCCAAGGGCCTCTGCGAGCGTGTTTGCCATGGCAACATTGCGGTTCAAGCCGGTTGGCTCATGCATTGGCCGCAAGGATGAAAGCGCCCTGACGGACACCGCCCCCCAGGCTATCGGTGCTGTCCAGGCCTCAAGCCCCAATTGCGTCAATTCGTTCACCGCAACAGGTAGAACATTCGCTGGCAGGCCCGAACCAAAACGCGCAAGCGCATCAATCAGCGGTTCACCGTGAGATTGATCATGAAACAACACGATCGGATTCGTTCCACCCGCTTGCCGGTAGGTGGTCAACAACGTACGCAGCCGCCGAAGGAGCGTTTCCGCATCCGGTATCGCATAAGCGGCAGCCCCGGTGGGACAGGCGGCTGCACAACTGCCGCAGCCCGCACAGATTTCTGCGTCGAAAACGACATGATCGCCAAAAGACGCGATTGCACCGGTCGGACAGAGGTCGAGACATCGCGTGCAACCGGTGATGCGCGAGCGTGAGTGAGCGCACAGATCAGCCGTGAAGTTGATGTAGCGTGGCTTGTCGAACTCTCCGACTAAACCGGCAGCCTTGGCAATCACCTTTGCGACGCCGACGCGGTCGCCAGACTGTACCTTCAGGTAGCCCGCGCGCAGTTTGTCTGACGGAAAAAGCGCAACACCATCCGACAGGTCGATAATGATGTCAGCCGATGACGACGCGTTATCGCGAGAGGCGCCGAAACGAAGGCTCTGGCGTGATGACGGAACGGGCAAGGCAAAATCGTCAATCGTCACTTCGAAGGCACCAAGATAGCCCCATGCATTACGGATTGTTCCCCGCACGACGGGAAATTCCCACACACGGTTTGGCAAGACCTCGTCAGGTCGCGACAATATCACCGTGACATCCAGGTCGTCGGCAAGTTGTCGCCCGGCTTCGATTGCGGTTTCATCATGGCCATAGATCAAAACGACGCCCTGGCTGGACAATGTGACTTCTTCGGGTGGTGACGCCAGCTCGCCGGCCATGGCGAGAAGTGCCGCAGCCTTCGGACCAGCGTTTTTACCGTTCTTCGCCCAGCCAGCCATTTCCCGGATATTGGCGAAGACGAGGTCATCGCTAAAACCGACATCGCCAGCCACCTCGCGAAAGAGTGGCGCCTGCTGCGTACAGGCGATCGTCACGGCCCCGCCTTCGCTCAACGCCGCACGCACCTTGTCGAGTTCACCTCCGCACAGATGATCGCCCGATACGACCTGAGCGCCCTTGCATGCCCCCGCGACCGTGTCGCTGAAGTCAGGCATGCTCCTTTCGCAGGAGCAGACCAGGATCTTGCGAAGTTTTTCCGGATACATGATGCTCCCCCTTGTTGCGGTATGGATGACGATGCTAGCGTCTCCAGACTAGAAGCATTATAAATAGATTAATAGCGACGTCATCAGAAATGGACCGGCTTCATGTCTTTGCGTCATACGGTCTTGGACCAGACACTCGACCTGCCTCCACCCTATAACCTTGTAATATTGCGAGAGGCGGGCGATGCTTTTGCGCATGCATGCGCCATCGCAGAAGAGGCGGGTGCAGGCACCCTGGTCTGGGTGCGACGTTTTGACCATGTGGAGCTGGCAGTCGTGCTGGAGCCGGAGGACTGTCTTTCACGCGCGCGCCGCGCCCACTATGCCGGAATGAACGCCCTTGCCAGTGCCCTTGCCACGCACGCGCCGCCATCGAAACCCGTCACATTTGACTGGCCAGATGCCATCCGCGTCGATGGGGTCCTCGTTGGCGGTGCCAGACTTGGCTTTCCTGCCGATACACGCAACGATGAAACGCCAGCATGGCTGGTATTTTCCACGATGATCCGCACCACGGTCGTACACGGCCCTGAAACCGGGATGCGTCCGTTGACAGGCGCCCTCGACGAAGTCGGCTTTGAAAACATCTCTGCAGAAGAGATCATTGCCAGTTTCTCGCGCCATCTGATGGCCATACTTCATGAATGGAGCGAAGACGGTTTCGACAACATTGCAAGGACATGGCTGGGCTACTTACCGTCCGGTGAACGGGACTTCCGGATCGATGATGACGGAAATCTCTGTCTGAAACCGGATAACAGCCAATCCTCCGTTGGCAAGCGGTCGCTTGCCGATGGCCTTCTCACCCCCACATGGCTCGACCCCGAAACGGCAATGCCATGGCTTTGAAACTGCCCCGCACGATCCGGCTCGACCCTTCGGATACCTTCGTCTACACCCGAAGTGCAGAGCCTGGCGAATGGGCTGTTACCGGCACATTCCTGTTTTTCAACACCGATATCGGAACGCTGAGCGGCAAGCAGATGCAGGCCTTTCGTGGCGGTTTTCTGGGCATCGAGAGCTTCGGCTGGTCCACCCTCGTTGTCGTGACGGAGGCAACGGCCAGAGAACGCGCCGACGCTGTCGAACGGCTGGCCGAACAACTTGTAACCCATTGTGGCGCCCCGGGGCTGGATGTGGCACGACCGGCAGCGGAAGAGGAAATTGCGTTCGCCCAATCCCTGTGCGACCACCTGCCAAACACATTGCTTGCACTTCATCGTGCAAGCGAAGGGGCTGGCGTGCGCGAGACTTTTCGAACACTCCACCGGGCGGCAATGCGGCTCGAGCCTGCATCGGCCTTCCGGATGATCGAGATCGACGACGAAGAAGAGTTTACGGATGAAATTGATATCCGCACACTTTCAGGGAGGACCGAGTGAAGGATTTCTGGCTCTCGTCGGGACATCATCTACTTGACAGGGACACGGCCGGCCGGCTGATCGTCACCGATGCATTCCTAAAAGCCTATTACGCCCGCCCGGAACTCCTGCCGCCCGATGAGGCCTGCGAGGCGGAAGTCAGGCTGCATCACGAACTTCTGATGCATCATCCGCGCCGACAGATCAGAGCCGAAGACATCGCCGCTATGCAAGATCCGGACGCGCGTGAAAACTGGGAATTCATGGCCGCGTTTCGTGACCGTCTCCTCGCCCAGCCGAACCTCGAGGCCGCCTATCTGGACCTGGCCCGCGGTGCATCCGGAAATACGCCTCCACTCTTCATGAACCAGCTCGCACAGCTTATCTTGCGAAACGCACTCGATAACGTGATCGATCCGGCTGTCCTTCGGGCTGGCGAGCTCTTCTATCGGACCCAGCGCGCAACCTCCCATGAAGGCGCGCTTCTGCTTGCGGATGCGGAAACCATCGAGATCCATGAGCAGAACCGCCACGCTTCTCCGCTTTTGAGCATGCTCGGTGGGCCAGCTGTCACCGAACTCGAGGTCCTCGACGAGACGAATGCCGCAAGCTACCATGACAGAAGTGATGCCTTCGATCTGGTCCTTGGTCTTGGACAGGCGGACAGTGCGGCGCGCCGTGGTCTTGCAACAGCAATGGAAGCCTGGATACGTCATCTGCTGGCAATCGAGGTGACGATCAAGCCGGTAGAGAGGATCACCGACAATGACTGGGCGTGGTTTGTCGGGCTCGACGCAGAAGCGACACGCATCGGCAATGCACTGTGGACGGGCAAGGACCTTGATCCGGGAGCAGACGAACGCATCATCGCTCTGTTTCGCCTCACCTTTGCTGACCCGCGCGAAGTGATCGATGAGGTTGGGGCACGACCGGTCTGGCTGATCATGGCAATGACAGGTGATCGTATGGTCCGCATGAAGCCGCAAAATCTCATCGCCGGCCTGCCGGTCCGCACAGCAGAACAGTGAAAGCGGAGGCCGTCTCTTGATACACGAAACAGTCGAAGTCGGTGTTATTGTCGAGCGGCGGGCGCTCGATAATCCATGGATCGATCACACCTGGTTCCCGGTTGCCATCCTGACGGGGGCACCGTCTGCGACACCCTGGACGGTGCTGCATGAAAGCGAAGATGTCACACGCTATTACGCTGGAACGGCCACCATCGATTTTTTCGACACCGATACGGTCATGTATCGGGAAAACCTGCGTTCCAAATCTCCGAGCCTGTGGGTCGCACTGCGACACGGCAATTCGTTTCCAGGAGTATTTGTCCAACTCGTAACAGCCGATCCCGCCGACGCCGAAGCGCTGACGGAAACCGGAACCGACATCATCGAAGCCGTATCGATGCCGACGGAGATCCAAAAGCAGCTTGCCCTTTTCATCGAACGCCACCATGTGGAGCGTCCATTCATCAAGCGAAAGCGTGACAAGGCGAACCTGGACGCCCTGGGCAGGCGCAAACCGGATGTCCTCAACAAGGATGATCGGCATGACTGAGGACAAGGAAAACCGCCTTGCGCGCTGGTCACGACGAAAACTTGCTGCGCGTACTCCCGAGCAGGAGATTACCACCGAAGACGATGCCAGGCAGAGCGAGACCGTTCCCAATCTTCCGGCTGATGATGCAGGACCATCCGTGGATCCGGCAGAGCCCGAGGTAGAGGAAGAACTGCAAGAACCCCTGCCGCGAATTGAGGACCTGACGATTGAAAGTGACTTGACGGCTTTCCTGAAGAGCGGCGTGCCTGCGGCACTCAAACGCGCCGCAATGCGCAAGATGTGGTCGATCGATCCGAATATTCGCGATTATGTCGGTCCGTCCGAATATGCCTGGGATTTTAACCAACCAGGCTCGATGCCAGGGTTCGGCCCGCTCGAAGCCAACAAGGCCGTCGTCGGTTTCCTTTCCAGAACGGCAAGCGCCCTCGACACGGATGAGGCGGCTGACCACACCGCAGCCGCCGCGGCCGAACCAATCGATGCCGAACCGCACGGAGAGGCCATACAGGAGACTGCAATCGACAGCCAGGCAGATCCGCAGACAGTTGCGGCGGTGCCGGAGGCATCACCATCCGGCATGATCACCCAGACGGCCGGTGACGACACCACAACGACGGCCGCGACCGACACCCCCATCCCCACCGCCTCCATGCATCGTGACGAAAGCAGGATCCTCGAAGACAAAACGCCTGCCGGAGACGAGAGGACCACCCAGGAACAGGACAGGGATCGGCAAAAAACCGAGGCTGCCAGACGACCGCGCCATGGGGGGGCATTGCCACGCTGTTAATGTCTGGCATACTCACGAATGGTTTCAACACCATACTGTTGCATTCGTTAGCGGTCGCGCTACTATGAGCAACTCAAGGATGTACGAAAGAGTTGAGGTTGGATGATGAGCCCGGACCTGCCTCTCGAGAAGGTGCCCACAGCGACGACAAAGGACACTTCGTTCGTCGCAACGGGGCTGGCCGACCTTGAAGAGGTTAACCAGGCCCGCGCGGACGAGTATGCGCTTATTGCCGCGTTGTTGCTGGCACCGCCGGACGATACCGTGCTGGCACAGCTATCCGGATTGAGAAGCGATAACGATACGCCGCTCGGGCAAGCCCACACCGCCCTTGCAGAAGTGGCTGCCTCCTCCTCACCGCAATCCGTCAAGCGTGAATATTCCGACCTGTTCATCGGCGTTGGCAGAGGTGAGCTTCTTCCTTATGCGTCCTATTATCTGACAGGTTTCCTCAACGAGCGGCCGCTTGCCAACCTGCGCGGTGACATGATCCGCCTCGGCCTGGAGCGCGCAGATGGTCATTTTGAGCCGGAAGACCATCTCGGCACGCTTTGCGAAATCATGAGCGGCATGATCAGTGATCGATTCTCAGTGGCGGCAGACGAAGAACAGGCTTTCTTCGAACGTCATGTCGCACCTTGGGCCGGACGCTTCTTTGCCGATCTGGAAAATGCGAAATCCGCCAGGTTCTATCGACCGCTTGGCGTGATCGGAAAACTGTTCATGGACATCGAAATTTCGGCATTTGCCATAGAGACGCGGCGAAGCGTCTAAATCACAACTTCGGACCCATGGGGTCCGCATGACAGGGAGGGTGCACCATGCAAGACGAGCGAACAACGGGCTTCAGTCGGCGCAATTTTTTCCGGGCCTTCGGCGGCGCGTCTGCCACCGCGGTTGCGGCAGTGGCCCTGACCCCGAGTGAAGCGGACGCCTACGACCCCGGTGAAGAGGAAACGGGGGCAAGATATCAGGAAACCGATCACATCAAGAATTTCTATCGTGTGAACCGCTACCCCCAGAAGAAGTGAGGTCACCCCATGCTGACGAAGCGCAAGAGCGGTCATGTCGCTCAATCAAAATTGCAGTCGCTTATCGGGGGAGCTCATTCGGCCCCGATGGACCGGCGTACGTTTCTCTGTCGAAGCGGCCTTGCCGCCAGCGGCTTGGCCACAATCGGTACATTTCAACTGGGATCAGTTAAAAAGGCAGAGGCAATCAGCCCGCCCCAGCCGGGTGTTCCGACCGAAATCAGAAAAAGCATCTGCACCCACTGTTCTGTCGGATGCACGGTCACCGCCGAGGTCCAAAACGGGGTCTGGACGGGTCAGGAACCCTCATGGGACAGCCCCCTCAATCGCGGTTCACACTGTGCGAAGGGTGCAGCCGTGCGCGAGCTGGTTCACAGTGATCGACGCCTCAAATATCCGATGAAGCTTGTCGGTGGTGAATGGCAGCGGGTTTCCTGGGAAGAGGCGATCGAAGGGATCGGCAACAAGCTTCTCGAGATTCGCGAAAAATCAGGCCCGGAATCCGTCTACTGGATGGGTTCAGCGAAATTTTCCAACGAGGGTACATATCTTTTCCGCAAGCTTGCCGCCCTGTGGGGGACCAACAACCAGGACCACCAGGCGCGGATCTGTCACTCGACGACCGTCTCGGGCGTTGCCAATACCTGGGGGTATGGCGCCATGACGAACTCGTACAATGACATCCGCAACTCGAAGACCATGCTGGTCCTCGGCGGCAATCCCGCTGAAGCGCATCCCGTCGCCATGCAGCACTTGCTGGAAGGAAAAGAACTCAACAATGCCAACCTGATCGTGGCCGATCCACGGTTCACGCGCACGGCCGCCCATTCGACCGAATATGTTCGGTTCCGCTCCGGCACCGATATCGCATTCCTGTGGGGGCTGCTCTACCACATCTTCGAAAACGGCTGGGAAGACAAGGAATTCATCGCCCAACGCGTCTACGGAATGGACGAGATCCGCAAGGAAGTCGCCAAATACACCCCAGAAGAGGTCGAACTCATCACCGGGGTACCGGGTGAACAGGTCAAGCGTGTTGCCGAGCTATTTGCGACCCAGAAACCCTCGACGATCATCTGGTGCATGGGCCAGACACACCACACGGTCGGCACTGCCAACACGCGCGCAAGCTGCATCCTGTGTCTTGCTACAGGTAATGTCGGCAAGCCGGGGACTGGTGCAAACATCTTCAGAGGCCACGACAATGTGCAGGGCGCAACCGACATCGGCCTGGATGTCGTGACACTGCCATTCTATTACGGGTTGACGGAAGGCGCATGGAAACACTGGGCACGGGTCTGGGAAATCCCGCATCAAGACCTTATCGGCCAGTTCTCGTCCAAGGAGCTGATGGAAACGCCCGGAATACCACTGACACGGTGGTTCGATTCCGTTACCCTACCCAATGAAGATATAGATCAACCCGACCGGATACGGGCGATGTTCGTCCAGGGCCATGCCAGCAATTCGATTGCCCGCGTGACAGCCGCAATGGAAGGGCTCTCGGGGCTTGACATTCTTGTCGTGGCCGACCCGCATCCGACCACATGGGCTTCGCTTGCCGTACGGGCAGGTCGCACGGAAGACACCTACCTCCTGCCGGTCTGTACACAGTTCGAGACGTCTGGATCGCGTGTTGCGTCCAACAGGTCCATGCAGTGGGCCGAGCCTATCGTCGCACCAAGTTTCGAGCAGAAGGACGACTACCAGGTCCTCTACCTTCTTTCGAAGAAGCTTGGCCTGGCCGACTGGATGTTCAAGAACATTGCCGTGGAGGGAGATCGACCGGTACCTGAAGACGTGCTGCGCGAAATTAACCGTGGCAGCTGGTCTACCGGCTATTGTGGCCAATCGCCGGAACGGCTCAAGGCGCATATGAAGAACCAGGCAAAGTTCGACCTGGTCACATTGCGCGCGCCAAAGGACGATCCGGAAGTCGGAGGCGATTATTACGGCCTTCCCTGGCCCTGCTGGGGCAAGCCGGAAATTCGCCATCCCGGCACGGCAAACCTCTACAGTACCGGTCTGCATGTCATGGATGGCGGCAGCCCGTTCCGTGCCCGTTTCGGCGTCGAACGGAATGGCGAAACATTGCTTGCCGAGGGTTCCTATACCGAAGGTTCCGAACTGACCGACGGCTATCCGGAATTCACGATGGCGGTGCTCCAGAAACTCGGCTGGGACAAGGATCTCACCCCGGAAGAGCTTGAGATCATCCAGTCCATCGGCGACGATATGGGTGATATCGGCAAGGTGTCATGGTCGACCGACCTTTCAGGCGGCATCCAGCGTGTGGCCCTCAGTCGTGGTTGCCATCCCTATGGAAACGGCAAGGCCAGGGCTGTTGCCTGGAACCTTCCCGATCCGGTTCCGATCCATCGCGAGCCCATCTATACGCCCAAGACGGACCTTGTGGCCAAGTATCCGACCTATCCGGATGCCCAGCAGTTCCGCCTGCCGAATATCGGCTTCAGCGTACAGAAGGCTGCGGTGGAAAACGGCGTCGCCAAGTCGTTCCCGATCATTTTGACCACCGGACGAATTGTCGAATACGAAGGTGGCGGCGAGGAGACCCGTTCAAACCGTTGGCTTGCCGAGTTGCAGCAGGACATGTTTGTCGAGATCAATCCCGATGATGCGTTCGAGCGCGGCATTGCCGACGGGAGCTGGGTCTGGGTCACCGGTGCCGAAAACGACTCCAAGGCAAAGGTCAAGGCGCTCGTTACCCCGCGGGTCGGTAAAGGTGTCGCGTTCATGCCGTTCTGCTTTGGCGGCTGGTTCCAGGGCGAAGACCTGCGATCCGCATACCCCGAAGGGGCCGATCCGTTCGTCCTTGGAGAGAGCGCTAACGCCATAACGACATATGGCTATGATCCGGCAACGGGCATGCAAGAGCCCAAGGTCACGCTTTGTCAGATCGCGGCATCGTAAAAGGGAGGATATCCAGATGGCCAGAATGAAATTCCTTTGCGATGCCGACCGCTGCATTGAATGCAATGCGTGCGTCACCGCCTGCAAGAACGAAAACGATGTGCCGTGGGGTATGAACCGTCGGCGTGTCGTCACCATCAATGATGGCAAGCCTGGCGAGCGTTCCGTCTCCATGGCATGCATGCACTGTACCAATCCGCCCTGCGCGGCGGTCTGTCCCGTCGACTGTTTCTTCACGACGGCGGAAGGGGTGGTCCTTCACTCGAAGGATCTCTGTATCGGCTGTGGCTACTGTTTTTACGCCTGTCCGTTCGGTGCGCCGCAATATCCACGTGCCACGAACTTCGGCTCACGTGGGAAGATGGACAAATGCACCTTTTGTGCAGCGGGTCCGGAAGCCGATTCCACGGAAGTCGAGTATGCGAAATACGGTGCAAACCGCCTTGCACAAGGCAAGCTCCCGCTATGCGCAGAAATGTGTTCCACTAAATCGCTGCTTGCCGGTGACGGCGAGATCATTGCCGCGATCTACAAGGAACGTGTGACACAACGCGGCTATGGTTCCGGTGCGTGGGGCTGGCAGACAGCCTATGGTGAGACGATAGCAGTCTAACATCTTGACGGTGGATGGTCCCGATGGGACCCATCGCAAGGCAAGCTCAAGAGGGACGAAACAATGCGTATCTCAGATCTCGGTGGACTGTTTTCATTATCTGCCGCAACGCTGATCCTGGCACTTGGCCTGGTTGTTGCTCCCGCGGGAGCGCAAGAAAGTTCAGCAGCAAACAACCCGACGGCCCAAGCAGTCACCGAGCAGCAACTTCTCGATGAACTCGGCAAGGTTCAGGGGCGCATCACCATACCAGACGAAAAGGCCGCAACGCTTCAGCAGCCGCAAGGACGCGAGTATCAAGGTTTCCGCGAGGGGGCACTACCGATCATCGGCACAATCGCCATTATCGGCATGCTGCTTCTCACGGCGATCTTCTTTCTGATCCGCGGCCGTATCCGGACACGATCAGGCGAATCAGGCATCAGGATCCAGCGGTTCAACGTCGTGGAACGCCTGACGCACTGGGTAACCGCTACGGCCTTCATTGTCCTTGCGATCACCGGGCTGAACCTGATCTTCGGAAAACGCCTTCTCATGCCACTTATTGGGCCAGAAGCATTTTCGTCCTGGTCGGTCTTTGCAAAATACACGCATGACTTTATGTCCTGGGCGTTCATGCTGGGTATCGTCGTCATGTTCGTCGTATGGATCTGGGACAATCTCCCCGATCGTTATGACGGAAACTGGCTGAAGACACTTGGCGGATTCTTCGATCGCTCAAACAGCACCCATCCACCGGCAGGACGCTTCAACACTGGACAGAAGCTGATCTTCTGGTCGGTAATTCTAGGTGGGATTGCCCTGTCCGTCTCAGGCATTTTCCTGCTCTTTCCGTTCTCCTATGCCGATGTCAACGGCATGCAGATGGCCCAGTACATTCACGCAACCGTCGGGGTCCTCATGGTCGCAGTGATCATTGGCCACATCTATATCGGAACGGTCGGCATGGTAGGCGCCTATGACGCGATGGGATCGGGTACCGTAGACCTCAACTGGGCCAAGGAACATCACAGCGCCTGGGTTGAAAAGCAGCAGGCCAAGGGAAAGCTCGTCATCGTTGACGAAACGTCGCAAGCAACCCGCTCTCCCACTGGTGGCCATCCGGCGAAGTAAAAATTACTGCCCCTTTTGAAAACCTTCTTTGAGAGGGGCAGTGCCCAGAACTTGTCGAGCCTGCATTTCTCCCCCATTAGGTAGCAGGCGCCATCAAACCGTCAGCGCTGCTCTGGTTCAGAGATCAACGCGGTTTTTGACCGTTGATCTCCTCGATCAAGTGCAAGCGTGGACGGTTGCGAGGCATGAGCGTGTCATAAGTTTCGGACAGCGCCAGAGAAGCGCCGATCTCCGGCATGTCGATCACGCTTGCGAGGTCATCGTATTTCTCGGACCCCCACGCTCCTTCGCTGTCGCGCCTGTAGAGCTTGACGAGGACACTGCTCGGCTCGACGAACATGATGAGCCGAACCGCCGGATGTTCCCGGTATTCATCGAGCTTATCGGTGGTGTCCCCTGAACTCGTGCCTGGGGACGAGACCTCAACCACAAGTGTGGGGCTTTCGGCAACCATCGCGTCTGGGTCGGGAGGACCGCAGTCCACGACGATATCGGGGTACCGAATGGTGCTCGCCAGCGTCTGGACGGGCTGTGTCGCTTGAAGTCGTTCGGCAGCCACCAGACTTCGATTGCGGCCCCAGCGAGGAAACAATGTTTGAAACGACGACGTTGTGGCCCTGCTTGGCACCTGCCATCATCTCGATGACATAACCATCAACCAGCTTGAATCGGCCCTCTTGGCTGAGAACCCATTCGAGGAAATCCTCCGCCGAGACGCGGTCGTGTTCCATAGCTTGCCTGTCGTACTTCCCTCTTCAGGTCATTATCGCATATCATTGCCGTCATGTCCTGACTACGACTCTCGGCTCATTTGGTGGCACCTGCTACCGAATAGCGGAAAAAATACACGGTCGATTACGTCGGCCGTCGTGAAAACGGTTCACTTCTGCATATCGAGCAGTAGACGTCGGGGATCAGCGGCATGCGCCAACGCATGCTCGAATATGCGGACATTGCAGAACTGAGTAGGGCTCGTCCGAGATGGAGTGGAGAGCGGGCTGGCAGGTTTTGTGCGGTTACGCTGGGAAAGCTGACATTCGCTTTGTCAACATGCTTCGACAGCAAACCGTGACCACGCACATCGGCGTCAGGGAAAGTGATTTGGATCAGCTTCTGGTAGAAGCGCTCGAAACTCTTCGGACTTAGTGCTCTAAGGGGGAATGGGCGGTCGAGCGTGACGGTCTGGGTGACTGACGAATATCCGGCGGCGGCGGCCAACGTCACTGGATCAGCCTTAAGCACATTGGCAATTTGGCCAGGTCTGCTTGCTTTTAAAAGCCGGCCTCCCGGCGAAGCTGGGCGAGCAAAGCTCCAAATGCGGAGTATTTCGCACTCATAATGCGTGTACCGATTTTCATACACATTAAAAGCGTATGAGCTAACCGTCAACGCACCTGCGCTCTATCAGGCTATTGTCCGAAATAACTTGATTTTTTGCAGATATTGTACAATAATGTCCTTTATAAAGGAGATTTTCCATGTTGTTGGAGTTTCGCATACGCAACTTCCGGTCATTCCGGGAGGAGGCGGTTTTCAGCATGGCTGCTAGTTCAGACATGCAGTTTGCCGACACCCATACCCTGATGACAGGTCTGGACAAGCTGCCGCGCGTCGTTCGTACCGCCGCCATCTATGGCGCCAATGCCAGCGGCAAATCCAACATCATCAAGGCTCTGCAATTCATGCAGAGCATGGTGCTTACGTCGTCTCAGGTGCAGCCGGACACGGAAAACAACCTTGTGCCCTTCCGCCTGCGTGAAAATGCAAACGACTTTCCTACGCTCATGGAGGTCACCTTCATAATCAATGGGGTGCGGCACCAGTACGGGTTTGAGTTCACCCGCAAGCGGGTGCTGGCAGAGTGGCTGCTTGTCTATGAAAGCGCCAAACCGCAAGCGTGGTTTTCCCGGACTTTTGACGAGAAAAAGGAACGCTACACCTACACGTACAGTGATTACTTCATGGGTAGGAAAAGCCTGTGGGAGGCGGCGACGCGCAAGGAGGTGCTATTCCTCACGACGGCAATCCAGCTCAACAACGAGCAGCTCAAGCCACTCTACCAGCACCTCACCTCGGAGTTGGTGATCTTTCCGGACGGGGCTCGCATCGGGTTTGATTTCTCGGCAGAATTTGTTGAGAAAGAAGGTAACGCGTCGCGCGTGGCTGCCCTTCTCACAGCGGCTGACACTGGCATTTCGAGTGTCGCTATTCAGAACCAGGGGGCAAAACAAGTCCAGTTCGATTTTTCGACGAACCAGCCCAAGGTCAACGATGTTGAGATGAAGATCCCGCACTTCGGACATCGGATCGAGGGTCGTGACTACCTTTTCGAAATGGCTGAGGAATCTGCCGGGACGCAACTGTTCTTCAGCCTTTCCGGCCCCCTTCTCGACATCCTCGAACGGGGGCGGCTGCTGATAGTGGACGAACTGGATAGCAGCCTGCATCCTTTGCTGGTTCAACGGATCGTGGACATGTTCCAGTCGCCAGAAACCAACCGCAACGGTGCGCAACTTGTATTCACTACGCACGATGTGTCGCTATTGGACAGCCACAAGATGCGGCGTGACCAGGTCTGGTTTGCCGAGAAGGACAATGACCAGGTCAGCCACCTCTTCCCGCTGCTGGACTTCTCACCCCGCAAGGGAGAGGCGCTGGAAAGGAACTACCTTGGCGGTCGATATGGTGGCATTCCCATCCTCGAGCCGCTGAAGGGAGCGCTGTCCCATGGCTAAGAAGCATCGCTTCGAGCGCGCCGAAGCAGGCCTGCGCAGAGCCAAGCCAAAGAAACGTCCCTATGACCGCATGCTGATCGTCTGTGAAGGGGCAAAGACCGAAGTCAACTACTTCCTCGCGATGCGCAGGGAGTTGCGAATACCTGGCGCAGACATTCAGATTGTGCATTCGCCCTTGGGGACCGAGCCAATCCAGATCGTCGAGTCGGCTGAGCAGCTCTTTCGCGCGTCCAAGGCTTTTGACAGGGTATTTGCCGTCTTTGATCGTGATGACCACCTGACCTATAACAATGCCCTGGCCAAGGCGACAGCACTCGACGGCAAGCTCAAGAACGACAATGGCAATGCTGTGCCTTTCATGGCCGTTCCATCCGTCCCGAACTTTGAGTTTTGGATTTTGCTCCACTTCAAAGACGTTCTGGCGTTTATGCCTCGTGCGGACGTCTATGCCGAGCTCAGGAAGGCGGCCCACTACCCCGCCTATGCAAAGAACTGCCTGACCGTGTATTCGGATACCAAGGCCAGCATTCCATTGGCTACGCAACGCGCAGTACACCTGCGCGGGCTTTACACGCCCCACACCGGTACCGACCCGTACACGGACGCAGACATTCTCACTGGCCACTTCGCCGCGTTTGCTAAACGACTGACCTAGGTCGCTTGGCTTCTTAGCCGCAAGGCGATGCGCCTCCCAAAATTGTTGACCTTTTGGAGGCGTCGAGCACCAGCTATTTCGACTTTTGATCCAAGACCGGTCATTCCGCTAGCGGCCCCCTCTCTGCCATTCTTAGGAGATCAAACGAATGGCGGCTTTCCATCGGCGACTGAAAGGCTCCAAACGACGACAATGAGGTCGAAGAACGCCCTTGATCGACGCCCAGGCGAAAGTCTCCTTGTGGCGCTTTGCGGACGAATCGCAATGACAGCTACCTAGCAACGTTATCACTGACCCGATCAATGTCAGCAGCATTATGGAATGCTTTTTCTGTTTCAATTCAGAGGAGTAAGTCGCTTTAGGTGGTCTTTGCTACCTGATGCCGCATTTCTCTATCCAGTGAAACACTGCCCCTTGGCATTGCCTATCTCCGCGTCTTTAAGTAGCCAGTACTCCAGGACCGTGTCGGGCCCTCGCTAAGGGAATGTTTCCCTCGACCCCGTTCCAAGCCGCTTCCCGTGATGATGTAATTGTAGCATTACTGTATATGCTGCTTAAGGTAATTTAAGGAGGTAATATGGCGCGCAGTGACGCAACCTACTCGACCAGCGACTTCTCTCGCAAGTCAGGCGACATCATTGCTGAGGCGTTGCGCCGCCCGGTTACCATCACCCAGCGCAGCAAGCCGCGGCTCGTGATCCTCAATATTAAGGACTACCAGCGTATGCGCCGCCAGGCCGATACGCGAATTACCGGCAACCTGGAAACAATATCGGATGGGCTCCTTGACGAAGTCGAGAATGCGATCGAGGCCTTTGCGCGTGACGAGGAAAGCACCCGCTCATGAGTTTCGAGGACATCCAGACCGCCAGCATTATTCGATATCCCTATCTCTGGGTGCGCGAAGCCGGTCAGGGAGAAGCCGAAGGTAGCGAATATAGGCCGGTCGCGGTCGGGGGTCGCATTACGAACAGACCTACCGCGTTCCTACGCCGGTCGCACGATCGAGAAGGTTATCGTGCGAAACATGCTACCATCGCGTCCGCTTCCCGCAGGTAACCAGTGAGCGCACCCTGATTCGATACGGTCAACCGTCTATATTGCGTCCTTCACCTGTCCAGTTCTTTCCGACAAGATTGTCACCGGGATCCCCCACCCTCGCACTCTGGGTACTCTGATAGACTTGCCAGGACGGCTGGTTGTCCTGGGTATTCAAGAAGAAGAACCCTGCACCAAGTCCAATAACGCATGCAAGAACAATACCGCTTATAACGACGCCCATAGCCCTACTTTCCCTTCAGTTACCTAACAGACGGCCCCCAACTCCTGGAACCGGCAATCTACTTCACGACGTGAGAAACCACGACCTACTCATCGGTTGTCGCCTCGTCAGACATATTCTCGGGTCCCGGCTGTGCCGTTCCCGCTTGCTCATGGAACCGCAGGTCCAATGCCGCCAGTGCAATGAGCGGCGGTGGCATATCAACGCCCGCCAGTCTCATTCCCCGAGCGGTCTCCTGACACTGCGCCATATCATTTGCGGCTGCAAGTTGCTCGGCTTCCTGCAGGGTCAGGACAGAGGTCACAGGGACACTTGTCTCATCAGCAGGCGGGACCGGTGCTGCCCGCGATTCCTTTTGTGGCGCATCTTCTGCTGACCCGACGCCAGCTGCTTCGGGATTATCCTTGTCCGGCGCGTCGGTTGCAACACCATCCTGGCCGGTTATATCCTGTGCCGAGCCTGTCCCACTGTCCGCGGTATTCTCCGCAGGTTCATCGGGTGCAGAGGCCTCGGCTTCGGTTCGAGAACTTGAAGCCACCGGCTTTTCAGGCTCGGCAGCAGCGGGTTGCACGCTTTCCTCCTGCACGCTTGCCTCCTGCACAAAGGCCAGAACTTCCTGACAGAGGTTCGCAGGGCCTGTTGACGCCGAAGTTTCAGCACCTTGAGGCAGTGTCGCCGGGGGTGTGGTTTCCTGTTGCTGCGCGTCGGTCTGCGCAAGGCAGGTCGAAGCAGACAGTAGAACCGCTCCCATGAGGACGATGTGTTTCATCGAAAATTCCTTTCCCGTTCACATTTCCGGTACTCGTCCGCCCTGCCGGGTAGCATCCCAGATCACCACAGACCGTGCAAGCACGAAAGAAACGGTTGACAGCAACTTCGGGTTCCAGCGCCTCCTTCCGGCCTGACCTTGAACCGGCAAAACCGCACAAGATGCGGCCGCCCTATAAGCCGAACGACCCGTATGGAAGAAATCGTACGGGATCTCCAGGAGCAATCTGACGGGCGTCATCCCCGATTTCGACAAGACCGGTTGCCCAGGAAAGGCCACTGATGCGGCCCGAACCTTCCGAGCGAAACACCTCGGCGTGCCCCTGCGGCGTCAATCGTGCGCGCAGATACTCGCGCCTGCCTGCCAGTTTGTTCTTCCCGAAAGCTGCTGGAACGGTAAAGCCATCCGGCACTTCCCAGGCACTTCCCGCCAGTACCGAGAGAGCCGGACGACCGAAGATCAAGGCACAGACAAAAGCTGCAACAGGATTGCCGGGCAGGCCGAAGACAGGAACCCCCTTCCACAGTCCAAGAGCAAGAGGACGGCCCGGCTTTACCGCTATGCGCCAGCTCTCAAGCGCGCCCGCGTCTTTCAACAGGGCCGAGACATGGTCCTCGTCTCCCGCAGATGCTCCGCCTGACGTGAAGATCACGTCAGCATCCTTGGCAGCCTGATCGAAACGGGCTGCAAGTTCTACCCGGTCATCACCGACATGGCCGAGATCGACCGGCTCATAATTCCAGCGCTTGGCCATTGCCAGCAACATCGGCCGATTGGCGTCGTAGATACGGCTGGCCTCGAGAACCTTTCCTTGCCTTCCCTGGACAACTTCGTCGCCGGTCGACAACACGCCCATGCGCAAAGGCCGGTAAACAGCAACCGTAGCAATCCCGACGGCTGACAGGAGAGCCAGATCCGGCGGACGAAGCCGATGTCCTGCCGGAAGGACCACACCCCCCTCTTCCACATCCTCGCCAGCCTTGCGGGTATTGGATCGCTGCTTGACCGGCCCGTGGAAGGCAATCCGTTTGCCGTCACTCGCCGTATCTTCCTCCAACACGACCGTATCGACCCCGTCGGGAAGGATCGCTCCTGTTAGGATGCGGATTGCCGTACCGCCTGGCACGTGACCCGCAAAAGGAACGCCAGCGGCTGCCCGGCCGTCAACCAGCGGCAATGTCTGGGGCCCCTCGCCGGTGAAGGCATGGGCAAAACCGTATCCGTCGACAGCCGAATTGGGAGCAGGCGGATTGGAGCGTTTGGCAACGGCATCGCGCGCAAGAACGCGGCCAACTGCCATCGATACATCCAGGTCCTCGGTCGCGACAACAGGGATAAGACTGGCGCGCAACAGATCAAGGGCTGTATCGACGGGCGTCCATTCGATGCCCGGCGGCAGCGCAAAGCAGTCATTCCTCAGTCGTGGAGGGACAAGAGTGCCGAGTTGTTCTGTCATTCATCAATATCCGCACAATAAAGACCGTCATCGCGATCGTATCGACCAGATTGAGAGGCGGCAACCGGAAGCCATTGTCAGGACTTTTCTGCAGCCAGGAATGCGCGCGCGCGCACCATATCGTCGGGCGTGTTGACATTGAAGAACGGATCGAAGGGGCTGGTGGAAAACTGTGTGCTCGCCGCCCCATGACGGTCGGTCCACAGGACGATCTTGCGCAGGCCTCGCACAAGTTCATCACGCAGATCAGCGCGCAATGCAACCGGCCATAGCCCAAAGGTCGGATGTCGTCGCGGTGCACCGTGCTCATCCGGTGAGGCCGCCAACGCAATCGGGACCCCTTTTGCGGTTGCTGCCTCCTTCAGCCTTGCCACCAGGTCACGCGGAAGAAACGGTGTGTCCGCCGCTGCCGTCACGATCGCATCTACGCCTTCACCTGCCGCCCAATCCAGGCCGGCGAGTACCCCTGCCAGCGGACCTGGGTAATCAGGAAGCGTATCGGAAATCACCGGACAGCCAAAATGCGAAAACCGCGTCGGATCGCCATTTGCATTGATTGCAAGTCTCTCGCATTGGGGCTGAAGTCGCTCGATGACATGATCGAGCAGTGTATTGTCTCCAAGTGGCAAGAGACCCTTGTCTCCACCCCCCATGCGCGTGGCCTTGCCTCCGGCCAGAATGACACCAAAAATCCTAGTCAATCATTGCACCTTTGCGGCCGTGTCGCTTCTCATCTTCAGGTACTGCCTCTGGATCGGCATCCCAGATCAGCCGTTTGTCGCCTGCCAGACAAACGAAACGCTTGCCACGCATGCGACCGATCAGCGTCAGGCCGACCTGACGGGCGATTTCCACACCCCAGGCCGTAAAGCCGGATCGGGATGCGAGCACCGGGATCCCCATCATGGCAGTCTTGATGACCATTTCTGACGTCAGTCGTCCGGTCGTGTAGAGGATCTTGTCTTCTGCACCTTCCTTTTCGAAGAACATCCAGCCCGCAATCTTGTCAACCGCATTGTGGCGGCCGACATCTTCCATGTAGACCAGTGGACGATCCTCCTTGCACAGGACCGTGCCGTGGATTGCGCCGGCTTCCAGATAGAGGCTTGGCGTCGTATTGATCGTCCGTGCAAGCGAATAGAGCCAGGATGTGCGCAGCGGTACATCCGGCAGGACAAGCCCCTCCAGACCTTCCATCATGTCGCCGAAGACTGTGCCTACCGCACAGCCACTCGTCCGGGTCTTCTTCTTGACCTTCTCTTCATAGGTCGTGCTGCTTTCGGTTCGCACGACCACAACCTCCAGTTCCTCGTCATACTCGACGCCTGTGACGGTTTCGGCATCCCCCAGCATTGCCTGGTTGCGCAGGAAACCAAGCGCAAGATATTCCGGATAGTCGCCGATCGTCATGGCGGTGACGATTTCCTGCGCATTGAGGAAGATGGTCAGCGGCCGTTCCTCGACAACCGAGATATCGATTTCTCCGCCATTATGATCGATGCCGGTAACAGAGCGTGTCAATCGGGGGTTCTTGATATTCGGTCCAATGATGTAGTCGCTTGTCATGCTTCACCGCCAGGATGCGGACCTATCGCCGCCTCACCGTCAAGAAGGTGCGCCATGGCCATCATTTTGTCCAGCCAGGCACATCCATGTCACGTTCCCAAGGCCCCACTGACCAATCAATCCGTGATGATCCCGTAGCCGAGATCATCACGCGTCAGACCTGCTGCCACGCCTGTCGCAACACTCAAAACTCGGTCCAGTCTTCCTTGACCGGTTCGGCTGGCGCCGAGAAGGCCTGTGCCACCGCGCCACGCAGGCGATGTGCGGGCGATGCGACGGGGCGTGTCCTTGGAGAGGCTTCGGCTATCGCGGTAGACGCAACGGTTCGCACCGGAGAGGCGACGCGCTGTGGAATGGCTGCGGGCTGCGTCCGGTTTGCAGATGCCCTCCCCTGTCCTTTTTTCAGGTCGCCAGCGGATTTTTCAGAAGCAGGCCTGCCGAGATTGAACTGGCCGAGGAGCGTGTTCATCGCGTCCGCCTCTGCGGCCAGTGCGTGGCTTGCGGCCGTCTGCTGCTCGACCATGGCCGCATTCTGCTGTGTTCCCTGGTCCATCGTATTGACGGCGACATTGATCTCCTGCAGGCCGGTTGACTGTTCACGCGTCGAGATCACGATGGCATTGATATGCTCGTTGATTTCGCGGACTTCGACCACGATTGCCTCCAGCGCCTTGCCGGTTTCACCGACAAGCGACACCCCGGCATCAACCTGCTCACTGGAGGCTGTAAGAAGCGTCTTGATCTCCTTGGCTGCATTGGCAGAGCGCTGGGCAAGTTCACGAACCTCCTGGGCAACGACTGCAAACCCCTTGCCTGCATCACCTGCACGCGCCGCCTCGACACCGGCGTTGAGGGCGAGAAGATTGGTCTGAAAGGCAATATCATCGATCACGCTGATGATGTTGACGATCTCGCTGGAGGAGTTGGAGATTTTCTCCATGGCCGAGACGGCCCGGCGAACGACGTCACCCGATTTCTCTGCACCGATACGCGCACGTTCCACGCGTTTACCGACATCATCGGCGCGCGTTGCAGCATCCTTGACAGTGGTCGTTACCTCTTCCAGAGCAGCCGCCGTTTCTTCGACGGAGGCTGCCTGCTGCTCGGTCCGTCGTGCCAGATCATCGGCGGCTACCCGGACTTCTTCAGCACCGGCATTGATTGCCGCCGCATTGGCTCCGACAGATTGCAAAGCCGCCTGCAGCTTAATCACCGCCTCATTGAAATCGACCCTCAGGCGATCGAGCTCTCCCGCAAACGGCGTCTCGATACGGCAGGTGACATCGCCATTGGCAAGGTCCGACAGACCCTTGGCAAGCGAATCCACCGCAAACTCGACCAGCCCTGCTTCGCGAACCTTGATCTCATCATTTTCCATGCGCTCGCGATCGGCAGCAGCGCGGATGGAACTGCTTTCCTGTTCCAGACGGATTTTCTCGATTGCAGCATCCTTGAAGACAGTGACTGCCTTGGCCATCTCGCCAACTTCGTCACCGCGTCCAAGTGCCGGGACGGCAATATCATTATTGCCAGCAGCAAGCTCGGACATGGCTCTCGTCATACCGACGATCGGCGTGACGATGGCGCGCGACAATGCCCAAATGAGGCCTGCAGCGATGAGACCCGCAGCAGCGCCCCCGATCAGAAGTGCGAGCATGATATCTCTTTGCGAACGTCTCTGTTCAGCCATCATGGTATCGACAAGTGCCGTAGCCCCGGTCTTGATGTCACCTGCCGCCGCCGCGAAATCATCCAGCAGACCGGCGGTCTCGGTAGCACCGATCGCCAGCACCTCATCCAACGGCACATCGACATTCTTGCGCGCGGCCAGACGCGGTTCTGTCAACTGGCTATAGAAGGCATCGGCTGCGTCACGCATGCGCTTCAGGGATGTCAGGAGCGCCGGCTGGTCGGCCGCAGCCTTTCTGGCCTCGTCAATCTCCGCAATCATATCATCACGGTGCTGGAAGACGGCATTGTAGCTTGCGTCGTCAGCAAACAGGAGAAAGCCACGCTGGTCCACGACCTGCTTCAGCATCGCCTCCAGGGCATTTTCGGAATGACGCAGGATCGTCTGTGCACGCACCTGCTCGGCAGATGCCTGATTGGACTTGAGGACCTGCCAGAAGACACCTGCGGACGCCAGCATGCAGATCGACATCAATGCTGCAAATGTTCCGATAAGTTTCTTGTTCAGGGAGAGATTTTTAAGCGACATGGCAAATCCGCGCATGAATGACTGCAATTTGAGGAGGGGATACCGAATTGATTTCGGGCAATCGATGACTGCGGCGCCAAGACAGAGCGTTATGTGCCAAGCAATCCTATTCGTCTTAAAATTCGATTGAGGTTTCGTGCGAACTTGAGCAATGCCGGTGTATTTGCGCTTGCGCTTGCGGCAAAAGCGACCCATTGAGACAGCATGTCGCTCCCCTCACCGCAACGCCTCGACCAGCTTCTTGTCTCTTACGGCCATTTTGCAAGCCGCTCGCGGGCACGCGATGCCATCATCCGCGGAACAGTTTCCGTCGATGACCGGGTTGTCACCAAACCGGGCCAGACATTTACGACGGACGTTGCCATCAAGATTGCTGATCCGGCACGAGACTATGTCTCACGGTCAGCGCTCAAGCTTGCTGCAGCCCTTGACCACTTTACTCTCGACCCATGCGGCCACACCTGCCTCGACATAGGAGCCTCCACCGGCGGTTTCACCGAGGTTCTGCTTGAACGCGGTGCGTCCCACGTCACGGCAATCGATGTCGGTCATGGCCAGATGCATCCGCGCATCGCGTCCGATCGACGCGTCACCAATATCGAGGGCCTCAATGCGAGAGCGCTTACCGGCAGTGATCTCGGCGGCCGCACAATCAGTTTCATCGTGTCGGACGTCTCGTTCATTTCACTGAAGCTTGCGCTCCCGCAAGCGTTGAAACTGGCAAAGGCAGGCGCCAAATGTGTGGTTCTCGTCAAACCACAGTTTGAGGCTGGCCGAGAGGCAGTCGGTAAGGGCGGACTTTTGAAGGATCCATCCCAGGGGAAATCGATCGCAGCCACGCTGGAAGACTGGCTGACGAACGAGACTGGATGGCATAGCCTCGGCCTCATTCCGTCACCGATTTCCGGTGGCGACGGCAACCAGGAGTTCCTGCTCGCAGGCCAGAAAACATGAGTACACAGACCGTCACCATTACAAGGCTTGGCACCCAGGGCCACGGCATCGCCGAGGACCCGCAAGGGTCGATCTATGTTCCATACACGTTGCCCGGCGAAACCGTCGCAATCGCGCGCAATGGAAATCACGGAACTCTCATCTCGCTTGCAATGCGATCGGATGAACGCGTCGAACCGCTCTGTCGACATTTCGACCCGGATGGCGATGCCTGTGGCGGCTGTTCACTCCAGCACTTTGGCGATGCACCCTATCAGGCATTCAAGCGTGACCTCGTTGCCGGGGCGTTACGGTCAAAGGGACTTTCTCCCGAGGTATCGCCCCTTGTCGCATGTACAATCGGCCAGCGGCGACGGGCCGTATTTTCTGGCAGACGGACAGAAAATGGATTGCTCATGGGGTTCAATCGCGCCGAGACCAACCACATCGTTTCCATCGAGGAGTGTCCGATCACCACAGCCTCGATCATGACCCATCTTGGGTCGATCCGTAAAATTGCGAACGAGCTTGCCACCGGATCACAAAGTTTCCGATTGACGGTTACGGCCACGATGACCGGCCTGGATATTGCGGCAGATGGTCTGAAAACCTTGAGCGACAAGCAACGTCGCAAGACCATTGAAACCGTTCTTGAACTGAGGGGCATCGCCCGTGTTACCGCCAATGGCGAGATCCTGGTCGAGCCACAAAAACCGCTAGTCGATTTCGGCGGTGTCCTTGTTGCGCCGCCGCCTGGCGCATTCCTGCAGGCGACGCAGCAGGCGGAAGAAGTGATGGCCGCGCTGGTATTGTCGCATGTCGGCAAAGCCAAACGCGTTGCGGATCTTTTCGCGGGATGCGGTACATTTGCCCTTCGTCTCGCACGCAATTTTCAGGTTCACGCAGTGGAGAACGAAGATAAATCCTTGAGGGCCCTTGATCAGGCTGCCCGCGGCACTCAGGGTCTGAAACCGGTGAAGGTGGAAAGGCGCGATCTCTTTCGCCGCCCCCTCATGCCCCAGGAGCTCAAGTCATTCGACGCAGTTGTCTTCGACCCTCCGCGCGCAGGCGCTGAAGCACAGGTCAGGGAGATTGTCCGATCAACCGTCAAGAAGGTCGTGGCCGTCAGTTGCAATCCAGTTACGCTCTCCCGCGACCTTAGGATACTTGTCGACGGCGGCTTTGCCATCCGCTCCGTCACGCCGGTGGATCAATTCTTATGGTCGTCTCATGTCGAGGCCGTCGCGCTTCTTGAGCGATAGCACAATCGGCTTTCCCTTGGCGGGAACGAGCGCACCGCCAATACACCTGGTTCGTAACTTCGGCAGAAGGCCGGGCTGAAGCGTTCGAGGCGGCGCAGGCCTGCAGGAGCGAACATCACGATGGTTACGTCGTGATAGTGGTCCCGGACAGACAGCCGTCAGTTGCGCCGGGTGTAGGTCGAGGACAAGGGTGCGAAACAAGCGAGTTCCTCGGTCTTTCCTGAGGCATTTGGACAATACTGACATCAAAGCGCAGGCGCTTCTCGACCAAGTATTGTGCGGGCGGCGGCCCGCAGGCTCGACGCTCCATCAACGATCTGGCGCGTCAGGGCAGCTGTTTCAGGCAGGAGGTTTTCCGCAGCAAACCTGCAAAGCAGTGTTCGTTCACCATCACGACCGTCCCCCACACGCGCCAGCGCACCCTTCACAAGGTAGGCTCCGGTCAGAACAATTCCGAACAGTCGCTGGTATGGCGTCGCACCCGCCAGTACATCCGCAATATCTCCGTTATCCCGGGTTTGATTGATCCATATGGTCGTCTCTTCAAGATCGTTTATTGCGTTCTTGAGGCATGATGCGGTGTTGCCGAAGCCGGCATCGTCTGCGGCCGCCACCCACTCGGCAATCTGTTTCAGTTCCGCAATCAGTTCGGATATCTGTCGTCCATCCGACAGCGATAATTTGCGGGTGACAAGGTCAATTGCCTGGATACCGTTCGTACCTTCATAGATCGGGGCGATCCGCGCATCGCGCAGATAGCGTGCGGCACCTGTTTCCTCGATATAGCCCATGCCACCATGGACCTGGATGCCAAGGGACGCCACGTCAACGCCGACATCGGTTGCAAACGCCTTGGCAACCGGTGTCAGCAATGCCGCACGATCTGCCCAGTAAATCGCTTCACTATCAGACGCGCGCTGAGCCATGTCGATGGCATGTGCGCAGCTATAGCAAATCGCGCGTGCACCTTGCGTCAGCGCCTTCATCGTCAGGAGCATCCGGATGATGTCGGGATGCTCGATTATCGGGCTCATACCCGGCCCGACCCAGGACGGAGATTTTCCCTGTGTGCGGTCACGGGCATAGGACATGGCTTTTTGCGTTGCGGCTTCTGCAACAGCAACACCCTGCATACCGACAGCGAGGCGCGCATTGTTCATCATCGTGAACATGCAGGCGAGCCCCTTGTTTTCCTCGCCAACCAGCCAGCCAACCGCACCTTTTTCCCGCCCAAACTTGCCGTCACCATAAATCATGGTGCATGTCGGAGACCCGTGAATACCAAGCTTGTGTTCGATCGAGTGACAGAACACATCGTTGCGTTCGCCAGGCAAGCCGTCTTCCGTCACCAGGAATTTCGGTACGAGGAACAGCGAGATGCCACGTGTTCCTGCCGGAGCGTCTGGCAGCCGCGCAAGGACAAGATGGATGATGTTATCGGCAACATCATGGTCGCCCCAGGTAATGAAGATCTTCTGGCCAAAGATGCGATACGTTCCGTCATCATGACGTTCGGCACGGGCTTTCAAAACGCCCAGATCGGAGCCTGCGTGTGGCTCCGTCAGGTTCATTGTCCCGGTCCATTCACCAAGGACGAGTTTTTGGAGATATTTCTTCTTCAGCTCCTCGCTGCCATGCCTGGCCAGGGCTTCTGTGGCAGCCATCGTCAATGTCGGCGCAAGTGCAAACGCCATGGAGGCCGAATTCCACATCTCAAGTGTTGCAACATTCAGCATGTGGGGCAGTTCCTGGCCACCGTAATCACTTGGACCTGTGAGGCCATTCCAGCCCGCCTCTCGCCACGTACGATATAGATCGGCCCAACCGTCCGGAACCATCACAGCGCCGTCTTTCAGTCGAGCACCTTGTCGGTCGCCGACCTCGCCAAGCGGCGCAATTTCACTACTGGCAAATCTGCCCGCCTCTTCAAGGACAGCAAGGACAAGATCAGGGGTCAGATCACCAAGTATCGATGACCGGATCGCTTCGGCCAGTCCCGCAACGTGATTGAGCGTGAAGGCGATTTCTTCGACCGGTGCCTTGTACATCCTCTTATCCTCCTGTGCCGGCGGCAAAACCTTTGGATCCAACAGGCGATCTGACACGCAAATGCCCGCCCGGCATATCATATCGGGCGGGCATTCAAAGATTGGCTCACCGATCAGAAATAGGGTGAGTAGCAGGTTTTGCGCGGCCCATGATAGGGCTGGAATGTGTTGGAATAGGAATCATACGAGCGGTAGCGCGCATGGCACCATTCGAAGTGCCGTGGATTTATACCAGGTGCCCCGCGGACAATCGGCGCAGAATGGCGTGGCGGCGCGGCAATGGCACCGCCGATCAATGCGCCGGCTCCGAATGCGGCCAGCGGGAACCAATACCCGTCATGAAAGCGATGATGCGGGCGATGATGGCGAGAACCACGATAACCGCGATAATAGCCACGGCGATGATGATGGTGGTGTCGCACCTGCGTAACATCCGTCTGCACGGTCAGTTTCGTGACTGGAGCGACAGCGATCGGCATGGCCTGTGCCGGTATGATGCCTCCGGCCAAGACGGCCGTGGAAAGTGCTGCAATCGCGACCTTCCTGAAAAACGATTTCATCGGTGCCTCCATTCAAGATTGCGTATCTGTGACACCACGATCCCTGTTTATTGATTATTGAAGGGTCCGTGGGGATTGCATGGACATTACGCTCCGGCAGTTGAACCGGGGATTAACGTACAACACCTGCAAAAGATCCCAAACACAAGCGAAAGTAGTAATTTCACGATCAACTTTCAGGCAGATCCCGAAACCTATCGTCAAGTGTATGAAACAGTTGTTGCGCGGCGGTCGCCAAGCGCGTTTTCAACACGTCATTAATCATGTTGAGGCAATCTCTGGCGCAAGAGACAAGTGTGCAAGGGGACAATTCGTGCAGCCGCCAGCAAAGTTGCGCTATTATCAGTCGAGATCACCGAAATTTCCGCCGCCGGTGGGCACTTCTCCGCATTCGGAGTTTCTTCGCACCGGACGGATTGCCCGCGCTGTCAGGCCAGAGTGGCGACCTGGCGAAAAGCATTATCTCACTGCCGAAGAGGTCGCAGAACATACGGGAAAGCGCCTGGTGAAGGCAGGTGAGACCACCCACAGGCGACTCAACGCGTTTCACAAGACAATCCAGTTTCCCAAGATGATCTTCTACCGGGTCTTTGATGAAATTCCGCATCTGGGCTACTGCCATGTGACCAGTTCAAGATCGGTAATCAAGGATCGCGGAGAGGTTCACTGGTCGTTCTATATGGCCAACTTCTCGTCCGACATCGGCCAGACCTACCCGTTCTTCGAAAACATTCGCCATGGTTATGCACGCATGTATTTCGCCGTCGCGTTCGAAAAGGCTCCCGGCGAGACCTTGCGGATCGATCGATCGATCCGCAAGGATGGGCTCATGTTCCAGACGCATGATCCCCATCAGGCCCTGAAGAACGTCCTGATGCTGGCCGCACCTGACAAGACGCTTCTCGCCGCTATCAAAAAGCTATAGCTCTCCAGAGTTTCAGATTGCCGAGGAGTGCATTTCCGCGATAGGACGCGGGGATCATGAGTGCAAACATCCTCCACATCGACAATGATGGCGACAGGGTCATCCAGGAAGCCTGCGCAATTTTGGCAGATGGCTGGCCGGTCGCCATTCCCACAGAGACTGTTTACGGGCTGTCTGCAGACGCCACCAATCCGCTGGCCGTGACGCGCATATACGAAACCAAGGGCCGGCCGCGCTTCAATCCCCTGATCTGTCACATGGCTGATCTTGCGATGGCAGAACGGTATGCGATATTTGACCCTGTCTCGCGACGGCTTGCGGAGCTGTTCTGGCCGGGCCCGTTGACGCTCGTCCTGCCTGTGAGACCGGGCTGCGGCATCCATCCGCTTGCCACGGCCGGTCTTGATACTGTCGGGATACGTGTCCCGAAAGGGTTTTCCGCAAAGCTCATACGGGCATTTGGGAAACCGCTGGCTGCTCCAAGCGCCAACACATCGGGCAAGATCAGCCCGACAAAGGCTCGACACGTCGCCGACGACCTTGGCGACAAGCTCAAGCTCATCATCGACGCCGGCACGACACCGGTGGGACTGGAATCGACTATTCTGCGGGTCGTTTGCAACGAGATCCATCTTTTGCGGCCAGGCGGCATAGCTGCGGACCAGATCGAAACCGAAACGGGATTGCCCATCATACGTGGACATGGCAACGCAGAATCCGCCATTCAAGCGCCGGGCATGCTGGCATCCCATTATGCGCCAGGTGCCAGCGTCCGTCTCAATGTTAAGGCCGTCAAACCGGGTGAAGCCTTGATCCGTTTCGGTGATCTGCCGGTTTCGGGCGAAGCGGAGGCAAAGGCGGTCTTCAATCTCAGTCCGTCGGGCGTCCTTGCCGAGGCCGCCGCCAATCTCTTCGACATGTTAAAGCGGGCGGATGCGACAGGCGCATGCGAAATCGCTGTTGTTCCCATCCCAAAAGACGGGCTGGGCGAGGCAATCAATGACCGGCTCTTGCGGGCCGCCGCACCCCGGGACTAGTGGAGTAGAGGGTCATGGATACCGTTAAAATACCCCTTGAAACCTTGCAACGCTTTGCAGCAATCGTAGGCAGCGACAATGTTATCACCGACCCTGACGATATTGCGCCGCGGCTTGTCGAAAACCGCGGCCTTTATCGTGGCAGGTCCCCGATGGTTCTCAAGCCCGGATCAACCGAGGATGTTTCCACAATCTTGAAACTCGCAACGGAGACCAAAACACCGATCGTACCCCAGACCGGCAATACCGGTCTTGTTGGCGGTCAGGTCCCCCGCGAGACAGGAAATGAACTGATCGTCTCGCTGGAAAGGATGAACCGCATCCGCGATATCGATCCGGTCGCAAACATTCTTGTTGCCGACGGCGGTGCCATCCTTGCCGAGGTGCAGAAAGCTGCCGAAAGAGTTGAGCGGCTGTTTCCCTTGTCGCTTGGATCGGAAGGATCGTGCCGCATTGGCGGCAATCTTTCTACCAATGCCGGTGGCACGGCCGTTCTTGCCTATGGCAACATGCGACAACTGTGCCTCGGCCTCGAAGTCGTCTTGCCAACAGGCGAGATCTGGAACGGATTGCGGCGCCTCAAGAAGGACAATACCGGCTATGATCTGCGTGATCTCTTTATCGGTGCGGAAGGAACACTTGGCATCATTACCGGGGCGGTTCTGAAGCTTTTTCCGCAACCCGTCGGCCATCAGGTCGCCCTGGCCGGGATTGCGAGCCCTGCCGATGCGCTCCAACTGTTTCAAAAAGCATCCATTTTGTGTGGCACGGCCCTGACCGGTTTCGAACTCATGCCTCGTATCGGCATTGAATTCACGACCCGTCATATCGAAGGGGTTCGGGATCCACTCGCTAACCAGCATCCGTGGTATGCTCTGATCGACATTTCGACATCCGATTCCCCGGCGACCGCACAGACCATGGTTCAGACCCTTCTGGAATGGGGTTTTGAGACCGATCTTGTCGAAGATGCGGTGATTGCGTCATCCATTGCCCAGCAAAAGGCTCTTTGGCACATGCGCGAAAGCATGTCTGACGCTCAAAAGCCGGAAGGCGGATCCATCAAGCACGACATCTCCGTTCCTGTTTCGAGCATTCCCGCATTCATGGATGAGGCTGAAAAGGCGGTCATGGCAGTCATTCCCGGTGCCCGCATCTGCGCATTCGGGCATCTGGGCGATGGCAATATCCACTATAATATCTCGCAGCCGGTTGGCGCCGACAAGGCAGACTTCATTGCGAAATGGCACGCCGTCAACGAAATCGTGCATGCAATCGTTTTATCGCTCAATGGCTCGATTTCCGCCGAACACGGGATCGGACAATTGAAGCGTGATGAACTTGCGAGGATCCGCCCGGCCATCGAAATTGATCTCATGCGGCGCATCAAGCGGGCATTTGATCCTGCCGGGATCATGAACCCCGGCAAAGTCGTGGTCTCCGACTGAGATCTGCTGATCTCAACTGGTGATTTTTCACCGCCTGACCTGTGACAATGCCCAAAGCGTATCTGCGCTGATTCCGGTGCTTGCTCCCGTGCCCATCAGGATATCCACCGCCGAGGGTCCGCTCACACCGTTTTCGAGGTCATACATGATCGTGAACCGCTCGATGAGCTTCTTAAGCTTCACGGGATCGGTCAGGTCATTGAGATCGAGGTTCTTCTCCACGATCTTGGCCTGCTGGTCGATATCCATATTGCCCAGTTCGGCCGGCAGGCTGAAGGTAATCCTGAAGAATTCCATAAGCGCTTCATCGGCAAGAATGCCGTAAGCGTCGGTAATCGAACCCGACATTCGCTCGAAATAGAGTGCCAGACGCACACCTGCATTGTCATTGCCCTGTTCGGTCTCAAGCGTCTGGCGCAGATACATGTTCTGCATTTCGAGACGTTGACCAAGGTTCTGGATGGATGTCGTCGTATCACGATCAAGATTGCCGGCTTCGTCGAAATTGAAGGTCCCGATCAGTTCGGCAAATCGCCTATCCGACTGCTCGTTTAGGAAGCTTTTTGGATCTGCAAGGTCGGACGAAAACGCTTCAGCCAGAAATTCATCCGTCACCGTTTCCGGATCTATACCCTTGGCGACGAGGACGAAATCCACAAGGCGGCGGTCTGCAAGCAGTTCGGCGCGCGTCTTGATGCCCGACATTGTCGACGTGTAGTAGGACACCTCCGCATCAGCCTTGTCTCTGGCAACTTCCTTCTCCGTTCCATCCAGGAACCGGGTCTGCTGGATGACATATTCCTTTGCAGTTGCCGTTATCGTTGCTTGCGACTGCGCCTGTACAGGTGCCGTGATCGCGCCGTCGCGTGTGAAGTTAAATGCCTGTGCAAGCGTTAGATAACGCTCGTCCTTCAAGGTATAGACGTAGCTCTTCGGGTCTGACAGGTCGCTTTTCAAAACGTTCTTGAGCTTCAGGAGAGAGACCGTGTCGGGGTCGAGCCCGACAGCTTTCAGCGCAAAGCCGTAAATTGCCGGATCTGACAGGAAGTCATCGATGGAGGTCACTGCCGCCATTTCTGACTTGTATAGACTGATTGCCTTGTCGTCGGCTTCCTCCTGCTTGTCGTTATAGCGGTTGAAGTAGTTCTGAGCGGTGACATTCCTCTGTGCTTCGGTCTGCACTTCATCACCATTGACCGTACCATCCGAGGCAAAATTGAACGCCTCGTAAAGCTCCCTGTATTGTGGGCGTTCCGCCTCGTACTGCTCGACGATACCATTATGATTGATCAGGATCTGCTCGATTGTCGACTTGACGATATAGAGTTCATCGAGGCCGAAAGCCTTGCGAACGAAGTCATAGAGGCGGCTATCGTTGACGATCTCCTCTGCAGTCGTGATCGTCTGCATCTTTTCTTCGAAATACTGCTGCTCGCGCAGGGCCGATTCGCGCGTCTGACGTGGTTGGGTCAGCAGGTAGAGGTCCGTGACCGCAGTCAGTTGTTCATCCGTCTGGGCCGTGCCCGGCACAGCCGTTCCATCTGTTGCAAATTCAAATGCACCGGCCAGATCAATGTGGGCCTGCGTTGACGTTATCGCCTTCGAATAGCCGGCAAGCTGCGCATTCAAGGATTGTCTTTGTACGCCGGTGAGGTCGGGATCAGCCAGGTCCTCTTTCACCTTCTGATGCTTGGCAACGAGGCTTGCCATCTGATCGGCAAGGACAGTGTTCGTGTAGCTGTCCGGATCATTCTTGTCACTGGTCATTGCCTTGCGGACGGTGTCGTAGGAATAGACGTTCTCATCAATACCGATCGCTTCGAACACGTAGCGACGCAGCCGCTCATTGCCCAGAATGTCGTCGACGTGATCGACGCTCGCCATCATGGCCTTGTAATAGCGTGTTTCCTCTGCTGCCTTGTCATCCATCGCCAGGATGCTCTCATCATAGAGTTCGAGCATCTCACCTTGCTGTGCGGCCGACTGCGCAATCGCCGCCCCACCTGCGTCAGAGAAGTTGAAGGCGGCAGCGAAGTTGCGATAGCGCTCATCAGTCAACAGATTGGCGTAGCTGTTTGGATCGCCGAGATCGCTTTCCAGCACCTTCTTCATGAAGGCTTTCGCATAGATCATCTCGTCCAGTCCATGGGCAGTCATGGCGTAGGAATAGAGGCGGTAGTCGGCAAGAAATTCATCAATCGACGTCACGTTATCGATATTTTCGGCATAGTACTTTGCATCTCTTGCGACGATGTCCTGACTTGCAACACGTTGCAGCGTCTTGAACATGTCGCGATTGACGAGGTCGTAGCTCAGATATGTCGAAACCATGGACAGATGCTCCGGTCACAAGAATGCGGACAACATGATCGCAAGGCAGGCTTGCCCGGGGCTTTAGCCACTTTTGTTCTTCAAGGCGGATCACATCTTCACCTTCTGGAAACCGAAACGGGACCGGTTTTGGTAACCATCTGCGGCAGCAAACTTTCCTTAACCGCGATTATTAAGCGATCCCGCATAAGGCGCGCCGTATCGTCTGCCCATCAGAGGACAAAAGTCCCGCACGAGATGCTGCAGACGGCTCTCAGGTAAAACAAGGGTAGCATATACGATGACAAACACGGTATTGAAGCCTGCATGGGCAGGCTCCACGTTCAGGCTTGACCCGACGCGCTTTCCGCAGCAGGTCACCTACGCCTTGCGCGGCACGTCCGCAGACGTCGTAATCAGTATCGATTCACGCGGTGCCGTCTTGCGCAAGACGCTGCCATCGAGTGGGCTGCCGATATCGTTTGCACTGCCTGCCCGCGCATTCAAGGGTGTTGCGGCCAGGGCAATCGACCATGGCGACGGACAGGTCACTGTCACGCTGGAACTCCACCACGACGATCCCGAACTGTGCATTCCGTTGCTTGTGGCGCATGATCTCTGCGACATCGCCGCTGACTGGCGCCACTGGTCGGAAGCCTTCCGCATTCCAATGCTGATGGTCGAGGCCGACGGTATCGCCCGACCGCTCGAAAACCACCTCGGCGACGTGCGCACCGACACCACCAAACCGCGCCGCAGACATTCTTATTTCGCGTCCCGCCGACCTCGTTTTCTGGTGCGTCGCACGACAGGCAAGCTTGGCGTTGCGATGAAGATCGAGGGCAAGGAGATCATCGCGCGTCGCTGATCCAAGTCCACCGCCGTCTCGCGCTGATACCGGAGCCCGGCCAGGAATGGCCGGGTTTTTCGCTTTATGCACGCGATGGACAGGTGGCGCCACCCGCGGAAGGGCGGCTGCGTCTAGAACAACACAAGCGATGCGACAAGGCCCGAAAAAATCACAGCACCAACACGTGAATTGGACTTGAACAATGCGAGACACTGGTCGGGATTGTCGATATCGATCGTCCAGATCTGCCAGGCAAACATGATGGCAGCCGCAATCAGCCCGGCATAGGCGAGAAAACCGACACCTGCCACGGCATAGGCCATGAGGATGAGGGCAAGCGTCACGCCGTAAAGC
>JAEWDP010000023.1 GCA_023390055.1 Pseudomonadota bacterium | reverse complement strand
GCCTTCATGTTGGCCAGGCCCTGATTGTAGAGCAACTCGGGTGGGTCCGTTTCCATACCAAGCTTGGTAATGTCGATATCCTTGTCGGACTGGCAGGCTGTGACAGCCATTCCGGTGCAAGCCAGTGCCATGGACATGAACGCGATACGCGCCGCTTTACTCACTCCAACAGACTTCACATCAGTCATTCGACAGTTCCCAATCGTCGTGCGCCACAAGTGTCGCTGCGTTTGTTCGCCTTCTAGCCATACAAGCAGGCGTCCGGCAACGCAATGCGGGGGTATTAACGCAATTTTGTGGCACATTCTTCATTAAAGACAGTGATTTCCACTGTCACCTCGCCTTCCATGGCCCATTCCATGGAAATGGCCGCTCCATCAGAACGGCCACGATGATAATGGACGATCGCCAGGTGTTGGCGATCCGCGATCTTGACGATATCACGCTGGACCAGCGCGGCAACCGCAAGCAAGGCTGTTTGTGTGTTCCTGCCTCCAGAAACCAGGGACGAAATCGCAAAATCCTCCTCCCGTAAGGAGGGGTAGTTTCACGCCAACGACTTGTCGATAATCCTGTTGACGCGTGGTTGCATCAGTTCCGTTCGACCCACTGCCGCCGGGCATGACGAACAGACGGACGTCCTTCTGCTCAGCGCATCTGACAATATAGCTGGGTCCTTGGGCCGTTTAAGACTACCGATACGTGTCTGAGAAACGGACACACAAGGACAGAACAAGGATATCAGGCAAGCCAGGCAGCAAGTGCCGGTTCCTTGACCGCAACGAACTCGCCGGCGCGAACACGGTTACTGCGAACGGGCGCCTCGACAATCTCATAAGCGTCCGGATCGCTCAAAAGCGCCTTCAGGGCATTCGCATTCATCTTGTGACCTCCACGATAGGAACGGTAACAACCAATGAATTGCGCGCCTGCAAGAGCAAGATCGCCGACGGCGTCGAGGGTCTTGTGACGGACGAACTCGTCCTTTTCGTAACGCAGCCCCTCGACATTGACGATGGTATCGTCATCGGAGATCACGACAGAATTTTCGAGCGACGAACCAAGGGCATAGCCTGCGGCCCACAGACGCTCGACATCGCGCATGAAGCCGAATGTACGCGCGCGCGACAGCTCCCGCTTGAAGGTAGCCGCACTCAGATCGCCCTTCCAGCTCTGGCGGCCGATCATTGGTGTCGCAAAGTCGATTTCCACCTCGAAACGCGTGCCGTCATAGGGCCGAAATTCCGACCACGACGCGCCTGCGTCGATACGAACCGGTTTCACCACGCGGATATAGCGCCGCTTGATATCAAGGGTGACGATGCCCACCTGCTCGATCGCATCGATGAACGGAAATGCACTGCCGTCCATGATCGGCATCTCGGCCGCATCCACTTCGACAATGACATTGTCGATGCCGAGCGCATAGACTGCCGCCATGACATGTTCGATCGTGGCAATCCAGGTCGACGGAGAACTGCCGAGAATGGTGCAAAGATCTGTCGGCCCGACATTGGAAGATACGGCGCGGTATTCGACGGAATTGCCATCATCGAGACTACGCGAGAAAACGATGCCAGTGCCTGCTTCTGCAGGCTGGAAGGTGATGGTGACCGCAGCCCCCGAATGCACGCCAATCCCGGTCATCGTCACGGACGCTGCAATGGTGGTTTGAAAACCAAGGAGGCCTGTTGTCATTCTTTTTGCCTTTTCTTGCCGCGATCCATCATGAGGGACCAGGCGGGTATTTCGCCGGCATAAGGGAATCGTCTTAAGCCGGCTTTTCTTGTCTTTTTACATACGCAGCCACCCGGCACATTCCAAATCACTGTTCGTTTCCGAATGTTACGCGAACAAGCTATTGAAACCGCATCACTTTCCAAGGCCTGCGCCAACAGCCGAAAAGGCCCGGATCACACGGATCCGGGCCTTTTCAACAATTATCTGCCTCACCGCGTCAGTTGTGCTGGCGCCGCAGGAACGCTGGGATCTCCAGTTGATCGTCCTCATGATGGGATGCGGCCTGGGGAACGGCACGGCCATGATCGTCAAGCTGGCCGCGGCGTGGCGCATAAAGGCTTGCCTCCTGGGACAATGGGCGGCGCTGTTGTGAAGGTGACTGCGGTGCCGACGTCATGTCGGTGGAAACCTCATCATCATCACGACGCCCAAGCGAGTTGGTAATTCTCTTCAACAGTCCCATGGGACCGCGCTCTTCGTGCGGGTGCTGCATCGGATTTGCGCGATGATCCAGTTCGGCTTTCACAACCGGAGGAAAGTCCTCGACCTTCGGCATCCGGACAGGCTCGGGAGCCATCGATGGGGCAGAAAGGGGCTGCTGTGATGGCTGGGCCATGCGTGGTGCAGGCTGGGTTGCAACCTGTGCCGGCTGGCTATGCATGACCGGAGCCTGTGCAGGGCGAAGTGCCTGCGTATCCGTAGGCGCAGCATTTGCGAAGATCCGGCTTTGTGGACGGAAATCCGTTTCAGGCTGCAAGACCGCCTGCTGCTGTGGAGCCGGCTGCTGTGGGGCTGGCTGGCGCGCAGTTTCAGCTATCGCCAGTTCACGCTCCATCTGGGCTTCCGCATGCCGGATGGTTTCAGCAACGGGATCGACGACCTTCGGTGCCGCATGAACCGGAGCCTGGTGAACTGCAGCAGTGGTCGTGACAGCAACAGCTGGACGCGTGGCTGGGCGAGCGACCGCTGCGATCGGCCGGGTGTCCTGGACGCGGATATCGCCCTGTACGCTACCGCGATCGATGCCGGTTGCAACAACAGATACCCGGATCAGGCCTTCGAGGCTTTCATCGAAGGTTGCACCAAGAATAATATTTGCATCCGGATCGACTTCCTCGCGAATACGGGTTGCCGCTTCGTCGACCTCAAACAGAGTCAGGTCGCGACCACCGGTAATCGAGATCAGAAGGCCTTGCGCACCCTTCATCGAGGTCTCGTCGAGGAGCGGATTGGCAATTGCCGCCTCGGCAGCCTGCATGGCGCGGCCAGGACCGGATGCCTCGCCTGTACCCATCATGGCACGACCCATCTCGCGCATGACCGAGCGGACATCGGCGAAGTCGAGGTTGATGAGACCTTCCTTTACCATCAGGTCCGTAATGCAGGCAACGCCCGAATAGAGAACCTGGTCGGCCATCGCGAAGGCATCGGCAAAAGTCGTCTTGTCATTGGCGATGCGGAAGAGGTTCTGGTTCGGAATGACGATCAGGGTATCAACGGACTTCTGCAGTTCCTGAATGCCATCTTCGGCAAGCCGCATGCGCCTTTGGCCTTCGAAATGGAAGGGCTTGGTCACGACGCCGACAGTCAGGATACCCTTGTTGCGGGCGGCCTGGGCAACGACCGGTGCTGCACCCGTACCGGTGCCACCGCCCATGCCGGCGGTGACGAAGCACATGTGGGTTCCCTGCAGGTGGTCGACGATCTCGTCAAGGCACTCTTCGGCGGCGGCGCGCCCGATCTCCGGCTGCGAACCGGCCCCAAGACCCTCGGTAACCTGGGCACCCATCTGAATGATCCGGTCGGCCTTGGTCATTGTCAGCGCCTGGGCATCGGTGTTGGCGACAACGAAGTCGACACCCTCGAGGCCAGCAGTGATCATGTTGTTGACAGCGTTGCCACCCCCACCGCCGACACCAAAGACGGTGATGCGGGGCTTCAGCTCTGTGATATCAGGCTTTTGCAGCGTGATTGTCATGGTACCCATTCCTTCTAGCTCTGGCCGCATCGCCACCGGCCGATAAGTGCATTTCTGTTGACGCCATCACGCGAAACACGACGTCAAAAACTTTCCTTCAGCCATTGACCCATACGGGCCAGACGACTGTTCCCATTGCCGAGGGAGGTGATTAGCCCACCCTGCGACGCATGCGTCTCCATGTCCGCAACCTGCGGATAGATCATCAGCCCGACGGCAGTAGAAAACGCCGGTCCTTTCGCCGCCACCGGCAAGCCGGAAACACCCATCGGGCGTCCGACCCGCACGTTGCGGGCGAGAATACGGCGTGCCGTTTCCGGCAGGCCGGTCAACTGGCTGGCGCCACCGGTCAAAACAACGCGCTTGCCGACAATCGGGCTGAAGCCAGATTTCTGGATCCGGTCCCTGATCAGTTCCAGGGTTTCTTCAATCCGGGCCTGAACAATACGGGTCACCAGCGAGCGTGGCACCTGGGTCGGCAGATCACGATCATCCTCGCCGATCGGCGGGATTGCGATCATGTCGCGGTCATCGGCACTGTTGGCGAGCGCCGAGCCGTGGACCACTTTCAGACGCTCAGCGTCCTCGATACGGGTCGAAAGGCCGCGTGCAAGATCGGTCGTGACGTGATGTCCACCGAGACCGATCGCATCCGTGTGAACGAGCTTGCCTTCAGCAAAGACAGAAATCGTCGTTGTACCACCACCCAGGTCGATGGCTGCACAGCCGAGTTCCACCTCGTCGTCGACCAGGGCGGCAAGGCCGCTTGCATAGGGCGTTGCAACAATGCCTTCGACGGACAGGTGAGCCCGGTTCACGCACAGTTCGATATTCTTCAGTGTCGCGCGTTCCGAGGTAACGACGTGCATGTCGACGCCGAGTGCATCACCGAACATGCCGAGCGGATCACGTATCCCGCGTTCGCCATCAAGTGCGTAACCGGTTGCAAGCGAATGCAGGATGGAGCGATCCTGGCGCTGCGACTGCTGGCTCGCGGAAATCAAAACCTTGCGAAGATCGGTGCCTTCGACCTCCTGTCCACCAAGATCGATCGTGGCCGTGTAGACATCACTGGCGAGGCGCCCGGCAGAAATGTTGATAATGAGACTGTCGACGGTCAGCCCTGCCATTCGCTCAGCCGCATCGACAGCCAGACGCACGACGCTTTCTGCAGCATCAAGATCGACGATCACACCGCATTTGACACCGCGCGAGCGCTGATGGCCGATACCGACGATCTCGATATGGTGCGTACGACCCGGCAGGACCAGGCTTTCCTGGCGCGGCGTCAGGCGTGCGATCATGCAGACCACCTTGGTCGACCCGATATCAAGCACCGTGACGATGTGGGCACGCTTGGACGACAAGGGCTTGAGACGTGGAAGAAAATGACCCGACCCGAAAAGGCTCATGATGACGCCCCCGCCTTCTTGAGTGCCTTTGCACGCGCTTCGAGTGCGTCCTTGCGGCGCTCCAGTGCTCCTTGCGACAATTGCACGGTCGTACGGTCATCCAGCCGAAGATCGACGGCTGCGATATCCCGCTCAAGGATCCCCTGTTCGGTTTCGAGACGTGACAGAACAGCAAGCGCCTCCTGCACGCCGTGCTCAGGCAGCTTCAAGACAACTCCATTACCCAGATGCAGATCCCAGCGACGGCCCGCAACACGCACAAACGCCCGGACCCGTCTTTTCAGAGCCGGCCAGTCGGCCAGTTCCCCGTCGAAGGTTGCAGCATTCGTCTCGGCTCCACGACCGACAAAGAGCGGCAGTGTTGCAAATTTCCCGTCACGCAGCGGGCCGATAATACTGCCGTTGCGCTCGATCAGGGACAGATCGGAACCATGCTGCCAGATCCCGAAGGCCTGACGCTCTTTCAGCAAGACCTCGATGGTCTTCGGATAGACCTTGCGAACTTCGGCATATTCAACCCACGGCAACTGCGAAAGCTTATCGCGCGCAGCCTCGATATCGAGCGACACGAGCGACGTCGTGCCATCAAGACCCAGAAGCTGGAGAATATCGATCTCCGACGTTTCTTCGTTGCCGGAAACCCGCACATTCTCGATCGCAAAGCCCGCCGAAGCGGTCAGGGCCTGCGCAACCGTCTGTGAATGACCACCGGTCGACATGCCGTAAAGGGCAACGGACCCTAAAAAGGCAAACGTCGAAACGGTCCCGATATGACGGGGGAACTGGATACGTCCTGCTGCGAGGCTGACAGCAAAACGGACGACACGGCGAAGCGGCCGCGGCAGGACACGACGGTCATCGGCGCCACCGGCATAATCGCGGGCCACACTTCCAACGGAACCAGCCCTATCCCTACCGTTCACCGCAAACACGATGCGTCCTCCACCATCCAACGAACCAGACCACCAAACGAATGGCCGGCATGCGCAGCCATCTCGGGCACCAGGGATGTGGGGGTCATGCCCGGCTGGGTATTAATCTCCAGCCAGATCACCTCACCGTCTTCGCAGAAACGGTCGTCGTAACGGAAATCGGAGCGACTCACGCCACGGCAGCCCAGCGCCTGATGCGCCTTCAACGCGAAGGATTGAATCTTTTGGTAAACATTCGGTGAAATCTCGGCCGGTAAAATGTGTCTGGAGCCGCCAGCGACATATTTTGCATCATAATTGTAAAAACCATGACCCTGCGGAACGATCTCGATAATGTCGAGCACCGTGTCGCCCATGACGGCGCAGGTCAGATCATTGCCCCCGACGAAGCGCTCAACCATGACGTCTTCGCCATACGCCCACTCCTGTGACGCAAGGATCTGCGGCGGATGCGACTGGTCCTCCTTGACGATGACGACCCCGAAGGACGATCCCTCGCGAACCGGTTTGACGACATAGGGCGGCTCAATCGGATGCTGATTGCCGATATCGAAGCGGCTCATGACCCGTGCTTCGGCAACAGGAATGCCGGCGGCAGCTGCAATATGCTTCGCCTGCTCCTTGTTCATGGCAAGAGCGGACGCCAGGACCCCGGAATGCGTGTAGGGGATCTGAAGATACTCGAGCACGCCCTGGATGGTGCCGTCCTCACCGAAAGGCCCGTGCAGCGCATTGAAGACAACATCGGGGCGAAGCCTGGACAAGACTTCAGAGACATCGCGCTCAACATCGACACGCGTGACGCGGTAACCCTCGCTCTCCAGCGCTTGCGCGCAGGCCGTACCGGTCGACAGGCTGACGGGCCGTTCGGAGGAAAACCCTCCCATCAAAACAGCCACATGCTTGCCACTCATCGACGACCTCCAGAAAACCGGAGCGAGCCTGCTCCGTCTGTTTGACACGGGCCCTTTCCTGGTGGATTTCGGACCCCGCCCTGTTGCCTTCGATAGTGCCCGGATATGGTTAACAAACCGTTTACTTTCGTTAACCGAAACCAGAAAGGCTTGGAATTTCAAGCACTCGGCAAGGTCGCCTGAATCGGATTCAGGACATTAAAAAAGGCTGCCAACACGCTGGTTCAGCAACCTTTTTTAACAATACTGCGCTTTGCTGCGCGAACAGACTATTTTATGCGTCGGTTACACCATGGAACGGCCTGACCTCTCGACCCGGCATGAATATGCCTATTCGCTTAATTTCCCATTCCAGCTTGATTCCCGCATTTTCAAACACCCGCTGGCGAACCATTTCCCCGAGATATTCCAGATCATAGCCGCTGGCATGTCCGGTATTGATCATGAAATTGCAATGAAGCGCCGACATCTGCGCGCCACCACAGACGAGGCCACGGCAGCCTGCTTCATCGATCAGCTTCCAGGCTGAATGCCCGTCGGGGTTCTTGAACGTGGAGCCACCCGTCTTTTCCTTGATCGGCTGGACGGTCTCGCGGTGCTGGCGCACGTCATCCATCTCCTTGCGGATCGTGGTACGATCTTCCGGATAGCCTTCAAAGATCGCATGCGTGAATATCAGATCGGCCGGCGCCTGCGAGTGACGGTAGCTGTATCCCATGCCTGCATTGGTCAGGACGTGTCGCTCACCCTTGCGGTCGACAGCATGTACCTCGACGACACGCTGGACCGTTTCGGTGCCATTGGCTCCCGCATTCATCCTCAAGGCACCGCCGATCGAGCCCGGAATGCCGTAATAGAAGGCAAATCCGCCGATGCCATTGTCCATGGCCATTGCCGCTATATGCTTGTCCGGGCAGATCGCGCCTGCACGAATACGGTTTTCACCGACGAGTTCAACCTGGCCGAAACCCTTGGCCGACAGGCGAAGGACGACCCCGGGTATGCCACCATCACGCACGAGGAGGTTGGAGCCGACACCGACGACCGTCAATGGCACGTCCGGTGGCAGGATCTTCAGAAACGCCGTGAGATCGTCGACATCATGGGGCTGGAACATCAGTTCAGCCAGTCCGCCAGCCTGGAACCAGGTGACGCGATCCATCGGCGCATCCGGTGTCAGTCGTCCGCGAATATCCTTGATAGCGTCACCGAGAGATGCCAGCAGTTTTTCCCCATGCACCTGTTTCATTGCCCCTGCCCCGAAATGCTTTCCAGTTCACCGGGCAACGCTGCTGCCCAATGCGTTATACTACCGGCCCCCAGAAGAACCACGAAATCATCGGGTTTTGCAATCCTTTCGATAATCGATGCCAGTTCCTGCGGGTCAGCGACATAGCGGGCATCGCGATGGCCTGCTGCGCGGATCTTTGAAACGAGAGCCTCCGAATTGATCCCTTCGATCGGATCTTCGCCTGCAGCATAGACTGGAGCCAAGATGATGCTGTCGGCGTCATTGAAGCAGGTTGCAAACTCTTCGAACAGACTGTCGAGACGACTGTAGCGGTGCGGCTGGTGTATCGCGATGATGCGACCGGAACACGATTCGCGTGCGGCCCTCAAAACGGCCCTGATCTCGACGGGATGATGGGCATAGTCGTCAAAGACACTGACGCCATTCCATGTTCCCGTCAGTGTAAAGCGCCGTTTGACCCCGCCGAAAGCGGCGAGACCCTTGCGGATGTCGTCTTCGGAAATTCCGAGCCGGTTGGCGACCGCAATTGCCGCTGTTGCATTAGAGATATTGTGGCGTCCGGGCATCGGCAGCGCCAGATCCTTGAAACTGAAGACACGCCCGGTGCGCCGGCGACGGATTTCGACATCGAAGATCGCCTTAGTGCCTTCCATGCGGATATTGCCGAAGCGCGCATCGGCCTGCGGGTTTTCTCCATAGGTGATGATCTTGCGGTCTTCGATGCGACCGGCAAGCACCTGGACCTCCGGATGATCGATGCACAAGACACCGAAGCCATAGAAGGGAACGTTTTCGACGAACTGCCTGAATGCCGAACGGACGGAATCAAAATTGCCGTAATGATCGAGATGCTCGGGATCGATGTTGGTAACCACGGCAATATCTGCCGGAAGTTTCAGGAAGGTGCCATCCGATTCGTCGGCCTCCACAACCATCCATTCGCCTGCCCCCATGCGGGCATTGGTGCCATACGCATTGATGATGCCGCCGTTGATGACGGTCGGATCAAGGCCGCCGGCATCGAGGAGCGTTGCAACCATCGATGTCGTGGTCGTCTTGCCGTGCGTTCCACCGATCGCGATCGCATTGCGAAACCGCATCAGTTCCGCAAGCATTTCTGCGCGGCGCACGACGGGGAGCAGTTTTTCGCGTGCGGCCGCAAGTTCCGGATTGTTCTTCCTGATGGCAGTCGACACGACGACGACTTCGCAGTCTCCGAGATTTTCCGCCCGGTGTCCGACGAAAACCGGAATACCCTTGTCACGAAGCCTCTGGACATTGGCGCCGTCGGCCTGATCGGACCCCTGGACGCGGTGGCCGAGATTGTGGAGCACTTCGGCTATACCGCTCATGCCGATCCCACCGATGCCGATGAAATGAACGAGCCCGATGGACGTCGGCATCTTCATGAATTCGCTCCTTTGAATTTTGCGACGGATTGACGTTCGCAAATAGCGACAACCAGGTCTGCGAGCAAGGTCGCTGCATCCGGATGTCCAGCTTGTTTCGCAGCTTTAGCCATGTCTTGCAGGCGTTCTGGTCCGTTCATGGCCGCAAGTAAGATGCCGGACAGCCGCTCTGGCGACAGTTCCGATTGAGGCACGACCTCACCACCGCCCTGTCGAACGATCGCTGCGGCATTGGCCGCCTGGTCATGGTCAAGCGCGTAAGGATAGGGAACAAAAATCGCCGGCCGACCGATCACGCCGACTTCGGAAACAGTCGACGCTCCTGACCTGCAGATGATCAATTGCGACGATGCGATCCGGCTGGCCATGTCGGAAAAGAACGGCGAAACATCTGCAGGAACCTGCAGCCCCCTGTAGGTTGCTAAAACCGCATCCTGATCATCCGGCCGCGCCTGTTGTGTCACAAAAAGCCGCTTCCTCATTGCAGGCTCAAGCAACGCGATTGCAGCAGGAACTGCCGTGGAAAAGAACTGTGCGCCCTGGCTTCCTCCGAAAACGAGGAGGCGAAACGGATCCAATCCGGCAGATGCCATATAGGGTGTTTGCGCCGCCTGCAGGATGGCTGGCCGCACGGGATTGCCTGTCGCGACCGTCTTTGCCGCGTAAGCTCCGCCGTCATCGGGGAGAAATCCACCGGCGATTGCCTGAACGCGTGAGGCCAGCGCCTTGTTGGCGCGTCCCATAATGGCATTTTGTTCATGGATCAACGATGGCACGCCCATCGATGTCGCCGCCAGAAGTGGCGGTACGGTCGGATAGCCACCGAAACCCACAACGGCGCGTGGCTTTAGCCGGCCGATCAGCCTGCGCGCCTTGCGCATGCCCGACCAGAGCGTCAGACCGGTGCGCAGTATTGCGACGGGATTTTTCGAGGCAAAGGTTGCCGACGGCACGACATGGATCTCATCGGCTGGAAATGTGCCGGCAAAACGTTCGGCACGGCTGTCCGTCACCAGGTGGACGCTGTAGTCCCTGGCCTTCAGTTCGTGTCCGAGCGCTTCGGCAGGAAAGACGTGGCCGCCGGTACCACCGGCGGCCAGGAGGATAATGCCCTTGTTCATGAACTACTCCGCTGGAATACCCGCAACACGAAAGAGGCTCCGCTCTTGTGCGCGTTTTTCCGGGCGATGGCGGGTGAGCGCCAGGATGAAGCCGGCAGTGACCGCAATTGCGATCATTGATGATCCCCCGTAGGAGATCAACGGCAGGGTCATGCCCTTGGCCGGCATCAGTTGCAGGTTCACCCCGATGTTGATCATCGACTGTATGCCAAGCTGCAGGACGAGGCCGGCAACTGCAAAACGCGCAAAGTCGTTGCGCTCCTTGAAGGCGTGGTTGAGGCCCCGCAAAACGATGAAGGCGAAGATCATCACCAGGAGCATGCAGAAGACAATGCCGAATTCCTCGGCTGCAACCGAGAAGATGAAGTCCGTATGGCCGTCAGGAATGATCCGCTTGACAATGCCCTCCCCGGGTCCGCGGCCAAACCAGTCTCCACGGATAATGGCATCACGTGCTGTATCCACCTGGAAGGTATCTCCTTCGCCGGTCAGGAAGCGGTCGATACGACCGGTAACATGCGGCAGCATGTAGTATGCGGTGGCAAAACCGCCAACGCCGAGCGCGCCTAAAACCATGATCCAGAGCCAGGGCATGCCGGCCATGAAGAACATTCCACCCCAGACGATGGAGGTCAAAATGGTTTGACCGAGGTCGGGCTGTGCCACGAGAAGAGCTGCGACAATTCCGAACAGGATGATGGCGAAGAGATTACCAGGCACCTCCGGCTGGCGGGCATGTTCGGCAAACAGCCAGGCGCAGACGACCACGAAGGCAGGCTTCATGAATTCGGATGGCTGAAAGGAAAAACTGCCGATCGAAACCCACCGTCTTGCCCCTTTCACTTCGACACCGAAGAACAACGCCAGAACCATCATCAAAAGTGCAAGGACAAGCATGATCACCGCGGTTCGTCGAACCTGCCGGGGGGACAGGAACGAAAGCCCGACCATCACGGCGAGCGACGGTGTGATGAAGACGGCATGGCGTTCGACAAAATGGAAGCTGTCGAGGCCGAGCCGCTCGGCCACCGGAGGTGACGCGGCAAAGGACAGCATGAAGCCGATCCCCATGAGCAGGATGAAGGCTGCCAGAAAGTAGCGGTCGATGGTCCAGAACCAGTCCGCCAGCGGTCCCCGTTCTGCGCGGCTTACCATGATGAGTTCCCCTCTTTGGTCTCGACAAGCATCGTGACGCCGTCGAGAGCGGCAACATGGTTCACGAAGCTTTCTCCGCGGACCTCGAAATTGGCGTACTGGTCAAAGCTTGCACAGGCCGGAGACAGCATCACCACGCATGGACCACCATCTCGTGCGGCATCCGCCCCCGCATGTTCAACGGCACGCTCCAGGCTCCCTGAAATCTCGTAATCGACCGCTTGCCCGAGCGTCACGGCAAAGGAAGGAGCGGCCTCTCCGATCAGATAGGCTTTGACGATAGTGGAAAAGAGTGGCGCGAGGCTTGCGATGCCGCCTTCCTTGGCAAGTCCTCCGGCAATCCAGTAGATGCGCTGATAACTGGATAGCGCCGGTGCGGCGGCCTCCGCATTCGTCGCCTTGGAATCGTTGACGAACACGACCTGCCCGCGTCGCGCAACCGGTTGCATGCGATGCTTGAGGCCCGGAAAGGAAATCAGGCCGGCACGGATCTCGTCGACGCTGACACCGACGGCCAGGCAGGCCGCGATTGCCGCTGCCGCATTTTGTGCATTGTGGCTCCCCTTCAGCGTTGCGATGCCATCAAGGTCTGCCAGCAGTTTTGCATTGCCGCCATGCGCTTTGAAAATCCGGCCACCCTCGGCATAGAGGCCGTCGGAGACAATATTGCGCCTGGAAAGCCTGCATGTTTTGACGCCCGCGCGTTCGACGCGATCGGCGATCAGGCACGACAGGGTATCGTCAACGCCGACGATCGCCGTCAAGCTTCCGGCAACAAGGCGTTCCTTGACATCGGCATAATGCTGCATGGTGCCATGCCGGTCGAGATGATCGGGAGTGAGATTAAGCAGAATGCCGGCCGTCGGATCAAGCGTCGGGGAAAGATCGATCTGGTAAGATGAGCACTCCACCACATAGTAGCGTTCGGCCTTTGGAGGCTCAAGCGTGAGGATGGCCGTTCCGATATTGCCGCCGAGCTGTGTATCGCGACCGCTCGCCCTCAAGATGTGGGCGATCAGTGCGGTGCACGTTGATTTGCCGTTTGTGCCGGTAATGGCAATGAACGGGCAGTCCGGTGCATGGGCGCGTCTTTCACGCACGAAGAGTTCAACGTCGCCGATGATCTCGACATTTGCGGCACGGGCAAGATCGACGCTCCAGTGCGGTTTCGGATGGGTCAGCGGTACGCCTGGTGCGAGCACGAGCGCCGATGTCCCTGACCAGTCGATATCACGCAGATCCTTCGTCACGATCCCGTCTGCCCTGGCCCTGGCGACACAATCCGGGTTGTCGTCGAAGGCCGTAACCTGCGCACCACCGGAAACGAGAGCCTTTGCAGTGGCAAGGCCGGACCCTCCAAGGCCGAAGAGTGCGACCTTCTTTCCTTTGAATGTGGAGACCGGTATCATCGTGTAATCACCGCAGCTTGAGGGTCGACAGGCCGAGAAGCGCAAGCCCTACCGCGATGATCCAGAAACGCACGACGACCTGACTTTCGGTCCAACCGAGTTTTTCGAAGTGATGGTGGATCGGCGCCATCAGGAAAACGCGTCGGCCGGTCATCTTGAAGAAGCCGACCTGGATGATGACCGACAGCGTCTCCATGACGAAGAGGCCGCCAATGATGACCATGACGATTTCATGTTTCGTTGCGACCGCGACCGAACCGATCAGGCCACCGAGTGCCAGCGAACCGGTATCACCCATGAAAATGGCGGCTGGTGGAGCGTTGAACCATAAAAAGCCCAGACCGGCGCCGATCACGGCACCGAGGATGACGGCAAGCTCTCCCGTCCCGGGCACGAAGTTGATCTGCAGGTAATTGGCAAACACCCCGTTGCCCGCGAGATAGGCAATGACGCCGAAGGAGGCGGCAGCGATCATGACAGGCACGATGGCAAGGCCATCCAGACCATCTGTGAGGTTCACGGCATTTCCAGCACCGACGATGACGAAAGCGCCGAAAAGGACAAAGAAGATGCCGAGATCGATCAGGAAGTCCTTGAGGAACGGAAAGGCAATCGAGGAGCCGAGATTTTGATTGCCCGACTGTCCCGTCTCAAGGGCAACACGCATCATGAAATAGACGGCGATCGCCGCGATGACGAACTCGATCCCCAGTCTCGCCTTGCCGGAAAAGCCCTTGTCGGTTTGCTTGGAGACCTTCAGGTAATCGTCATAAAAGCCGATTGCGCCAAAGCCAAGCGTCACGAGAAGCGTCGCCACCACGTAGATGTTGGAAAGATCCGCCCATAGCAGCGATCCACCGACGATCCCCGCAAGAATCATCAGCCCGCCCATCGTCGGCGTTCCGGCCTTCTTGAAGTGGGTCTGAGGGCCATCGGCGCGGATGGGCTGTCCCTTGCCCTGACGCACGCGCAGGGATGAAATCATTGCCGGTCCGAACAGGAACACGATCAGGGCTGACGTAAAGAGCGCGGCCCCGGTTCGAAAGGTGATGTACCGAAAAAGATTAAAAAATTGAAATGTGTCCGCCAGTTCCACAAGCCAGATGAGCATTCATGGCCCTTTCCAGAGAAGCCGTATTAAGATTGGCGCTTCGTGTCCGAAACCGCCGGGTATTTGTCAATAAGCGCTGCAATGATCTTGCCGAAACCGATACCGAGCGAGGATTTCACCATCACCACGTCATCTGCGGCAACGTTGCAAAGGACATAGTCGCGCAATTCTTCCGTGGTCTGCCGGTATTCGACCGCGACACTTTCGGGCAATGCGTCCTTGAGCGCCGTCATTTCGGGACCTGCAAGCCAGACATGTTCGATGCCGGCGGCCAGTATGGCGCCGGCCAGTTCTTCATGGGCCCTCGCGGAAAAGTCCCCCATCTCGAGCATGTCGCCAAGGACGGCGATGCGCCGGCCAGCCCGTCTCGGCTCGGTCACGGCAAGGAGCGCGATGGCCGCGCGCATCGAAGCCGGATTGGCGTTGTAGCTCTCGTCAATGAGTGTCAGGACGCCACCGGCAACAGCCAGACGATGCTGTTGGCCCCGCCCCTTCACCGGTTGCAGGCGCGCAAGGGCTTCGATCGCCCTGGTGAGATCTGCACCGGCGAGTGTCGAGGCGCCAAGTGCTGCGACGGCGTTTTCGGCAATATGACGTCCCGCCACACCGATTTGAACCTCGACCGTTTCGCCATTGAGGGTTGCCCAGATTATCGAGCTTTGGCCATCTCCTTCGAAATCGGCGAGGCGGAAATCGGCCTTGGCATGCTGGCCGAATGTATAGATCCGCTCGATGCCGGCATCATGGGCCTTTTCCTGAAGGAGAGAAAACTGCTTGTTGTCGCGGTTGAGGATGACCGCACCGCCTGCCTCGACGCCATCGAAGATCTCGGCCTTGGCCTGGGCGATGTCCTCCAGGCTCTCGAAATGTCCCATATGCGCTGCAGCGATTGTGGTGATGATTGCCACATGCGGACGGACCATCGCGACCAGCGGCCGGATTTCGCCCGGATGGTTCATGCCGATCTCGAAAATCCCGTAGTCACAGTCTTGAGGCATGCGCGCAAGGGTCAGTGGAACGCCCCAATGGTTGTTGAATGAGGCAACAGCCGCGTGCACTTGCCCGGACGGTGACAGAATATCGCGCAAAATCTCCTTGGTGGTCGTCTTGCCGACTGACCCCGTGACAGCAAGGATCTGCGCATTGGAGCGCTCGCGTGCCGCAATGCCAAGCTTCTGGAGGGCAACAAGAACGTCTTCGACGACGATCATCGGGATCGTGAGCCGCCCCATCGCCGGAAGCTTCCCCTCACTGACAACGATGACCGAGGCACCGTTGGCCACGGCGATGCTGGCAAAGTCATGGCCGTCGACACGATCACCCCTGATGGCAAAGAACGCTTCGCCGGGCCTGATCGTGCGGCTGTCGATGGAAATACCGGTAATCCCTTCCGGAAGCGCACCCAGGGGGCGTCCCTCCATGACGGAACTCATTGTCTCGGTGGTCCACAGCCAGTTCAAGATCCTGCCTCCTTCAGCGCCTTCCTCAATTCAAGATGGTCCGAAAACGGCAAAACCTCCTGGCCCACCGTCTGGCCTTCCTCATGCCCCTTGCCTGCAACAATCAGCGTGTCACCGGGCAACAGAAGCGAAACGGCATGGTGAATGGCGCGCGCGCGGTCCCCGATTTCAAGCGCACCGGGGGCTGCCGCCATGATTTCGGAGCGAATGACGGCCGGCACTTCGGAGCGGGGATTGTCGTCTGTCACGATCACGACATCGGCGAGTTGTGTCGCAATTTCCCCCATGATCGGGCGCTTGCCCTTGTCGCGGTCTCCGCCGCAGCCGAAAACGACGACCACACGGCCAGTCGTGAACGGACGAACGGATGCAAGGACATTTCGAAGCGCGTCGGGCTTGTGCGCATAATCGACATAGGCAAGTGCGCCATCCTTCGTCTTGCCGATGAGTTCGAGACGGCCGCAAGCACCTTCAAGCTGTTCAAGGGCGGCCATGGCAATCGTTGCCGGCGTCCCGGTCGAAATGGCAAGACCGGCCGCAACCAGGGCATTGGCCACCTGGAAGTCACCGGCAAGCGGTATGTCGACCTCGAAAATTTCATTACCGACATGAATTTCCGCCATTTGCCTGTGACGGAAATGTTCGACACGCTTGAGGCAGAGATAATCGCCGCGGCGGCCAGCCGTCAAGGCTTGAAGACCCGCCGCACGTGCGGCCATGATGGCCTTTTGCGACCATTCGTCATCGGCAAAGATGATCGCCGGAGCCCCTTTCGGCAACAGCTTTTCGAAGAGGCGCATCTTCGCGGCCATGTAGTTTTCGACTGTCGGATGATAGTCCATGTGATCGCGGCCAAGATTGGTAAAACCGCCAGCGGCAAGCCTGACCCCGTCAAGACGGCTCTGGTCGAGGCCATGGCTTGAGGCTTCCATCGCCGCATGCGTGACGCCTTCGGCGGCAAGCGTTCCAAGAAGGACATGCAGCGCCACTGGATCCGGCGTCGTGAGCGAACCATATTCGTTGCGCAAGGGAGATATCACACCCGTTGTGCCGATCTGGGCTGCAGCATGGCCGGCATGGGCCCAGATCTGGCGCGTAAAGGATGCAACCGATGTCTTGCCGGCCGTGCCGGTCACGGCGACCATCGTCTCGGGCTGGGCACCATAAAACCGGGCTGCCGCACGCGCCAGGAAGCGACGCGGGTCGGATACGGCAAGAACTGGAATATTCGCATCGACAAGGTGATCGGCAACGACTGCGGCGGCGCCGCGTGAGACAGCATCGGCAAGAAAGCCGGCCCCATTGACCTTGCTTCCCGCCAGCGCCGCAAACAGCATGCCCGGCATGATTTTGCGGCTATCCGACGAAATGCCGGATATCTCCGCATCACCGGCAGGACCTGCCAGGAGTTCATCGAGTTCCGGAAAATCGCTTCCGGCAAGATTGCGCAGCTTCATCATGACCTAACGCAGATCTCCCGTCGTTTGCGAACGGGAGGAACCGCACCTTCCTGCTTGATCTCGAAACGGGCATCAGAGGTTCGAATCATCCGTCTATCATTATCACCTAATAAGACACCAGAAGAGCCGAGCCATCCTCGCCAAACCGGGGTTTTACACCGAGAATCGCAGCCGACCGGCTGATGATCTCGTGCACCATCGGGGCAGCAGTAAGGCCGGCCGTGCGTCCGCCACCTTCACCAGTCTTCGGCTCGTCAATAAATGTCAGCACGGAATATTGCGGATTATCCATCGGAAAGGCGGCGATGAAGACGTTGAAGTTCTTGTCGCTGGAATAGCGACCATTGACGACCTTTTCCGCCGTTCCCGTCTTGCCACCGACATCAAAGCCGTCGACACGGGCACGCCGTCCAGAACCGACTTTCCCGTTATAGTCGAAAAGATAGCGCATCTGGTCACTCGTCGAGGGCTTCATCACCGACTTGGCAAGTGCATCCGCCTCTTCGCGCGTACGTGGCAGAAATGTCGGCTCAATGAGCTTGCCACCATTGACGAGTGCCGCAACGGCGACCGCTGTCTGGAGCGGTGTGGTGGCGACGCCATGACCAAACGAGATGGTCACGGAATTGATCTTCTTCCATTCCCGCGGCTGACTGGGTGTTGCAACCTCGGGCAACTCCGTTTCCATGCGTGTCAAAAGCCCGATCCTGGTCAGGAATTCCTTCTGGGCCGGGATGCCCACGACGTCGGCCATCTTGGCCGTGCCGATATTCGACGAGTACCGGAAGACTTCCGGGACTGTCAGCATGCGTCCCTTGCCGTGAAAGTCACGGATCGTGAAGCCGCCGATGCGGATAGGATAGCGGGCGTCGAAACTGTCCGTCATCTTCACCTTGCCGGAATCCAGCGCCATGGCGGTGGTAAAGGCCTTGAACGTCGACCCCATCTCGTAGGTACCGTTGGTCATCCGGTTGAGCCAGCCCTCTTCGGCTCCGGCAGCCGGATTGTTCGGATCATAATCCGGGGCAGAGGCCATGGCGAGGACCTCGCCCGTATGGACGTCAAGAACGACTGCACCGGCGCCGATTGCCTGATACTTGTCGATCGAATCATAGATGACTTCACGCACGATCGACTGGACCCTGAGGTCGATCGACAGTTTGACGGGTTCAAGTGGTGCGTTCGACGTCATCCCCACCGCGGCAAGGTCGGCAAGTCCCTGGCTGTCGACATAACGCTCCATACCGGCAACACCACGATTGTCGATATTGACGTGGCCCACGACGTGAGCTGCGGTCGCGCCGCCAGGATAGAAGCGACGTTTTTCGGGACGAAAGCCGATACCCGGAATACCCAGTGCGAGGATCTGGCTCTGCTGCTTGGGCGTCAGCTGGCGCCGCAACCACTGAAAGTGGGAGGACGAGGAAAGCTTCTTGTAGATCGTCTTGGCTCCGAGATCCGGCAACACCGTTGCAAGCTTTTCGATGACCTCGTCGGGGTCAACGATCTTGTGCGGCTCGGCATAGAGCGAAACCGTACGGATATCGGTTGCCAGCACCTCGCCGTTCCTGTCGAGGAGATCCGGCCGCGAAGCCATCAGTCGATCGGCCGGCATGATGGAAGACGTCACCTGTGGTTGCGCCATGCCGTACTGGGCAAGCCGGCCGCCTATGAGACAGTAGAAGGCCACGAAACTGACCATGACGATGCCGACGCGGTTGCGGGCCTGTGCAGCCTTGCGCTTGCGCGCCCCTTCAAAGGCCCGCGCTCCCGATACCCGCTTTCCGCGCCGCGTACCAGCTGACAGATGAGCCTGGCTCTTCAACACCATGATGCGCGAGAGAAAAGACATCAGCGACCCACCGATCCGGTTAAAATGGAATCCACGGTTTCACCGCCTCTCGGCGTCGGCACGGGAATATTGGAGACTGTCTTTGCCTTTTTGGCAGCATCGACACCCTTGAGGGCTCTGGCGACATCTGCATCAACGCCGGCAATCAGTTCCTCGATCGTGGTCTCGGGCATTGGCAGATTCGATCGCGGCATCGGTAGTTCCACCGGCAGGGCCAGTTGCGTCGGCGCGGTTGGCGACAGTTGCAGCTCCGACTGATAGGCAGTGATCAGGCGCTCCAGCCGGTTGGGCTGTGTCAGAAGCGCCCAGTCTGCACGCAGGAGATCAATTGTACCGCTTTCCATGCGGATTTCTGCCTCAAGCCGGCGCACTTCGTGCAGCTTGTCGTCGGCGCGGTGTTTGATCGTGTAGGTCACGACCGCGGCTGCGGTCATGAGGCCGATCAGGACGAAGTCGAGGCTTCTGAGCATGGCCTAGGCTCCCATCTTGGTAAGGCTTGCAAGGTCAGGCAGATCGAAGATTGCGGTGTCGGCATGACGGGCGGCAGCATCGGTCCGCTTGCCGGCCCGCAACTTGGCCGAGCGGGCGCGTGGATTGCGTTCGGCCTCTTTCTCGCTTGCCGCAACCACTCCCTTGCCGATCGCGGTGAAGATCGCCGCCTTTTCCTGCGCCATCGGCATATGCCTGGAGCCCGAGGCGCGATCGGAGCGATCAGCGAAAAATTTCTTGACGATCCGGTCTTCGAGGGAGTGAAAGGTCACCACAACCAGTCGACCGCCGGGCTTCAGGGCCCGTTCTGCAGCAAAGAGTGCTTCAGCAAGCTCGCCAAGTTCATCATTGACGAATATGCGCAACGCCTGGAAGACGCGCGTCGCAGGATGGATCTTGTCCTTTGCCTTGCGCGGATTGACGCTCTCTATGAGATTGACCAGGTCGCGCGTTGTCGAAAACGGCGTTGTTGCCCGGCGTTTTTCAATCGCACGCGCAATCCGGCCGGCATGTTTTTCCTCCCCGAGAAAACCGAAGATCCGGGTAAGATCGCCGACCTTGGCACGATTGACGACATCGGCTGCCGAAACGCCCGTAGCTGACATGCGCATGTCGAGCGGACCGTTCTTTTGAAACGAAAAACCGCGCTCGGCCTCGTCGATCTGCATGGAGGAGACGCCAATATCGAGAACGACACCGTCCAGACCACTGGCCGGAGCATGGTCGGCGAGGTCCGAAAACCTCGACTGTATGAGGACAAGTTTTCCGGCATGTCGGGCGAGCATCGACTGCCCGCTCGCAATTGCGACCGGGTCACGATCGAGCGCAATCACCTCGGCGCCGGACTTGAGGATCGCGGATGTATAACCACCCGCACCAAACGTTCCATCAAGGATGATCTGACCGGGTTCAGGCGCAAGCGCATCGAGAACCTCAGCCAGGAGAACGGGAATGTGGCGAACCGGTCCGCCTTCGGTATCGGATAATCCTCCACCTGCTTTCGCCGCCATTCCGATCCCCTGTCTCAAGCGGGACGCACACCAAAGTGCCCTTCCCTTGCTGCCGCCTGCGCTTCCTGGAACGCCTGCGGCCGCCACAACTGAAAATGATCCGAGCGCCCGACAAAGGTCACTTCCGAACTGATGCCCGTGAAGTCGCGGACGAAATCCGTGACCATCAGTCGACCCTCCGCATCGAGCCTCATGAAGACGCCGCCACCATGAATGAGCAGCGACATCCTGTTCGCCTCCGGCGAAAACGGATCGACGGATGCGATCTGCCTCTCGTAGCGATCGAGCAGATCCGGACCGCCGACGCTGATCGCCGGATAGATGAAATCCTGGAGACAGTAGAGCTCCTGGATTCCTCTTCGCACCAATGCGGCCCGAAATGGCGCCGGGACGGAAACCCGTCCCTTTGCGTCGATCCGATTGGTGGTATTCGACAGGAAGCGGTCCATCACGCCAACTATCCGCCCCGCTCACATAAAGGGCAGAAAAGCGCCCCGCACTCTCACTCAAACTAGGCATGGCTTCGCCCGCAAAACGGATGAGCATCCGCCCCGTGGCGCGACCGAACCTTCGTGATTGATGGGCATTCATTCGCCCGAAAAAAATATGAGTATGGGATAGCATGGGACCATTTGGGCGTCAATGGGAAGAGGCCCCGCAGCAAGGCCGCAACTGGATTTATTTATGAGCCGTTAAGTTTAACAAAGGGTTAGTAAGCAACCTGCCCAAAGTGGTTTGCCATTCTCTGATAAAGCCCCTTACAACTTCAATAAGGCACTGACATGCAATGTATTTCAGTTGTTTATAATGGATTTCCGTGCCCGATCCGGGCGCTATCGCCCATGATCGACATGCAAGGAAAAGATGCCAGTTGGCCTGTAAGCCGGGTTCTGTAAGGCTCCGGTGCGAACACCGGAACGCGGCAGCCATTCATCTGGGACGATGTTTGCACATCGCCTCGCGCAACCCACCCGGATGACTGGCCCGGAAACAGGCTTTGGGCGCCGAAACGCCTCGTGTCATCCCTATTCGGTCTTGCTCCCGGTGGGGTTTGCCATGCCATCACTGTTGCCAGCGATGCGGTGGGCTCTTACCCCACCCTTTCACCCTTACCCCGCCAGCTCTACCGCGCGCAAACACGCGGCACAGCAGGCGGGGCGGTATCCTTTCTGTGGCACTTTCCCTGGGGTCGCCCCCGCCGGATGTTATCCGGCACCGTATTTCCGTGGAGCCCGGACTTTCCTCACCTCACCGCCTTTCGGCATTGGTGAAGCGCGGCTGCCCGGCCAACTGGCAAGCGGTGAAATAATGGAGATGAATGCAGAATACCAGCAGAAACGGACATCCCGCATTAATTCAGGAAGCGTGCATCAAAGTCAGCCGTATAGGCCTCGTCTTTGACCCGGCCTTCGATCAGCAGTTCGGCACCCAGCCTGCCAATTTCATCGGAGCTTTTGGCGGCGGCACCGCAGCCACCCGCCAACACACCGATCCGACTGGATCCGGCCATGGAGATGACGGGATAGCCGGTCGGCGTGAACACTGTCACACACGCGGCCATCGACGTCGATCGAAGACCGAGTTTCGGCATCAGACGGGTGAAGACGGCCGCAAGGTGACCATGCGTACCTTCACGCCCTCCAGAGCGAAACCAGGCGCGAATATCGCTTTCGCGCTTCAATCTCAGGTCGTCCGGATCCCCACCAATCTTCAGATAGGTCTTTCCGTCAGGGTAGCGCACTGGCGGAAGCAGGTAGATGCCCTCGTCGTCCTCGCTCCACTTCCAGATCAGTGACGGCATCGCGCCCCAGCCGCTGGTCACCCTGTCATCGACCTCATAGAAGGCGACGGTGCGCGCATAGGCCCTGAGATCGATGCGACGGGGAAGGATACCCTCCCTGATCGTAAAGCCGCCGGCTGCAACCAGCACCTTGTCGCCGTGATAGACGTTGCCCTCCTCGGTCATGACCATCACCTGTGAACCGACTTCACGGATGGAAGTGACCGTCTCGCGAAAAAGGCTGCAGCCCTGGCGCTTCGAAAGCACAGTCTGCGCCTTCACAAGTTTTCGCGGATTGATGAAGCCTGCATTGCGCGCCTCAAAGACCCCTTCGCTGTCTTCAGGAAAATCAAAACAGGGAAATTCCTGCGCCAGCGCCTGGTTGTCAAATGTCTGCGTGGAAACATCGAGCCGGCCTGCGGCCGCCAGCACGTCGCCGACATATGAGGGTCCACCTGTCCGCCTGGGCGCGACGATGAGGCAGCCGGTTTCCGTATAGAAATCGACACCACTGTCACTGGCGATCTGCCCGTAACGGGCGATCGAACGGTTGGCAAGCCTTGCCCAGACCGGATCGGGATCGATCGTGCGTGTAATGCGGGCCTCATCATAATGGCTGGCAAAGACACCGCGATGCGTGCGCAGATCTCCCGGTTCTGCGGGCCCGATCAGGGCAACGCCATCGCTTCGTTTCGACAGGTGGCGTGCAGCCGCCGCTCCCATCATCCCGGCCCCGACAATGATATACTTGAAACGGGTCGTCACTTATCCCTCCAATCGAAAGGCCGGCCGCATCAGGCTAGCGAAGTCGTTCTCGCCAAGGCCGCCCTCGTGGAGCAGGAGAGCACCAAGACGCCCTAGCTCGTCAGACGATTTTGCAGCGACAAAATTCCCCCCGGTCAGGACGGCAACCCGGGATGGTTCGACAAAACCTGCATAGGGATGTCCTGTGGGCGTGAATGTTGCCACGCAAGCGGCAGATGATGTCGGGCATCCGGCAAGCCCGGGCATGACCTTCAGGGCTTCCGCAATCAGCCTTTGCCGTTCTCCGGGATCACCCGACGAGGCAAACCAGGCCTGGAACTCATCTCGTGTCCTCAGTTCACCCGCTTCGATATCGCCGCCAAGCTTGAGATAGATCTTGCCATCCGGATAACGCACCGGCGGCAGGATATAGACGTGATCCTCCTCCCGATCGGTAAAGACGACGGTTGACGGCATGTTTTCAAACATGTTGAGCGTTCTATCGGACAGTTCAAAGAAGACTACGGTCCGTGGCGTGGCCCTGATATCGAGTGGCTGCGAAAGAAGGCCATTCATGTTGGCAAAGGCGCCCGCGGCGATCAGGACACGTTCGCCAGAATAGACCTTACCGGCAGCTTCGACCCGCACCCGGTCCGCCTCCACTCGCACGCTGTCAACCATCCTGTCGATATGTCGGGCACCACCGCGTACCGCAGCGCGTATCTGGGCCTGTACAAGCAAGCGCGGATTGATGTGTCCGGCGTGGGTTGCCTCGAAATAGCCAGTCACGTGAGCAGGAAAATCGAACTCGACAAAGCGCTCCTTGAGGTCTCTTGCCGAAAGGTTTTCCACGTCCAGCCCCAGGGAACAGGCAACCTTTCCGGCGCGATGGAGATAATCCTTGTCTGATGTTGGAGGGGGACCGGCAAACAGGCAGCCCGTCTCGGAAAAGAAAGAGATCCCGCTTTCGCCTTCAATTTGCGCGTAGCGCTCGATGGATCTCGCAGCAAATGTCGCCCACAGAATGTCCCCGTCGAAACGACGGGTAATGCGCGCTTCATCGTAGTGGCTGGCAAACACTCCGTCATGGCGGCCGTAGTCTTTAGGTTCGCCCGGGCCAATCAGTGCAACGCCATCGCTGAACTTGCCGAGATGGCGCGCGGCAGCGGCACCCATCATGCCGCTGCCGATCACGATATACTTGAAATCTGCTGCCATGCCGGTGCCGACCGTCTCCAAAAAATTCTTGAATAGGAAACAGTTGTAACCGTTTCCTTGCTCGAATTACCAGAGGCAAGGCAGCACATTTCGTCAGGAGGTAAGCAATGCCTCGACCTTCCCGCAATAGCGCTTGGAGATCGGGTTCATGCGCTTTGCGCCATGCCCGGCATTGTATTTGAGGATCGTGCCGCAGGTCTTGCCACCACCAAGTTCATGCGCCTGCGCCAGATATTTCATGCCGAACTGGATGTTGGTGTCCGGATTGTAGAGGTTCTTGACGCTGCCCTTGTAGCCCATCATGCGCGCTGTCGCCGGCTTGATCTGCATGAGGCCGACTTCACCGGCCCTGCCGCGGGCCTTCGGATTGAAATTGCTTTCGATCTTGACGACGGCATGTGCAAGGTCGACCGGAACACCGTAGGCCTTTGCATATTTCGTGATGATCTTCGAATACGGGCTTGCCTCTTCGACGGCCTTGGAAAGAGCCTTTCCAGGCGCTGCATAACCCGGCTTGGTCACCTTGGATTGCAGTGCAACGGTCTTCGTCTTCGTCTTCGACTTCTGCTCTGCCGCAAGCGTGGCATGTGGCGTGGCAGCAAGCATTGAAAGACAGGCCGCAACAGCAACAATTATTCTTTTCATTTCTGGGAAGTCTCTCCGGACAAGGGATGCCTTTGGCCAACAGATCAGCCGCTGCGCCAGGTCGAAGCGACGCCGGCGACAGTGGGAAAGCATCCCGTTTCATTGATGTCTGCGGCCCCCCCGTCCATTGGTGGTGACCACGCTGATGGCCTCGTTTTTAACCGGCGGATTGCGGAAATGATGTGGCGCGCGAATTTTATCGCGCAACAACCGGGGAACGAATGCGCTGATGAAGCGTTACGTCTGGTTATATTTCGGCAGGGAAGCGATCAGTCGATGCAGCGTTTCGATTGTCGAGATGTCGGCAATTCCATCGATACGCTGCGGGCGAAAATGGCGTTGAAATGCTTCAATGACACCCTTCGTCCTGTCGCAGAACATCCCTGTTATTTCAATATCGTAGCCATAAAGGGACAGCATCGACTGCAGGGCCTCGATCGGCTGACCTGTTTCACCCCTTTGAAAGAAGCGGCCGCTGCCCATTGGAGCTGGTTCGACCCAATGGCCGACACCCGCGTCAAAAAGTCCAGCCCAAGGAAAATTTTCACCCGGGTCCACCTTGCGAACAGGCGCTACATCGGAATGACCGAGAACCCTTTCGGGGGCAATATTCCACCGCTGGCCGCAATCACGACACAATCTGACAACGGCTTCGATCTGGATTTCGGGAAAATCCGGCAGGCCACCAGGATGGCCCGCATTGGCAATTTCTATTCCGATGGAAGCCGAATTGATGTCACGTTCGCCGGCCCAGCAACTTTTGCCGGCATGCCATGCACGCTCGCTTTCTCGAACCAGTTGATGAATGCTTCCGTCCTCATCAACGAAATAGTGGCTTGAAACTTCGCTTTTCGGGTCGCAAAGCCACGAAATCGCCCGACAGTGATCCGGCATGCCCGTGTAATGCAGGATGATCATGTCCGGTGCACGTCCGTCCGCGCGTGGTCCATGGTTTCTGGAAGGAGTGACGATTGCGCCGGGAAAATCGGCGACGAATTCATTCATGCAGCGCGGCGCTCTTTCTCGATCGCGGCATAGGCCGCATTGAGGGCTGCCATACGTTCATTTGCAGCGGCATGCAATGCGACCGGCACACCACGGGCAATCAGGCGGTCGGGATGATGCTCCGACACGAGGCGGCGATAGATCTTGCGGATCTCGGCAAACTCGTCATCCGGCGAAACGCCGAGCACCAGATAGGGGTCGCGTCCGTCCAGATGCACATGGCGGGCCATGATCCGGCGGAAGTGAGGTTCGTCGATCTTGAAGATTTCCGCGATCCCGGCGAGAAACGCAAGTTCATCCTCATGGACAAGGCCATCGGCCTTGGCGATATGAAAAAGTCCGTCAATGACGTTTTCAAGCATCGGGCAGTTTTCGTCGCCATTGCCGCACAGATTTGCGAGATTAGTCGCATAGGCACGGTAACCGGCAATGTCCTGACGCGCCAGATTGTAGAGCCGGGCGACATTGCGCGCTTCTTCCTCGGGGAAATCGAAGATCTGCCGGAAGGCATCGACTTCCTTTTCCGTTACAAGACCGTCGGCCTTCGCCATCTTCGCTGACAATGCGATGATAGCCACGGAGAAGGACACCTGACGACGTGTCTCGGGGTCGCCTTCAAACAATGTCCGAATGGCCTCAACGGCACGGCCGATCACATTGCTCGCAGCATCGCCGATAGCGCCCAGGAGCCTGTCCCAAAGCGAACTTATCTCAAAACAGGAAAAATCGAAAAACATTCCCCTAAATGACCAGATTTTTGCGGCAAACGCAAGGACTTGCAGGATCTTCAGAACATTAAACTATGTCCATCTTTACGAAACAATGAGCCTGACACCGACGTTTGCGAGCCCTCTCGACACCCCACCGGGCCGCTGAGGCCGGCACCTCCATCGCGAAAAGCCGCTTGCAGCTTCGCCGCAAGGTCCTTGTCCTTCCTGGCGCATTTCGGATCAGGCACGCGCAAACACGGTAGCGATCCCATGCCAGCGGAATGCGTCCACCACCGGCGGGCTCTCAAGCAGGACGTCAACTTGCTCGCCGGTGGCACTTGAAACGATTAGATCGCCACATGCGCAGCAACAGACTGATATAATCAGCCGAAATGCCCGTTTTTCTTGATAAATTCACTTTACAGCATAGATCCTCTGCTCCATCCATTTGGCACCTGCGCTGATGCCGCAACAGACTGTAAGGAGAGATGACGATGGCGAAACAGAAAGTGGCTATGCTGACTGCGGGCGGACTGGCGCCCTGCCTTTCATCCGCAGTCGGTGGCCTCATCGAACGTTATACCGACATCGCCCCGGAGATCGAGATGGTTGCCTATCGTTCAGGCTATCAGGGATTGTTGAAGGGCGACCGGATTGCGATTACGCGCGAGATGCGCGAGCAGGCACACCTTCTGCATCGTTATGGCGGCTCCCCGATTGGCAACAGCCGGGTAAAGCTGACCAACACAGCCGATTGCGTCAAGCGCGGGCTTGTGAAGGAGGGGCAAAACCCGTTGCAGGTCGCGGCAGACCGGCTGGCCGAAGACGGCATCACGATCCTCCACACCATCGGTGGCGACGATACGAACACGACCGCCGCGGATCTCGCCGCCTATCTCGCTTCCAACGGCTATGATCTCACCGTCGTCGGCCTGCCAAAGACTGTCGACAACGACATCGTGCCGATCCGCCAGTCGCTTGGTGCCTGGACCGCAGCCGAAGTCGGCGCGCATTTTTTCGACCATGTCAGCAATGAGCAGAGCGCTGCGCCGCGTACGCTTGTCATTCATGAGGTCATGGGACGCCATAGTGGCTGGCTGACGGCAGCAACTGCGCGCAAATACATCCAGCGCACGAAAAACAACGAATATGTCGAAGGACTGATGATGAACACGTCGATGAAGAATATCGACGGGTTGTACCTGCCGGAAATGAAGCTGGACCTGGAAAGCGAGGCGGAGCGTCTTTCGACCATCATGGAAGAACGGGGCTATGTGACCCTGTTTGTCTCGGAAGGCGCCTGCCTCGACGATATTGTCGCCGAGCGGGAAGCATCAGGCGAGACCGTCAAGCGCGATGCCTTCGGCCATGTGAAGATCGATACCATCAATGTTGGCAACTGGTTTCAGAACCACTTTGCCAAGCTTTTGAACGCCGAACGTTCGATGGTTCAGAAATCAGGTTATTTTTCGCGATCGGCGCCAGCAAATCCAGGCGATCTCAGGCTGATCCAGAGCATGGTTGATCTGGCCGTGGAAAGTGCGCTCAACAAGGTTTCGGGCGTGACCGGCCATGACGAGGATCAAGGTGGACGGCTGCGAACAATCGAGTTTGTGCGAATTAAAGGTGGAAAACATTTCGATCTGTCGGCAAAATGGTTTGGCGAAGTGATGGACTTCATTGGCCAGCCTTTTGAGGCGGCCTGACCGGGCCATCACGACAAAGCACAATATACAGGAGGACAAGATGACGGTGGAGACCCTGATAGCCTTTGGCGCAGCGGCGATCTGCCTTGTCCTTCTGCCAAGTCCACTTGCCGCAATGATTGCCAGTTTCGCAAACCAGAAGAGCCGCCGCACGGCACTTGTCACCATTGCCGGCCTTGCGCTTGGAATGACGGCAGCCATTTCCCTGGCCGCTATCCCCCTGGTTGCAGTCAGGATATTTCTTCCATCAGCGCTTGAGCCTCTGTCGTGGCTGGGTATCGCCTATCTGATGCTCTATATCCTGTGGTCGTTCCAGGATCCCATCCTGCGTCGCAGCACTGCCGACAACGACAACTTGCCCGAGCAGGTACCTCTTCGCATCTTCGTTTTTTTCGTGACAGCCTGCCTTCAAACACCACGCTATATCCTGGTGACAGCAGCACTACTGGTGCAGTTCATGGAGGGTGCGTCACCTCTTTTGCCAACATTGCTGGAAATGCAACTGGTCTTCATGGCTGTTGTGGCGGCATCTGCATTGATCCATGTCGCGGTGCCAAACTGGACGCTGAACAGGCTGCGCCGCGCAAGGCCAACCGGCCTGACAGCCAGTAGAAATGGCACACGCTTCATTGCGCGACGCGCGGTATCGGCAGGCTATCGGCGCATTGCGGCGTAGCATCACTTGCCCGACCGGCACCAATCGGTTAATTCACATTAATGGAAAATCCTGTTTTGAAGCATTTGGGCTGGCTGGGGACAGACCAACTATTTTGAAAGCGACCCGATGGCGATAAACCAATTCCTGAGCCGCTCGGCGTTCATTTCGTTTGCCGTGACATCGGCCCTTGCGGGGTGTTCAAGCATTGAACCATCCTCCTCCCCGACAGCACAGTTGACGCCGACGGAAAGCTCGCCTGCGGCCGATACCAGCGCATCCACTGAACTCGCAACCGCGGAAACGTCGACAGCCGTTACCAAGACGGAACGTGTCGCGGTCGCCGTTCCAGATACCGGATCGGCCGTCACGGCTCAAAATTCCGCCATGGCCTCCCGGGAGATGGCTCCGCAGATCGCTTATGCGACGACAAGCACCAGCTCGACGACGACGGCGACAGCAGCCATCCAGACTGTTGCGCTTTCTTCCGAAAGGTCTGAGAGCCCGGCAGATCCGGAAACAGCCGCTTTGAACGAAGACGCGCTGACGCCAGACATGCATGCCTTGCAGGCAGCAATCCCCGTGCCGCGACCGGACTTGAACGCTCTCGCTCATGGCAGCGGAACGCGGGAAACAATGGGCATGCAGGATACAGGCACACAGTCACAATTTCCCCCTGCCCCTGGAGATCCGCTTCCCGAGACAGCCAAAGCAAGCCCGCCGGAGTTGACCAGGCTGATCAAGCGCTATGCCGGACTTTACGGCGTCCCGGAATCGCTTATTCACCGGGTGGTGCACCGCGAAAGTCGCTATAATCCGAAGGCGTACCACAAGGACGGCTACTGGGGCCTGATGCAGATAAAGTATGCCACCGCGAAATCGATGGGATATTCCGGCCCACCCGAGGGCCTGCTCGACGCCGAAACAAACATCAAATATGCAACCAAGTACCTGCGCGGCGCCTGGCTTGTTGCCGACAACAGCAATGACAATGCTATCCGTCTTTATGCGCGCGGCTACTACTATGATGCCAAGCGCAAGGGCATGCTTTACGTCTTGAAACCTTGACTCTGCAGGTTGCAACAGGTTTGCAGCGGACGCTGTTGATGGCATCACCGATCCAAGTCTCCATGCTCTGCCGTACTGACGATACGAAACGACTGCACATCACCTTCACATTGGGAAAGTGACCCTTGACTGCGGGTGATTTCGGTCCAACTGGGAGTTCCTGGAAAGCTCTTTGGCGGAGGCTAGTCAGACGGTCCTGGCAGCACGCCGGCCGCCCTGCCACCCGCACGATACCGCCAACCATAAGACCGCCTTCTTGTTCGGCTGCGTTGAATTCGAGATATTGACAAGCGCCGCATTGATGCAATGTGCCCCTTTGGCGTGTCGATGCCATCTCCTCAAGTCGGGCATCAACACGCCAAGGCAAGCTATAAACTGGCGCAAACGCTCATATACTACTCATTCACGCGGATCACGATATCGTCGCCATACAGGCTGATTTGTTCCGTACCTGCTGTTGTCGCCGTAAACAGGATCGCTCGCGCCGGGATACGGCCACCGCACTGCCGACTGACCCGCGTGCCGACGCCGCCATCCGTCAGTGTTCCTGTCACCAGTTCGGGAAGCAGTAGTTCGGCACTTTCCCATGACGGCGCAGGACCACAATCATTGCCACGGGCGCCGTGAATAATGGCCGTCTCCCCGACCTTCACCGATACATTGCGGACATATTCGGCCACGATCCCCTCGAAACTTGAAACGGGGTCGGCCGAACTTTGCTCAACGCCGATATACGAATATGCGCCCAAGACCGCCGCAGTTAGACCCACGGCTATTCCCATACCCGCAGGAAGCAACCATCGGGATCTCTGTGGTTTCGTGGCCGGTGTAATTGGAGCCTCCTTATCCACAGCACCGTCGTCAGTCGACCTTACTTTCGCTTGCCCATAGAGGCGGTTCCAATGCTCCCTCAAGCCCTCGTGCTGATCGACCTTCAGGAGTTGCCCGAGCAACAGGAAATTGCGCCGTTGAGGGATATGAACACCGTGGCGCCAATTGCGGAGATTCTTGACCGCCGTATCGAACGCAACCTGCGTCCTGTTTCCGCTGGCAGTACAAAGCTGTTCGGCCAAGGCCAGATTATCCAGATGCCCTTGCTCGACACACAACGCATCCAGCATTTCATGCCATGTCTGATAGCTTACCCAATCCCGTTTGTCGGTCATATCGTTCCCCCACCCTTTCAAACCCCTGGCGACTATATCGCACCTCTTTGATTATGCTAGATAATCAGGCTTATTTTTCCGTACGCTTCGGATTCTTCCGCGATTTTGCCTGACCCTTCCTGGCAAAGCAGGGTATGGGATTTGAATTCCGGTCCAGGCGGACAGGATAAGGGCGGGGGCACCGACCTTTTCTAAAATTTGCGTTGTAGCGGTCAAAAGGGACGCTTTTTGATCCTGATGTTTGACGGCTGTTTGTGATGGAAAGCCAGGACAACCAGCGAGATTAAAGGTCAACGACCCCGCAATCTAAGGCTTCTGTGGGGCCTGCAGCCTGCAGGAAGGCATGGTTCGGACGGGGAGATTGGCCGTGAGCAGCACATATGACCAGGGCGAGGTCGACCAGGGCGAGGTCGACCAGAACAATTCGCACCAGGAGGCGGCTCCGCAGGCAGTCATGGACTGCCGACGGCGCCAACAGTTCAATGCCGGACGGCCCGGCGAGCAGAAAAAGTAACCCACATCAACGGTTCTGGCCTCATGGCCACGTCCTTCAGGTCCTTCAATCCGGTACCAGCCATGTCATTATTGAACTATCAAACGCCCTGCAGCGTTATCGCAGCAACAACATCCTACCTACTGCTTGCAGAGCAGGCGATGGCTCAAACGCGCGGCGGCGTCATGCCGTTTCTGCCGATGCCGATAATCAATCTGATATCATATATTCTGCTCCTAGCGTTTGCTGTTCTGGCAGTCATCTGGTGGCGCAAGGGCAAAAGGCCCGCCACGATCAGGACCGATGCAATCGTTGCTCTCGATGATGGTTTTTCAATCACGCCAGGCGCGGACGGAAAATCCATCCGTTTTGCGATCAGAGGTTCTGGCATCGGAATCGGGGCCTGGTTCGGCTTCATCCTTGGCGGCTTGTTTTTCGGAACAATTCTGACGGCTCTCATCGCAATCTCGTACAAAATGAAAGATGCCGCTTCGCTGCGCACATTTCTACTGATGATGGCATTTGCGCTTGGCTCGGCCTTTCTGTGGAGCCGCGTGCGAAGGCAGAAATTCGTGTTTGAAATTTCGGAAGGCGTTGTGAGAGCACCTGATGGTCAGACTTATGCCAGGGGAGATATCTCCGAAATCCTGATCCGCAACCAAGGTTCCGTTGCCCACAGTGCTGCGCCTCAATCCACCACAATCATTGCCGGAACAGGCTTAACCGGCGTTGCAATGGCGGGGGCGACAGCAATGGGAAATGCCGCTGCCGGTGTCGGAAACGCTATCGGTCAATCGGTGGCGCAATCAATTGCCAAGCGTGGCAATGAAGTCTGCATTCGCCACGGCCGCAAGGTTATCCCGCTCGCGAGATATCTCCGCGAAGACGACGCAATCGCTTTATTCAACAAGGTACGGGAACTGCTCTAGACGCAGCGCCAGACGCAGCGCCCGTCTTTCCACTCATGCTTCATCACAGAGGATCACCTATGAAAATCATGAAACTTGCCATAATGGCCGTTGGCGCTACCGCGATAATGGCACTTGCAGCTTGCTCGACCGCGGGCGACGGTACGGGGACAGAAACCGCCCCAGTGAAGCTGTTTGAAATTGCGAATGTCACCATCAGCCCGATGACTACGGCCAATCTATGCCGCCAGCTCGGTGGGCAAGGACAACCCCCGACCGTGACGATCCAGCACACCACCGTCGCAGGCACCCCAATCCGCTTGCACATGCAGGACAAGTTGAGTGACGGCAGCACATTCAATCATCGCAGCACACGTGTCATGTCTGACGGTTCCGGCACGACGATTGTGAATTATGCCTTTCTGCCACCGTGCAACACCACGGGTGGACGCCTCAATTCGAACTATCAGCTTACTGTTGAAGCTGGTGGCAAGTCGAGTATCACACCCTGGGCACGCTTCAATTCCGCGTCACGGGTAATCCAATAGCAGTTTGAATTCACGGCCAAACAGGGCCAATACCTCGCCTTCATATAGGCCTATTCAAAAATCAATGGCAGGGCACCGGCAGAGGCTGACTTCCAGCGTTACTACAAAGTCACCGCACCGTCAGTCCACCAGATGCTCAAGACGCTCGACACCATCGCATTGATTGAAAAACAACCAGGTCAGGCTCGCAGCATCAAACTGCTTGTCCCGCCTCAGGAACTCCCGATCTTCGGGATAGACAACCCGTCATAATCACTGTGACGTCTAGGGCGTCCTGTGGTGGCCAGTTCCGAACCGCATGATTGGACGGCAATGCCGTATATTTGCTTGCCAAAAGGACGGCAATGCCGTATAGACCTGTCTCAATGCAAAGCGTAATCCAAACCAGTGTTTTTTTGGCGCAGGCCAAGCGGTGCGGTCTTTCCGACGATGATCTTCAGGAAATTGTCGCGGTGATCGCTTCCGATCCCGAAGCCGGGGCGGTGATGGCCGGAACAGGCGGCGCGCGCAAGCTGCGCCATGCCCGCGAAGGTCAGGGGAAAAGCGGCGGATTTCGCACCATTCACTACTTTGGGGGCGGTGACATTCCCGTCTTCGCCCTCGCGATCTACGGGAAAAACGAGAAAGGCAACCTCTCGAAAGCCGAGCGGAACGAACTTGCCCGTATTCTTCCCAAGCTGGCAGATGCCTACAGACAGAGAAAGGAAGGCATGACTTTCGGAAAAGAGCTTATCCAGAGCGCAAATGAAGCGCTCGCTATCGCGGAAGGGCGCGCGGAACCTGCCGCCGTTTACGTCCCTGAATCCATTGACGTCGCCGCCATTCGGAAGCGGCTGCGCCTGTCGCAGGCCGAATTTGCCAAGCGGTATGGCCTTCCGGCCGGCACGATCAAGGATTGGGAGCAGCATCGCCGCCAGCCGGATCGCGCCGCCATGCTTTTTCTCAAGGTGATCGAGCAAGCCCCGGACATGGTGGCGCGCGCCATCCGCGCGTAACCAGTTTACGCCCTCAGCGAGGGGGCTGGTCGAACGCAGATCGACGTTCGGGAAACGCAGTAACCGCCACGATTGATATAGACGTGCCGGGTTTCGGGGATCGGCCGGGATGCGCCGCCGATGGCTGGCAAGCTGCCACCCATCAACAGGACCACGACGAACAGGGCGAGCGCCATGGAGAAATACCACGCAATCGCAACCTGCAAGGCGGTGCCCAAGATCGCGTAGGGCCATTTCGCGCCGACAAAATTACGCCACAGGATACCTAGGGCGAAGACCCCGGACACCGCGACCAGGCCGCAGCCGTAGTTTTCGTCCTGGCCGGACTGCGCGGCGGCGCTCTGCCACCACCAGCCGCCCCACCAGAACACCGATGCGACCGCCATCGAGGCGACGACGCCGAAGGACAGGAAGCGCTTACCGGCCTTGCCTTCTAGCCAGTGATCGGAGAAGGCGACGGCGAAAAAGCCGACCACCTGCCACAACCTGTACAATCAGCGATTGAAGGCATGGCGGCAGTTCGACTTCATCCTGCAGGGATACAAAGAGTTCACGGCTCAAGGCTTACTGTTCCAGTGCAACGATCCTGCACAGAAAGCAGGTGTGTTCATGGAAGACGGTTCTCTGGTCCAGAAAAACTGCTGACTAAGTGAGGACATATGTGGCCTCGAGAATGGTGTTCCGTTCCGCCGCATTTGAGGGGCAATATTCGCTGCTGCATGGCTTACCCGTTCGCCAACCCATCCCCACTGGGCGCACTGCGATACTCTAGCGAACCTCCTCAGTGTCTCACTCACGAAAAGCCTGCAGATTTATTGCGTCGCGGAGCATGATTTGGATGCGATAATGACGTTCATCAGCTTTCCGCGGTAATTTTCCTTCCAATACGCGGCATCTGACGATAGAGTGAGCTAAATACTTGGCATCCGAGCCCCGTTACGACCGCGCCTTGCGCGTGTCGGCGCGGGGCTTTTTCTATTGGGATTCTAATGAAGCGGGTCGTAAATATTGGCGTTCTTCTTTCACAAGGTGGCATGTATGCCGCCTTGTCCCGTGCCAGCCGTGGCGGCGTTCTCCGTGGTGTGGACGAGGTGAACGCAGATCCTGATCTCGACGTTGCATTTCGCGTTGTCGAGCGTGACCCCGAGGGACGGCTTGACCGTTACGCGCCATTATGCCGGGAAATGCTGCGCGGTTCTGAGGTCCGCCACATGTTCGGCTGCATTACATCTGCAAGCCGCAAGGAGGTCATACCGGAGCTCGATCGGTTTGACGGAGTTCTTTGGTATCCAGTGCCTTATGAAGGTTTTGAGGCATCTGAGCGCGTGGCCTACATGCATTCTTGCCCCAACCAGCACCTGCTACCGCTCCTTGACTGGGCATTGCCGACGCTTGGTACGCGAGCCTATCTCGTTGGTTCCAACTACATATGGGGTTGGGAAATGGCGCAGATAGCCCGCGAGAAAATTGCGGCAGTGGATGGACAGGTTCTGGGCGACCGTTACCTTTCGCTCGGAGATACTGAACTTGATCATATCATTCGTGACATTCGGGCACTGAAGCCGGATTTCATATTAAACTCGCTCGTTGGTGACAGTTCCTATTCGTTTCTGGCGCGGCTTGCGAAACTGAAGCAGGAACCTGGTTTCACCGGAGGCCTGACCGTGCTGTCGTGTAACTTTACCGAATGCGAAATCAAGGCAGTCGCTGGAGCCGCCGAAGGTCTCGTCTCCGCAGGACCATGGTTTGAGCCAGACGGCGGCTTCGGAGGATCGTTTTATGAAATGGCGCGCCAGTCCGTGCACGAGTTGGCCTTTCTGCTTCACGGCCGCTCGGGCGCCGAAGCCCTCTCCTTGGCGGAGTTGTTAGACACGGCTGCCAACACAGGCCACACATCTCGACTTGATCCTGCACATCTGCACGCATGCCAGCCCACCATTATTGCCCAGCTCAGAAACGATCGTTTTGAAGAGATCAAGCGGCTGCCGACGACGCGGGCTGACCCTTATCTGACACATGGCCTGCAAATCACACAGTCTGATCCAATGTTGAAGGTTGTATCATGAGGCGTATCAGGACTGAAAACCTGGGCGGGGCGACATCATGGATCCTGCACCGACCGCACCCGTCCGTTCAGGGGCTGGTCCGTCAGCTACGCGTAATCGGACTTGAAGTTCGCGAGGCGTGGCCGGAACTTCCCGCCGAAGCGATCGGGGCGGATTTCATCTTCTACGATGCTGATATGGGGCACAACGAACAGTTCCCGTGGGCTCCCGGCCAGTCGCCTATGCCGATGATTGCATTGATCGGCTCAGAAGCGCCGGGGCGTTTGAAGTGGGCGATGGAGCTCGGTGCACATGCGCAAATGCTCAAGCCAATCAGCGACAAGGGCGTCTACGCGGCTTTGCTCGTCGCACGCAGCAATTTTGATCGCGCCAACGCCTCCCAGACGCTGATCGCCGACCTCCAGAACCGCCTCTCAGCACGCCAGACCGTCGTGCGCGCTGTCATGATCTTCGTGATGAAAGGCAAAACCGAGGCTGAAGCATATGAACTTTTGCGCCAGACCGCGATGTCTTGGCGCGTGACAATCGAGGCCGCCGCCGTCCGGCTTGTGGCAAACCACTCGAATGAGAGGGGCACCAACGATGGCAGATGCATCGACTTCGCCTGAACCCTTGGATATGCCGGATAGCCGGCCTTCTGTAATACGTCGACTGGCAAAGCGCAAACTCGCGCTCCTGGGGATTTTCATTATTGTCATATGTGTGTCCGGCGCGGTCTTTGCGAAGTGGCTGGCACCGTTCAATCCCTACGAGCAATTTTTCGATGGGCTCACGATCGAAGGTGCGCCATTACCTCCCAACGAAATGTTCTGGTTCGGAACGGATCTTCTTGGCCGGGACCTGTTCTCGCGCGTTCTCTATGGCGCACAGACCTCGTTGATTATCGGTCTCGTGGCAAACGGCGCGGCACTACTTATCGGTACGCTTGTCGGGGTAACGGCGGGTTATTTCCCGACTTCTGCCAAACTTGGAATTTAGAGGCGACTCCAAATTTTAATCTCGCTATTTCAACATCTTAGCATTTTCAGATTTGGATGTTTCCGCACTAAGCAGCCATTTTCAGCCACTTCAGGCTT
>JAEWDP010000017.1 GCA_023390055.1 Pseudomonadota bacterium | reverse complement strand
CCAGACAGCGGCGTCACGTCGATAACCCCTGGAGGAAGGCACAGCCTCGCTCCTCCTAACTGTTGGCTCCGCGCTTGAGGTGTTCATCCAGCCGCGGCATGATCTCGATGAAATTGCAGGGCATGTGGCGATAGTCCAATTGTGCTGCCAGTATTCCGTCCCAGGCGTCCTTGCAAGCGCCTGGAGAACCCGGAAGCACAAAGATGAAAGTTGCATTGGCGACGCCGCCCGTTGCTCGCGACTGGATCGTGGACGTGCCGATCTTGTCGTAGGATATACGGTGAAACACTTCGGAAAAACCGTCCATTCGCTTCTCAAACAAAGGTTCCACCGCCTCGGGCGTCACGTCGCGGCCAGTAAAGCCGGTTCCACCGGTAGTGATGACCACGTCGATTTCAGGATCGAGTGTCCAGTTGCGGACCTGCGTCCTGATAACGTCCACGTCATCGGTTGCAATCGCCCGGGCTTTCAGCACATGACCCGCACGGGTGATGCGGTCGGCAAGTGTGCCGCCGGACTTGTCGTCTTCGAGCGTACGGGTATCCGACACCGTCAGGACGGCAATGCCGACAGGAATGAAGGGGCGGTTCTCATCAATACGGTTCATGGGATGTTTCCGGAAATGGTTCTTGTCGCCTGGAAATACCAGTCAGGGTGTATAGCCTGCAAGCTCGAGGCCGCCTGATCGGCAAGCTTTGCGGCGGGAAATATCCCAAAACAGGTGGCGCCGGAGCCGGACATGCGGGTGAGGCTTGCACCGTGCGATGTAAGAAGATCGGATATGTCGCGGATCTCAGGGACGAGCTGGATTGCCGGTTCTTCGAGGTCATTGCGCAACTTTGCTAGGATGTCGATCCATCTGCCGTCTGAAAGCGGGGGCAGTGGAGAATTGCTGCGTGAGGCAAGACGCGAAAAGACCTCGGGCGTCGAGACGCCGATCAACGGGTTGGCAAGGACGAGCGCGAGCTGCGGCAGTTTCGGCAAGGGTGTCAGCAATTCGCCGACGCCACGGGCAATCGCGGGCCTGCCTTGCAAGCACATCGGTACATCGGCACCAAGTGTGAGAGCCAGCCGGTCGATCTCCTCGTCTTCTACGTCCGCCACCTTCCAAAGGCGCAGGAGCCCCCTCAACGTTGCTGCCGCATCGGCCGATCCGCCCCCGATCCCCGATGCGATCGGCAGGTTCTTTTCCAGGTGAATTGAAACTGACGGTGCCTTGCGCCCGGTTTCTTGCAGATATCCGCGCAGGCTGTCGCGGGCACGGGCAACAAGATTGTCAGCCGGATCGAAGGTCAGGCCTTCGCAAAAACGACCGGAAACGGTAAGGCAATCCTCGTCTGCTGGTGAAAAATGCAGCCGATCGCCGACGTCGGCAAAGGTGACGATAGTCTCGATCAGGTGATAGCCGTCAGCGCGCTGTCCTGTGACGTGAAGGGCAAGATTGAGCTTGGCCGGCGCCAGTTCGCAAATGTTGGGCGTCTCATCAGATCCAGAATGAGGGTCGCAGGGTGCCTGCTCGGCAAGCATTGATCAGGATTTCTTGTCCGGAGTTGCCGGGACCGGTTCAGGTGACTTTGGCTCGTCTGCACCGTTTTTCGCAGTCGTTGAGGTCGGATCTAGTGGCGCCAGCCCCTTTTCGATCTTTTCCTTGATCTCCTCGCGGTTGACATCGACACCTTCCGAAATCAATGCCCGGTTCCATTGGTAGACGGCTTCCAGCTTGCGGCCGACCCGCCAATAGGCATCTCCAAGGTGGTCGTTGATCGTTGCATCGCCAGCACGAAGCTGCACGGCGCGCTCCAGTTCCTTCACCGCATCTTCGAACTCACCCATTCTGAAATAGGCCCAGCCAAGCGAATCGACGATATATCCGTCATCGGGGCGAAGCTCGACAGCCTGGCGGATCATGTCGAGACCCTCTTCCAGGTTGATCTCCTTGTCGACCCATGAATAGCCGAGATAATTGAGGACTTGCGGCTGTTCCGGATTGAGCTCGAGGGCCTTCGTGAAGTTCGGCTCCGCCTTTTCCCATTCCTTCAGCCGTTCATAGGCAATGCCGCGCTGAAAGAAGACCGTCCAGTCGCCTCTCTTCGGAACCGGGCCGATGACCTCGACAGCCTTGTCGTAATTGGCGGCCATTTCGGCATAGTCCTTGGCTTCCGACAGGACGCTGCCATAGGCGAGGTAGCTTCGAATGTCATCCGGATCAGAGGCAATCAGTTCCTTCAGGTGATCTTTCGCCTCGGCGACCTTGTCTGTCTCTGCAAGCGCAAGACCAAGCTGAAGCTCGGAAATGCGTCGCATCGGAGAGCCTTGCGGCACTTTCTGATAGTAGTCGATCGCACGTTGCGGTTGTTTCAGCTTCTCGGAAATGCCTCCAAGGAGGATCAGCGTATCAGCACTTTCCGTGTCAAGCGCATGAGAAACCTTGAGATAGAGCGACACCATGTCTTCTGCGCCCTGGCGATTGAGGGCGGCGCCGATTGAAAACAGCACCGCAGCAGCGCCATCGGTTGCGTCATCGACCTGCTGCGCGGGTTTTTCACCCTTCTCGATGCTTTCGCGCAACGCCTTGAGCGGTGCGTAGTTGTTGATCATTCCGTCACCGACCGCGATGGCATCAAGCGCTTTTTGCTGATTGCCTTCGGCGGCTTCAAGGCGTGCAAGGGCCATGACCGCACGCATGAACGTATCGGGCGCGGTGGCGATGGCTTCCTTGTCGGTGATGGCGGCCGTCAGGTGCACCCGCGCGACACTTTTGTTGCCACCAACGAGTGCCATGGTTCCCAGGTGATATTCGGTGAAGACCTTGAACCATTCAGGGCCTTCCATGTCACGCACAGCCTTAAGCGCCGCTTTTACATTGCCGGCACCGACATCTGCCCAGGCGCTGATCAGCGTATGTGTCAGACGATCGAGGTCGTTGGGACCGCTATAGGTCAAGAGCGACTTTGCTTCATCATAACGCCCATCACGGATCGCATCGAGGCCACGAATGATGGAGGTGATGCGCTCGACAGCAGCGTCGTCCTTGAGGGCTTCGGCCTCTTCCAGCCCTTCATCAAAGTCACCATTCAAAAGAAGGGAGATCATCAGCCGTTCGCGGATTTCAAGATTGGCCGGATCAAACTCCAGCGCCTTGCGGTAGAGCGTGACAGCAGTGGCATAGTCGTGATCTATATCGGCCGTGCGGGCGGCAAGAAAGGCTCCTGCAAACGACTGGACATTGGCTGGCTCGAAGGTGACGCTCTTTTCCGTCTGCTCTTCCTGAGGTGTCGCGGCATTTGGCGTGCCCGAAAAGGCAAGAGCCATCGCCAGCACCGTGCCGGAGAGCAAGAGAAGAGTGGATTTCTGCCGCATAAAGTTGCCTTTCGCTAAACGTGACGCGGCGGCTGCCGCCAGCGACCCGCTCCGATTGATTCACTGACAGCATGGCTTTTTTGGTGCAGGACCGCAAGAAACTCGCAGTCTTGTGATGCCGTCAGTTGACGCGTTGGATGCAGAAATCGATCACTTCCATGAGAGCGGCCTTGTAGGGTGAGGCTGGCAGGGGCGCCAGCGCATCACGGGCAATCGTACCATAGTGGACGGCGCGCGCGATCGTATCGTGCAAAGCATCGTATTTCTTGATGAGGCTGAGGGCATGCTCCAGCGCATCATCCGTATTCTTGCCCTTTTCGATGGCATTGCGCCAGAAATCCCGTTCTTCAGCCGTCCCGCGACGATAGGTGAGGATGACTGGAAGGGTGATTTTGCCCTCACGGAAGTCGTCTCCGACATTCTTGCCAAGGTCGGCAGCAGTGCCGCCGTAATCCAGTGCGTCGTCGACAAGCTGGAAGGCGAGGCCGAGATTCATGCCATAGGATTTAAGCGCGTCACGGCCCGCCTTGTCGGTTCCTGCGATGATCGGGCCGACCTCGGCTGCCGCAGCAAACAAGGCTGCCGTTTTGGCGCGAATGACGGACAGATAGTCATCTTCCGTCGTTTCCATGTTCTTGGCGACGGATAATTGCAATACTTCGCCTTCGGCAATGACGGCGGCAGCAGTGGACAATACGTCGAGTGCATCCAGTGATCCGACGTCGACCATCATCCGGAATGCTTGGCCGAGCAGGAAATCGCCGACCAGAACGCTCGCCTGGTTGCCCCAGATCGTACGGGCGGTCGATTTGCCGCGCCGCAGATCGCTTTCATCCACAACATCGTCATGCAAAAGGGTCGCCGTGTGCATGAACTCCACGCTGGTCGCAAGCTTTACATGGCCTGCACCCTCGTAACCGAACAGCGATGCGGCCGCGAGCGTCAGCATCGGGCGCAGGCGCTTGCCTCCCGAAGATATCAGATGATTGGCAACTTCCGGGATCATCTGGACATCTGATCCCGCCTTCGACAGGATCAACTGGTTTACCCGCTCCATGTCGGCCCTGGTGAGGTCAACAAGGGGCTTTACGGAAGCGGGCTTCTTCTTGCCTTCTTCAAGCGATACGACGACGCCCAAGGATCCGGTCTCCTGTTCAAATGCCGTGACGGTCTATAGAACTGGCCCTATACCGTCCCAGATGCAAATTGCCAAACGCTGAAATGTGAAATCGGATCCATGGATGAACTCATTCGCACCAATGATGCCGTCTTGCTCTCCTTTGCCGAGAGCTTGATGCGTGATGCCGGCATTCATTGCATGATTGCCGACCAGGGCATGAGCATCCTTGAAGGATCGCTCGGCCTGCTGCCCAGACGGCTTTTAGTCGTGAAAGATCGCGCCGACGAGGCGCGGCGCATTCTTATCGATGCCGGTCTGGCATCGGAGCTTCGAGGCTGAGTGCAGATGCCGGAAACCATTGACGCATTTCACCGTGGCCGTTTTCATGTCGTGCAGCCAAAAGGGGAGGGACATCGT